>DWZJ01000029.1 GCA_019118245.1 Candidatus Oscillibacter excrementigallinarum
ATGGCCCGGGCGATGGCCACCCGCTGCTGCTGGCCGCCGGACATCTCCACCGGCCTGTGCTTGACGCGGTTCGCCAGCCCCACCCGGCCCAGGGCCTCCAGGGCCATGTCCCGGCGGTCATCGGCGTTCACCCCCTGGTAGATCAGCGGAAGTTCCACGTTCTCCAGCACCGTCAGGCTCTGGATCAGGTTGTACTGCTGGAAGATGAAGCCGATCTGCTTGTTGCGGATGTGGGAGAGCTCCTTGTCCGTCAGCTCCCGCACGTCCGTCCCGTCCAGCAGGTAGGTCCCCCGGGTGGGGATGTCCAGGCAGCCCAGCACGTTCATCATGGTGGACTTGCCGGAGCCGGACTGGCCCACCACCGCCACGAACTCTCCCCGGTCAATGGTCAGGGACACCCCGTCCAGGGCGCGGACCTCGCTCTCAAGGCCCTCGCCGTAGATCTTGTAGACGTCCCGCAGTTCCACGAGATTGTTCATAGGCATCACCAGCCATTCAGGGACTGGATCTGGGTGAACACCACAGTCCCCTCTTCCACGCCGGACTTGATCTCCACGTTGAAGTTGTCGGAGATGCCGATCTCCACCGGCACGGCCCAGAAGCCGTCGGGGATCTCCTCCGTCAGCGAGGGCGTGTCAATGGCGTTCTCCGGCCGCTGGCTGCTCTCCACGAACACCACGTTGACGGTGGTGCCGTCCTCCTGGGACACGGTCCGCACGCACTGGAGCGGCAGGACCAGGCAGTTGTCGTTCTCGCTGGCGGTGATGGTGTAGTTGACATAGCTGTTCACCTGCAGCGTCCCTTCGGCATTGTCCGCCGAGATGGTGATGGGATAGGTGGCCACGCCGTTGTTCACCGTGCTGGAGAGGCTCACCGTCTCCACGGTGCCAAAGGCCGGGGTCCCCCACTGGTCCAGCTCCACCGACATCCCAGGCTTGATGTAGCTGATGTTCCGCTCGTCCACATTGGCGGAAATGACCACCGTAGAGGTATCAGAGACCGTGACCACCGTGGTATTGGCCGGGATCTCGTCGCCGGGCTGGATGGTCAGGCCGATCACCATGCCGTCGATGGGCGCCACCGCCTTACAGTTGGCCAGGTTCTTCTCGGCAGTCTGCAGCTCCTCCCGGGCGGTGTCCAGATTCTGCTGGATGGTGAACATCTGGCTCTCGCTCTCCTCCCCGTCGATGCGCACCAGCACCTGGCCCGGCGTCACCTGCAGGTAGTCCACCAGATTGCTGGAGATCACCGTGCCGTCCACGGTGGATTTCAGCTCACTGGTGCGGTAGTACTCCAGCTTGCCGGCCTCATAGGGGTAAACGGTCTCCCCGTTCACCGTGACGGTGGCGGAGGCCGCCATCTCCGCCGTCAGGGCGCCGTCGTTCTCCACCAGGATATCCGCGGAGAAGAGCTCGGAGCCCTCCGGCGTGATGCGGCTGACCATGTGGACCGCCTCCACCGTGCCGGGGATGGATGTCATCAGAGATGGGATCGAGACGTTCACGGTCTGCCCCGCATACAGGTCCCCGGCATAGGCGTAGCTGTAATACTGCTCCAGCCGCAGGCGGGTGTCATCGTTGAGCTCGGCCACCGTGGAGCCCTTGCTGATGGGGTCGCCGGGGTTCAGCGTCACCGTCTTCATCAGCTTGCCGGGATAGGGGGCCGAGAGATTCAGCCCCGCGATGTCCTTCTGGGCCTGGGAGAGCTGCTTCTCATAGCCCTCCACATCGCTCCGGGCCTTCTGCACGGCGGACTCCGCCGCCGGGGAGTCGATGGTGAAGAGCGGGGTGCCGGCGGTGACCTGCTGGCCCTCGGTCACCAGCACATCCGTCACGGTCCCGGCGGTGGTGATGGTGATGGTCTCACTGCTTTTGGCGCGTGTCAGGCCGCTGCCCTCCACGGTGGAGGTGATGGCGCCGTACTGCACCACGTCAGTGACCACCTGACTCTCTCCGCCGCCGCTGCCGCCCCCCAGGAGCTTCAGCAGGATCGCCGCGATCACCAGCAAAACCAAAAGGATCACGCCGAGTCGGATCACTCTGCGCCGCTTTTTCCGGGGGATGGCCCGCCAGCGGCTCCGCAGGTCCACCCGGGTCCCGCCGCCGGAAGCGCCGTCCTCCGCTCTGGGTTCCGCCATCGCCGGAGCGGTCGTTTCCTGTTCCATATTTTCCAGGTCTTTGACTTCAGCCATGGTATGTACTCCTCTTCTTGTTCTTTTCAATGCCTTTTAACTGTACTGTCCATGTTAGTACAGTTTCCCCGGCAAAGCAATAACAAAACAGTTACAGTTTCCCGGACGGCTTGTATCTCTTGTAACCAGGCGGCGAAAAAGAGGCCGGTCCTGTCCGGACCGGCCTCCTGCCAGAAAACGCGTTTTACTTGATGGTCATGATGAGCTGGCCGCCCTTGACGGTCTCGCCCTCTTTCACCAGGATCTCCGCCACCGTGCCGGACATCCGGGCGGTGATGGCGGTCTCCATCTTCATGGCCTCGATGGTGGCCAGGGTCTGGTTGACCTCCACCGTGTCGCCCACCTTCACGCTGAGCTTGCTCACCGCGCCGGGGATGGAGGAGCCCACCTGGCTCTTGTCCTCCGGGTCCGCCATGGGGACCCTGACGATGCTCTTCTGGGCCTCCTCGTCGGGCACCTGCACGTCCCGGCGGATGCCGTTGAGCTCGAAGCTGACGGTGCGCATGCCCTCTTTGTCCACTTCGCCCAGACCCAGGTACTTGATGACCAGGGTCTTGCCGTCGGCGATGTTGACCTTGTTGGTCTCGCCCACCGCCAGGCCGTGGAAGAACACGTGGCTGCCCAGCCGCATGATGTAGCCGTACTCCTTCTGGTTCTTGACATAGTCCTCCACCACCTTGGGATACAGGCAGTAGCTGAGGACCGCCCGCCAGCTGGGATCCTCGTCGAAGGACTGCATCTCCCGCTTCTTCTCCTCAAAGTCCACGGGGGGCAGCAGCTCGCCGGGGCGGCAGGTGATGGGCTTCTTGCCCTTGAGCACCACCCGCTGCAGATCCTTGGGGAACCCGCCGGCGGGCTGGCCCATCATGCCGGAGAAGTAGCTGACGGCGCTGTCCGGGAAGGCCAGGCCCTCGCCCTTTTCCACGATGTTCTCCGGCGTCAGGTTGTTCTGGGTCATGAAGATGGCCAGGTCGCCCACCATCTTGGAAGAGGGGGTCACCTTCACGATGTCGCCCAGCATCTCGTTGACCTTCCGGTAGTTCTCCTTGACCTCCAGGAACCGGTCGCCCAGGCCCAGGGACTCCACCTGGGGCTTCAGGTTGGTGTACTGGCCGCCGGGGATCTCATAGCGGTAGATGTCCGCGTTGCTGCACTGGAGGCCCGTCTCAAAGGAGTCGTACCGCTTGCGGACGTCCTCCCAGTAATCCGTCAGGTACTGGAGCCGGTCCAGGTCCAGGCCGGTGTCCCGCTCCGTGCCCTGCAGGGCCGCCACCACGGCGTTGAGAGAGGGCTGGCTGGTGGTGCCCGCCATGGAGCTGATGGCGCAGTCCACCACGTCCACGCCGGCCTCCGCCGCCAGCAGATAGGCGGCCACCTGGTTGCCGGAGGTGTCGTGGGTGTGGAGCTGGATGGGGATGCCGATCTCCTGCTTCAGGGTGGAGACCAGCTTCTTGGCGGCATAGGGCTTCAGCACGCCGGACATATCCTTGATGGCCAGCATGTGGGCGCCCCGGTGCTCCAGCTCCTTGGCCAGGTCCACATAGTATTTCAGGGTGTAGCGGTCCCGCTTGGGGTCCAGGATGTCGCCGGTGTAGCAGATGGTGGCCTGGCAGATCTTATCCTGTTTCAGGACCTCGTCCATGGCCACTTCCATGCCGGGGATCCAGTTGAGGGAGTCGAACACCCGGAACACGTCGATGCCGGACCGGGCGGCCTCCTTGACGAACTCCCGGATGACGTTGTCGGGGTAGTTGGTGTAGCCCACGGCGTTGGCACCCCGCAGCAGCATCTGCAGCAGCAGGTTGGGGGCCTTCTCCCGGATCAGATCCAGCCGCTCCCAGGGGGACTCATGGAGGAAGCGGTAGGCCACGTCGAAGGTGGCGCCGCCCCAGCACTCCAGGGAGAAGGCGTCCGCCAGGATCTCGCTGGTGCCCTCCATGCCCTTGACGATGTCCCGGGTGCGGACCCGGGTGGACAGCAGGGACTGGTGGGCGTCGCGGCAGGTGGTGTCGCAGATCAGCAGCTTCTTCTGGTCCTTGACCCAGTCGGCCACGGCCTTGGGGCCCTTGGCGTCCAGCATCTGCTTGAGGCCGTCGGGCCGGTTTCCGGTCACCGGCGGGAAGCGGCAGGGGTCGTACATCTTGTGGCCGTCCCGCTCCTTCACCACGATGTTGCCGATGTACTTGAGCATCTTGGTGGCCCGGTCCTGGCCCTCGTCCAGCTGGAACAGCTCCGGCGTCTCGTCGATGAACTTGGTGTGGCAGCCCCCCGCCTGGAAGGTGGGGTTCTGCAGGATGTTGGAGATGAAGGCGATGTTGGTCTTGACGCCGCGGATATGGATCTCCCGGATGGCGCGGCCCGCCTTGTAGCACACGCCCTGGAAGGTGTTGTCCCAGGTGGTGACCTTCAGCAGCAGGGAGTCATAGTAGGGGGAGATCTCGCTGCCCACGCCGGCGGTGGCCGCGTCCAGCCGGACGCCGAAGCCGCCGGGAGACCGGTAGGAGGTGATCTTGCCGGTGTCGGGGGCGAAGTTGTTGGCCGGGTCCTCGGTGGTGACGCGGCACTGGATGGCGTAGCCGTTCAGGTGCAGATCGCTCTGCTTCTTGATGCCGATGCGGGGGTCGCTGAGGGGGCAGCCCTCGGCGATCAGGATCTGGGAGCGCACCAGGTCCACGCCGGTCACCATCTCGGTGACGGTGTGCTCCACCTGGATGCGGGGGTTCATCTCGATGAAGTAGTGATGGCCCTCCTTGTCCACCAGGAACTCCAGGGTGCCGGCGTTCACATAGCCCACGTGCTTGGCGATTTTCACCGCGTCCTCGTACAGGGCCTGGCGGATCTTCTTGTCCACGGAGAAGGCGGGAGAGAACTCCACCACCTTCTGGTAGCGCCGCTGGAGGGAGCAGTCCCGCTCGAACAGGTGGACCACATTGCCCTGCTCGTCGCCCAGCACCTGCACCTCGATATGCTTGGGCTCCACCAGGAACTTCTCCATGAAGATGTCGTCGTTGCCGAAGGCCTTCTTGGCCTCGGACTTCACCAGGTCAAAGTTGGTGCCCACTTCCTCCACGGTGTCGCACCGGCGCATGCCGCGGCCGCCGCCGCCGGCGGCTGCCTTCAGGATCACCGGGAAGCCGAACTCCATGGCCAGCTTCTGGGCGGCCTCACGGCTCTTCAGGGGCTCCGTTGTGCCGGGGGTGGTGGGCACGCCGCAGGCCACGGCGATCTGCTTGGCGGACAGCTTGTCGCCCATCAGGTCCAGCACCTGGGAGGAAGGGCCGATGAACTTGATGCCCGCGGCCTCGCAGGCCCGGGCGAAGTCCGCGTTCTCGCTGAGGAAGCCGTAGCCGGGGTGGATGGCGTCGGCACCGTGCTTCTTGGCCAGCTCGATGATGCGGGGGATGTCCAGATAGGCGCCCAGGGGGCTCTCGTTCTCACCGATCAGATAGGACTCGTCCGCCGCGGTGCGGAAGAGGCTGTATACGTCCTCGTTGGAGTAGATGGCAATGGTCTGGAGGCCCAGGTCATGACAGGCCCGGAAAATCCGCATGGCGATCTCGCCCCGGTTGGCCACCAGGACCTTTTTGAATGCTTGGCTCATAGGTCGTCCTCCTTACTTCCGCCGGATGGCGGTGATGGTTCAGTTCCATTAAGTATATACCAACTTCCCCGCCGGTTGCAACGGCTTCCTGGCGGGATTTGTAAAATTTGTCCTGCCGGCATATTTTTTACGCAAGTTTACTTAACGGTTTGTCTATTTTAGCAGGACTTATGTCTGCCATCAGTGGAGCCCTCCGGCAAAACACCAGGGCAGCGGCGGCGCCGCTGCCCTGGTGTTCCATCTGCTCATTCGCTTCTGGGGATCACGGCCGCAAAGCTGAACCAGCCCCGCCCGTCCCGCAGGACGCCGGTGAGGCCGTCCCGCAGGGTCCAGGCCGTGACGGTGGTGTAGAGGGGCGCCACGGCCCCCTCCTCCAGCAGCAGGGCCTCCGCGTCGTGGAGGCAGCCCAGCCGGGCGGTCTCGTCCTCCGCCCCGGCGATGACGGACAGCAGCGTGTCATAGGCGCTGTTGGCGTACCGGGAGACGTTCTCCTGGCTGGTGGAGGCCCACTGCAGCAGGAAGCACTCCGCGTCATTGCCCAGGGCCCGGACCTCCGTCCCCGCCAGGGAGAAGGTGCCGTCCCCCAGGGCGGCGGCCAGCTCCTCCGCCGTGACGGCCCGGGCCGTCACCTGCAGGCCCAGGGCGCTCCGCCAGGCGTCCACCAGCGTCCGGGCCACGGCGGCGCCGTTCCCCTCGTCCACATAGAGGTACTCCAGCTGCCCCAAATCCTGGACATTGGCGTATCCCGCCTCCTCCAGCAGGGCGCGGGCCTGCTCCGCCAGCTTCTCCCGGTGCTCCGGCGCGTTGTCCAGCAGGGCGCCGCCGGTGGCGCGGAAGTCCGCCTCCTCGCTCTCCGGCACGCCGGGGGGAATCAAGCCCTCGGCGGCCCGGGCGGCGGGGCCGGCGGCCTCCGCCGCGGCGGCCCGGTCGATCACCAGGCTCAGGGCCAGGCGGACACGGGCGTCCATCAGGGTGTCCTGGGCGCAGTTGAAGATCACGGTCTGCACCCCCAGCTCCGGCGTCAGGGCGGGGCTCTCCTCCTCCGCCAGGGCGGCCAGCCGCTCCTCCGGCAGCGCGCCCAGGAAGTCCACCGTCCCCGCGTCATAGAGGGCCTGCCCCTCCTCCGCGGTCTCCGCGAAATGGAAGGTCAGGGTCTGAGGGCCGGAGATGTCGTCGTGATACGTCTCGCTGGCCGCCAGGGTCAGGGTCTCCCCGGCCTGGTAGCCGCTCACCTGATAGGGCCCGTTGGTCACCAGGGCGGAGAGGTCGGACCACCAGGGCGTGGCCTCCGCTGCTCCCGGCTCCGCTTCCGCAGTCTCTTCCCCCGCGGCCTCCGCCGTCTCCTCCGGCTCCACCGTCCCGTCCACCAGATCCTGCCGCAGGGGCATGGTGGCGGGAGAGGTGCACACCTCTGACAGGAACCAGCTGTAATTGCCGTTCAGCACCACCACCAGGGTGCGGTCGTCCTCCGCCGTCACCTGCAGGAGGGCCGGGTCGCCGGTCTCCCGCACCGCGTCATAGCCCGCCACCACCGACAGCAGCGACGCGCTGGGGGAGCCGTTGGCCGGGTTCGCCAGCCGCTGCCAGGCGTAGACGAAGTCTGCCGCCAGCACCTGCCGCCCGTCGGACCACTCCGCGTTCCGCAGCTGGAAGGTCCAGGTGACCGTGCCGTCCGCGTTCTCCTCCGACTCGGCGCTGCGGGCCACGCCCTCCGTCACGCCGGCGGCGGTCTTGCGCATCAGGTTCTCATACAGGTGGACCAGGACGGTCTGGTCCGCCGTCTCGCTGGCGTAGATGGGGTCCAGCTCCTCCGGCTCCCCGCCCACGCAGACGGACAGGTCCATCGCGTCCCCGCTCCGGCCGCAGCCGGACAGCGCGGCGGCGCACAGCGCCGCGGCCAGGAGCAGCGCCAGCCGCCGCTTCCAATGCTTCATACCATCGCTCCTCTTCTTTGGAGTATAGAACAGGCGCCCTGGGGCGCCCCAGACTGTCGATAAACCCGCAAAACTAAGAAAACGGGAAGGAAGATAGCTACGAAAGAAACCCAGGAGGGGTGTCTTTCGTTTTCAATCAACCGTTTTTCAGAACTTCACGAAGTTCTGAAAAACGCAGGCAGCTTGTCGAAATCATGATTTCGACAAGCTGAGGCGCCCTGGGGCGCCCTGGATGTCAAATGACCGGGTCTATTATAAAGGCTTTTCTCCGGCTTGTAAAGTTGCCGGCCGTCAAAAAGTAACAAATAATTACAAAAATTAAGACTCTGTTCACAAATCCCAGGACGCAAAGACCGGACGCGGGGCACCGCGTCCGGTCTGAAGGTCTCTATCCAGTTTGCTCACACCGTGGCCAGATGGCCGTTCTCGTCGAACTTCACCGGCACGATCTCGTTCCGGGTCTTTTCGGCGATGTCGTCGATCCGCATCTTGGCGGGGTAGTCGGACACGAAGGTCACCGCCACGCCCTGCCGCTTGGCCCGGCCGGTGCGGCCGATGCGGTGGACGTAGTCCTGGTTCTCGTCCGGCACATCGCAGTTGAACACGATGTCCACGTCGTCCACGTCGATACCCCGGGCCGCCACGTCGGTGGAGACGAACACCCGCAGCTTGCCCTGGCGGAACTTGTCCATCACCTGCTCCCGCTTGCGCTGGGGGATGTCGCCGTGGATGCACTCGGCGTCGATGCCCCGCATCTGCAAAAACTTGGTGATCCGCTCCGTGGAGCCCTTGGTGTTGCAGAAGGCCATGCACCGGTCAAAGCCCGTCTCGTTGAGGATCCGCTCGATGGCGTCGGCCTTGCCGTCGTGGGGCACGTCCATGCGGAACTGCTTGATGTCCGGCTTGTTCTGCTCGTCCTCCCGGACGGTGATCTCCGCCGCGTCCCGCTGGTACACCCAGGCGATGTCCATGACCTCCCGGGAGATGGTGGCGGAGAACAGCCCCAGGTTCTTCCGCTTGTTCATCTTGTCCAGCAGGCGGGTCACGTCGTGGATGAAGCCCATGTCCAGCATCCGGTCCGCCTCGTCCAGCACCACGGTCTGGGCGGTGTCCACCCGGACGGTGCGGCGCTTCATGTGGTCGCTGAGCCGCCCCGGCGTGGCCACCACGATCTGAGGGTGCTTCTTCAGCGTGTCGATCTGCCGGCCGATGGGGGCGCCGCCGTAGAGGCACACCGTCCGCACCCCGGGCTTGAAGGCCGCCAGGTCCCGGAGCTCGTCGGTGATCTGGATGGCCAGCTCCCGGGTGGGAGCCAGGATCACCGCCTGGACGCTCTCGTCCTCCGGGTCCACGTGCTCCACGATGGGGATGCCGTAGGCAAAGGTCTTGCCGGTGCCGGTGGGGGCCTTGGCGATCACGTCCTGCCAGTCCATCATGGGCGGGATGCAGCCCGCCTGGACCGGGGTGGACACCTCGATATTCCGCTTTTCAATGGCGCGCATGATCTCCGGCGACAGATGCAGGCTGTCGAACCGGACGCCTTCCGTATATTCCATAGCTCTCGCTTCCTCTTTCGTTTATCCGTTTGTCCGGCCTGCCCGGCTCCGCCCGTAGAGCATGGGCACCACCAAAGCCGCCAGGGCCAGCAGGGCGGAGAAGAACGTGGTGTCCGCGGACAGCATGGCCCAGGCGATCACCACCAGTCCCGCCAGCATCCACAGCCAGCCGGCGAACCGGTGGACCTCCTTCCACAGGACGGGGTCATTCTCCGTGAAGGAGAACCGCAGCGCCAGCTTGGCGTCCGTGGGGCAGTCAAACATATGGGAGCCCAGCAGCATCAGCACCAGGCCCAGGAGGCAGGGGGTGTAGAAGTTCCAGCTCAGCCCCTGGCCGGAGGTCTCCAGGATGACGCCGCTGCAGAACAGCACCGAGATGGCGGGAAAGCCCCAGCGGCCCATCATCCGGTTGAAGGCCGGGGGGATCTTCATCCGCTTCTGGTACTGCAGCAGCATGAAGTGGGCGATGGCCTCCAGCAGGCACATCAGCCCGGGCAGTGCAAAGGCCACCGCCCACCGGGGCAGGGAGTCGTCCTTCCCCCCGGGGCCGATGAGGCCGGTCTCCACGATCTCCGGGATCTGGTCCCAGTACCGGACGCCCAGGATCATGGGCAGGGCGCAGGCCGCCAGGGTGACGATCAGCAGCGCCCGCTGCTTTTCCGGCGACAGGTGCTTTCCATACAGCTCGGCGCCGCGGATCTCCAGGTCGCGGGGCAGTGCTTCCTTTTTCTTTCGGTTGCTCATAACAGGCCGGGTTCCTCCTTTGGGATCCACAGACAGGGGGTCCTGTCAAAAAAATCTGGTCTCTCCCCAGACGTCCGGCAGACGCCGCCGGGGGAAACGGGTACTATTATATATGGAAAAACCGCTTTTGTAAAGCACTGTCAAGGAAACCGCCTGTCCGGCTGCTGTTTTCGTCTCCCGCTCTCCGACCACTCCCGGTCTTTGGTGCTTTCTGGAATTTGTTCTCATTTCCCGGTATTCTCTGGATTTTTGAGTAAATTTGTCTTATAATTGTAGTAAAATTCTGTATTGCTTTCCAACAGATTCGCAAATTTATGGTACATTGTAAACACCAAAAAGCTCCTGAGCGGATACGGAGGTGCCACGTGAACGGCGGAATGGATTATGTGCGCATTTTGAGGGACCTGCGGGAAGATGCTGACAAGACCCAGACCCAGATCGCCGAAGTGCTCGGAACGTCGCAGACGATGTATGCCCGCTACGAGCGCGGGGCCAACGAGCTTCCGATCCACCATCTGATCACGTTGAGCAAATACTACGGGGTCAGTACCGATTATCTGCTGGGTCTCAGCAAGGAACGCTGAAACGCGGACAGGGAAGCCCCTGTCCGCGTTTTTTTGCCGCCGTCACGCCGCCGGGACGGCAGCCTGCTTCGGGGCGGCGTCCTCCCCGCTTGCCGCGGGCAGCTCCCCGGAGCCGTCCGCCGGTTCCGTGACAGTGACGGAGTCCCCCGCGGCGCCGCTGCCGCCGGCGGTCTCGTAGACCACGCCGTCCCCGTTGTCCTGGGTCACAGTCCAGTTCTCCGGGGTGCCGGTCACTTCGATGGTGACGGTGCGGGTCTCCCGGCTGCCGTCCTCCCGGACCACCTCCATGTCGTAGGCGTAATCATAGACGCCCTCGGTCTCCAGCTCCTCGGTGATGTCGATGTCCTCTCCGTCCACGTGGAGGATCAGGCGGCCGTCCTCCTCCGTCACCACGTCTCCGTCCACCAGCGTGATGGACACCGCGTTCCCCTGGTCATCCCGGGCCAGGTACTGGTCTCCGGACGTCCAGACGATGGTGAACTGCCGGAAGAGCGCCCCGTCCGTGGCCACGTTCACCGCCCCGGCGGTGACGGCCAGGGCCATCACCATGGCCGCCGCCAGAGCCGCGCCCCGCAGCACCCGGGGCATCCGCTTTCTGTGCTTGATCTCCTGCATGCTCTGCAATACCTCCTGTTTGGCCTGGTCGGAGGCACGGAGTTGGGAGAAGGTCTCCCGGTACATTCTCTTGTCGATCATGGCTCTGCCTCCTGCAAGATCAGTTTCAGCTTTCCCCTGGCCCGCATGAGCCAGGTCTGCACGGTGGAGGGATTGGCGCCCATGGCGGCGGCGATCTCCCGGACGGAGCAGTCCTCGTAGTAGTGGAGGTACACCGCGGCCCGGTACTTGGGCGGCAGGCTCATCACGTGGCGGAAGAGCTCGCTCTGCTCCGGCGTCTCAAAGGCCGGCTCCCCGGCCTCCTCCAGGGGCCCGGTCCGCCGGCGCCAGGGGGAGCGGAGGAGCCTTTTGCTCTCGTTCACCGCCACCCGGAGGACCCAGTGCCGTTCATGCTCCGGCGACTGGAAGGGCTTGCGGGCCAGATAGAGCTTCAGCAGGGTCTCCTGCATCACGTCCTCCGCGTCGGCGCGGTTTTTCAGATAGCTGTACGCCAGCCGGAACACCGTGTCGCTGTACTGCTCCACCGCCGCCTCAAAGGCTGCGTCTGTCAATCTCATCACACCTTGCTGTTTGGGATGGGCGGCAGCGCCGCCCGGAAAGGCCTTTCTGACAGGAATATCCCCCAGCGGGGGAAAATATCTCACCGGGAGAAAATTTTTTTGCAGACGGACAGCAAGACGCCCCGGGAGCGGTCCAGCCGCTCCCGGGGCGCGGGTCTCATGCTCACTTGTGGGGCACGTGCCAGATGTGGTCCGCGTACTCCGCCACGGCCCGGTCGGCGGCGAACACGCCGCTGCGGGCGATGTTGTGGAGGCTCATGCGGTTCCAGGCGGTCTGGTCCCGGTACGTCTCCGCCATCCGCTGCTCCGCCTGGCAGTAGGCGGCGAAGTCCGCCAGCAGGAAATACTCGTCCGCCGGGCTTCCGCCGGCGCCGAACAGCAGCCGCTGGTACAGGTCGTCGTACCGGACGCCGTCCCGGAAGCCGTTGCGCAGGGCGTCCAGGCACCGGTGGAGCACCGGGTCCCGGTTGTACAGCCGCTGGGGCACATAGCCCTCCCGCTTCAGCTGCTCCACCTCGTCGGCATGGAGGCCGAAGAGGAACATATTCTCGTCCCCCAGCAGGTCGTGCATCTCCACGTTGGCCCCGTCCAGGGTGCCCACGGTCAGGGCGCCGTTCATCATGAACTTCATGTTGCCGGTGCCGCTGGCCTCCTTGCCGGCGGTGGAGATCTGCTGGCTCACCTCGCTGGCGGGCATCAGCTGCTCCGCCAGGGAGACCCGGTAGTTCTCCAGGAACACCACCTGCAGCTTATCACGGCAAGCGGGGTCGTGGTCGATCTGGTCCGCCAGGGAGTTGATGAGGCGGATGATCCGCTTGGCCACCGCGTAGCCCGGCGCCGCCTTGGCGCCGAACAGGAAGGTCCGGGGCTGGGTGATGGCGTTGGGGTCGTCCTGGAGCTTCTGGTACAACGCGATGATGTGCAGCACGTTCAGCAGCTGCCGCTTGTACTCGTGGAGCCGCTTCACCTGCACGTCGAAGATGGCGTCGGGGTTCAGCTCCACGCCCCGGGTCTTTTTGGCGTAGGCGGTGAAGGCGACCTTGTTGGCCCGCTTGATCTCCCCCAGCCGGTCCAGCACCGTCTGGTCACCGGCGTAGTCGTCCAGCTTTTTCAGGGCCTGGGGATGGAGCAGGTAGTCGTCCCCGCCGGTCAGGTCCCGGATGAGGCCGTCCAGGCCGGGGTTGATCTCGCTGAGCCAGCGGCGGTGGTCGATGCCGTTGGTGACGTTCTGGAACTTCCAGGGCTCCATGCCGTAGGCTTCCCGGAACACGTCCTTTTTCAGGATCTCGGAGTGGAGGCCGCTGACGCCGTTGACGGCCATGCCGCCGGCGATGCACAGGTTGGCCATGCGGACCTCCCCGCCCCAGACGATGGCCATCTTCTCCGTCTTCTTGGGGTCGTGGTAGAAGTTCTCCACCTTCTCCTGCCAGCGGCGGGAGATCTCCAGGGTGATCTGCCAGATGCGGGGCAGAAAATGCTCGAACAGGTTCTGGGGCCAGCGCTCCAGCGCCTCCGCCAGGACGGTGTGGTTGGTGTAGGCCACGGAGTTCCGGGTGATCTCCCACGCCTCGTCCCAGCCCAGGCCGGCGTCGTCCATCAGGATCCGCATCAGCTCCGGGATCACCAGGGCCGGATGGGTGTCGTTGATCTGGATGACGTTCTTCTCGTGGAAGTTCTTCATGGTGCCGTACAGCTCCGTGTGCTTGGCGGCGATGGACTGGAGCGTGGCGGACACGAAGAAATACTGCTGCTTCAGGCGCAGAGACTTGCCCTCCAGATGGTTGTCCTCCGGGTACAGGACCTTGGCGATGGTCTCCGCCATGGCCTCGTCCTCCGCGGCCTTCAGGTACTCGCCCCGGGAGAACAGGGACATATCCACCGGCTGGGTGGACCGGGCGTCCCACAGCCGCAGGACGTTCACATGGTCCGTGCCGTAGCCGGCGATCTCCATGTCGCAGGGCACCGCCTGGACCACGGTGGCATCCTCATTGACGATGTGCAGGTGGCCGTCGGCCCAGAACTCCCGCACCGTGCCGCCGAAGCGGACCTCCTGGGTCTCGGCGGGCTTGGGCATCAGCCAGGCGGCCCCCAGGTCCTTCCAGTTGTCGGGCAGCTCCACCTGCTGGCCCTCCACGATCTTCTGCTTGAAGATGCCCAGCTCATAGCAGATGGAATAGCCGGTGGCCGGGATCTCCAGGGTGGTCATGGAGTCCAGGTAGCAGGCGGCCAGGCGGCCCAGGCCGCCGTTGCCCAGGGCCGCGTCCGGCTCGATCTCAAAGATGTCCGCCGCCTTGAAGCCCAGGTGCTCCAGCGCCTCTTTCAGCTGGGGCAGGATCCCTAAGTTGTAGGCGTTCTTCATCAGGCTGCGGCCCATCAGGAACTCCAGAGACAGGTAGTGTACCTGCCGGGCGTGCTGCTGGCGGACCTTCTGCCGGGTCTGGACCTCCCGCACCGCCATGGCATCCCGCAGGACCAGGGCGCTGGCGCGCATCATCTCTCCATCCGTGGCCTCCGCCGCCGTCTTGCCGAAGCTGACCATCAGCTTGGCGGTGAGGGCCTTTTCCAATGTCTCTGTGCTAAATGGTGTCATGTGTCTCCTTACTCCGCCGGTTTCTCTTTCCCGGCGGTCCCCTTCTTGGGTCTGGTCTCTTTTTTGGCAGTGGTCTTTCTGCCGGTCTTGGCGGCGGGCTTCTTGGCCGCCGCCCGCTTTTTGGCCGGGGCCTTCCGGGCGGGCTTCGCCGGCTTCTCCTCCGTGGGAGCGGGCTCAGCCACGGGCTCCGCCGCAGGCTCCTGGACCGGAGCGGGCTCCTCCGTGGGAACGGGCTCCTGGGCCGGGGCGGGCTCCTCTGTGGGCGCGGGCTCTGCGGCCTCCGCCGGAACGGCTTCCTCCGCCGGGACAGTTTCCTCTGCCGGAGCGGCTTCCTCTGCGGGAGCGGGCGCTTCCTCCACCGGCGGCCAGGGCTGGCCGGTGATCGTGCTGTAGATGTGCAGGTACTCTCCCGCGCTCCGGGCCCAGCTGAAGTCGCAGGCCATGGCCCGCGCCCGCAGGCGGGCGAAGGCGTCGGGATAGTCCTTGTACAGGTACACGGCCTCCCGGATCACATACAGCATATCACTGCTGGCGTAATTTGCAAAGGTAAATCCGTTGCCGGCGTCCCGCCACGCCTCGTAGGGGGTGACGGTGTCCTTCAGCCCGCCGGTCTCCCGGACGATGGGCACGGTGCCGTAGCGCATGGCGATCATCTGGCTCAGGCCGCAGGGCTCACTGCGGGAGGGCATCAGGAACAGGTCCGCGCCGGCGTAGATGGCCATGGACAGCTCCTCGTTGTAGTCCAGCCGCACGGCCATGCGGCCGGGGTACTGGTTGGCCGCCCACTGGAAGAACTCCTCGTACTTCCGGTCCCCCTTGCCCAGGATCACCAGCTGCATGGGCAGCTCCATCATGTCGTGGAGCACCTCGCACACCAGGTCCAGGCCCTTGTGGCTCACCAGCCGGCTGACGATGCCCACGATGGGCACATAGGGCTCCTGCCGCAGGCCCGTGAGCTTCTGCAGCTCCGCCTTGTCCGCCTGCTTGCCCGCCATGTCCGCCGCCGAGTAGTTGACGGCGATGTGGGGGTCCGCGGCGGGGTCGTACCGCTTCACGTCGATGCCGTTGAGCACGCCGGAGAGCTTGTAGCCGCAGCGGCGCATGATGCCGTCCAGCCGGTGGGCGAAGTAGGGCATCTTCAGCTCGTTGGCGTAGGTGGGGGACACGGCGTTGACGGCGTCGGCGCACAAAATGGCGCCCTTGAGCAGGTTCACGTCCCCGTCCATCAGGATGGTGCCGTCGTCCGCCCAGCCGTGGTCCAGGCCGAACAGGTCCCCCAATGTCTCCTTGCCGTAGCGGCCCTGGTACTCGATGTTGTGGATGGACAGCACGGTCCGGATGCTGCGGAACCGGTCCTCCCGCACGCCGTCGTCCTTCAGATAGATGGGCACCAGGGCGGTCTGCCAGTCGTTGCAGTGGATGACCTCCGGCCAGAACTTGAGGTGGGGCAGCATCCGCACCACCGCCCGGGAGAAGAAGCCGAACCGCTCCCCGTCGTCCATGTAGCCGTACAGCTCCGGCCGGTTGAAGTACTGCTCGTTGTCCAGGAAGTACCAGGTGACGCCGTCCTGCTCCAGGGAGAACAGGCCGCAGTAGCTGTGCCGCCAAGCCAGGTCCACGTAGTCATAGCACTCGAAATACAGCCGGTCGCCGAACTTCTCCTTCACCTTCTGGTACAGGGGCAGCACCACCGCCACCTCCGCGCCCTGGGCCGCCAGGGCCGCGGGCAGGGAGCCCGCCACATCCGCAAGGCCCCCGGTCTTACAAAAAGGGACCGCCTCACTGGCCGCATATAAGATCTTCATCGCTGTCTCCTTTCACCGTTCCGGCGCCCGCTGGAAGCGGGGCCAAGGGCGGACGGGACCCGGTCCGGCCCCGTCTGTCCGTGTATGTACATCCCGGAAGCTCTCCTTCCGCCCTTACACCTGACTGCCCTTGGCCAGGACGATGGGATAGGAGCTGTGGCCCATCAGCGTCCGGTCCGGCAGGATCTCTACGTTTTTGTCGGCGATCAGATAGGACACCGCCGCGCCCCGGCGCACCGCCGTCTCCTTGAACAGCACACAGTTGCGCACCACCGCGCCGGCCTCCACCACCACGCCGGGGAAGAGGATGGAGTTCTCCACCACGCCCTCGATGTTGCAGCCGTCGGCGATCAGGGCGTTCTCACAGTACCCGTCCGGCCCGATGTAGGCGGAGGACTTGTCGGTGGCCTTGGCCCGGATGGGCCGCTCGGCGCAGAACAGCTCCGCCCGGATGGCCGGGTCCAGCAGCTGCATGCTGCGGTCGTAATACTCCTGGACGGAGCGGATCTGGGCCGCGAAGCCCCCCCAGATGTACCCCCGGAGCTGCAGGGAGTCCTTCCGGGCCTGGAGCACGTCCCGCCGCAGGCTGTACTGGTCCCGGGTGGCGCACTCGTCCACCAGGTCCAGCAGCAGCTTGGTGGAGAGGATGTACACCTCCAGTCCCCGGTAGCCCCGGGGCCGGTGGAGGTGGTACAGCACGTCCGTGATGCGGCCGGTGCCGTCCATCTCGAAGTAGGTGCCGTTCTCCGTCTCAAAGCTGTCGTTGCCGCAGACCACGGTGATGTCCGCGCCGGACCTCACGTGCTGCTCGTAGATGTCCGACAGGGGCAGGTTCACCACCAGGTCGCCGTCCATCAGCACCACATAGTCCCGGCGGATCTCCTGGAGATAGGAGCGGACGCCCGCCAGGGCCTCCATCTTCCCCCGGAAGGCCGCCGCCTCGCCCCAGTGCTGCTTGTAGGCGAAGGGGGGCAGGATCTTCAAACCGCCCCGCTTGCGGGACAGGTCCCAGTCCTTGCCGGTGCCCAGGTGGTCCAGCAGGCTCTGGTAGTGGCCGTGGAGCACCACGCCCACGTCGGTGACGCCGGCGTTCACCAGGTTGGACAGGGCGAAGTCCACCGCCCGGTACCGCCCGCCGAAGGGGATGGACGACGCGGAGCGGATCTCCCCCAGCTCCCGCAGGTCGTTGCGCTTTTCATAGGAAAAGATGATGCCATGCAGTCCGTTCATCGGGACACCTCCTCGCCGCTCTTGTTCAGCATGATGCCGGGGCGCACCTGCTTGTCAGCCTCCAGGACGCAGCCGGGGGCCAGCACCGTCAGCCCCCAGGGGGCCGGCGCCGTGTTCTCCGGCGTGCCGCCCACCCGGCAGCCCCTGCCGATGCGGCAGCCCTCGCCCAGGATGGCGTACTCCACCACCGCGCCGGGCTCCACGGTCACGCCGGGGAACAGCACGGAGTAGGACACCCGGGCCCCCTCCCCCACGGTGACGTTGGGAGACAGGACGGAGTTCTCCACCGTCCCCTCCAGGTCGCTGCCCCGGTTGAAGGCGCTGTGGCTGATCTGGCAGCGGCGGCCCAGGAAGGCCGGCGGCGCGTTGACGGACCGGGCGTAGATGGGCCAGGCCTCGTCCAGCAGGTCCAGGCCGGACTCCGGGGAGAGCATATCCATGTTGGCGTCCCACAGGGACTCCAGGGTCCCCACGTCCTTCCAGTAGCCGCTGAAGCGGTAGGCGGCCATCCGCTCTCCGTCCCCCAGCATCGCGGGGATGACGTTCTTGCCGAAGTCGTTTTCGGAGCCGGGGTCGGCCTCGTCGGCCTCCAGGTACTGCCGCAGGGTCTTCCAGGTAAAGACGTAGATGCCCATGGACGCCAGGTTGCTCTTGGGCTCCTTGGGCTTTTCGGCGAACTCGGTGATCATGTCGTTCTCATCCACGTTCATGATGCCGAAGCGGGACGCCTCGGACCAGGGCACCTCCATGACGGAGATGGTGCAGGCGGCCCCGGCGGCCTTGTGGCGCTCCACCATCTCGGAGTAGTCCATCTTGTAGATGTGGTCGCCGGAGAGGATCACCACATACTCCGGGTCATACAGGTCGATGAACCCGATGTTCTGGTAGATGGCGTTGGCGGTGCCCTTGTACCAGGTGCCGCCCTGGCTGCCCATATAGGGCGGCAGGATGTGGACGCCGCCGGTGGAGCCGTCCAGGTCCCAGGGCACGCCGCTGCCGATGTAGCTGTTCAGCTCCAGGGGGCGGTACTGTGTCAGCACGCCCACGGTGTCGATGCCGGAATTGGTGCAGTTGGACAGGGGAAAGTCGATGATGCGGTATTTTCCGCCGAAGGGCACGGCGGGCTTGGCCATGTCGCCGGTGAGGACGTACAGGCGGCTGCCCTGGCCGCCGGCCAGCAGCATGGCGATGCACTCTTTTTTCATGTCTTTTCCAACTCCTTTGCCTGTTGTTTCTTTCTGGTTCTGGGGAACGCGCCCTCGCCCCGCAGGAACACCGCGCCGAAGGCCGGGATGCGGATGGCGGCGGAATGCTCTTTTCCATGGGAGGGCACGGCCTCCACCATCACCGCCTCCGCGTCGCCGAAGCCGTCGCCGCCGTAGGCGGGGTCGTCGGTATTGAACACGGGCACATACCGCCTGTGGGGCGGCACGCCCATCCGGTAGTCCGTGTAGGTGTTGGGCGAGAAGTTCACCGCGCACAGCAGGTCCCGGCCCTTTTTGTCCTTCCGCAGGAACACCACCACGTTGTTGTGGTTGTCGTCGGGCACCAGCCACTCAAAGCCCTCCCAGTCGAAGTCGATCTCCCACAGGGCGGGGGTCTTTTTGTAGAAGGCGTTGATGTCCCGGAAGAAGCGGTGGACCTTCTGGTTCTCCGGCCGGTCCAGCAGGTACCAGTCCAGCTGGCCGTCCGAGTCCCACTCGTGCCACTGGCCGATCTCCGCCCCCATGAAGAGCAGCTTCTTCCCCGGGTGGGCCAGGAGGTAGGCGTAGAAGCCCTTCAGGCACCGCAGCTGGTTGTCGTAGTCGCCGGGCATCTTCCCCACGATGGAGCCCTTCATGTGGACCACCTCGTCGTGGGAGATGGGCAGCACGAAGTTCTCGGAAAAGGCGTACATCATGGAGAAGGTGATGTCCTTGTGGTTGTACTGGCGGAAATAGGGATCCAGCTTCAGGTAGTGGCACATATCGTTCATCCAGCCCATGTTCCACTTCAGGTTGAAGCCCAGGCCCCCCACGTCCGGCGGACGGGTCACCAGGGGCCAGGCGGTGGACTCCTCGGCGATCATCAGCACGCCGGGGTCCGTCTGGAAGGCCATGGTGTTCAGCTCCCGCAGGAAGTCGATGGCCTCCAGGTTCTCGTGGCCGCCATATTTATTGGGCGTCCAGGCGCCGCCCTGGCGGTCGTAGTCCAGGTACAGCATGGAGGCCACCGCGTCCACCCGCAGCCCGTCGATGTGATACTCCTCCAGCCAGAATCGGGCGGAGGAGAGCAGGAAGCTCTTCACCTCCGGCCGGCCGTAGTCAAAGACCCGGGTGCCCCAGGCGGCGTGCTCCCGCTTGTTGGGGTCCGCGTACTCATAGCAGCAGGTGCCGTCGAACTCATAGAGGCCCTGGATGTCCTTGCAGAAGTGGGCGGGCACCCAGTCCAGCAGCACCAGGATGTTGTTCTTGTGCATGTGGTCCACGAACCACATGAAGTCCTTGGGGGTGCCGAACCGGGAGGTGGGGGCGAAGTACCCGGTGCACTGGTAGCCCCAGGAGTCGTCCAGCGGGTGCTCCGTCACCGGCAGCAGCTCGATGGCGGTGTAGCCCATGTCCTTCACATAGGCGGCCAGCTCCCGCGCCAGGTCCCTGTAGTCGATGAAGTCCCCGTTGTCCCGCTTTTTCCAGGAGCCCAGGTGGACCTCGTAAATATTCAGCGGCGATGTATAGACCGGGTGCTTGGCCTTCTTCTCCCGAAAGGCGCCGTCGGTCCATTTGAACCCGCCGATGTCGTACAGCTTGCTGGCGGTGGCGGGCCGGGTCTCCGTATGGAAGCCGTAGGGGTCCGCCTTCTGGCGGACCTGGCCGTCCGCCCCCCGCACCGCGTATTTATAGGAGGTGTAGACCGGCAGGTCCGGCAGGAAGCCCTCCCAGACCTCGCCCCTGCGGGTCAGGGGCGCCGCCCCCTCCTGCCAGTCGTTGAAATCGCCCACGACGGACACCGCCTCCGCGTGTGGGGCCCAGACCCGGAAGGTCCAGCCCTCCCGGCCCCGCTTTTTCGCCGGATGGGCGCCGAACCAGCGCCAGCCGTCCGTCATCGTCCCCTGGTGGAAACGGTCCGCCTGTCCTTGTTTTGCCATGGCAGCAACTCCTCTCCCCGCCGGAGACGGTCCCCGGCGGGCTCGTCGTTCTTGCGTAACGCGTTTGCGCGGGATTTGGATATGCATATAATTGTTTATATTATACTTCCTGGGAAAAATACCGTCAAGGATGGTCCTGTCGAAAAAGGGTAACACGAATTGGTTGGATCTCCCATTTTTTCCCGCATTTCCACAAGAATGTTTGGTGGATTTTGTGGGATGAGTCAGGTTTTTCCCGGAACTTTCCCGCTTTTGATCTCGTCTTAACAGAGAAAATCATTTCCGCCCGTTCCGGGCGGATGGGAAGGGATGGGTCTCATGAAGCCGCTTCGTATCCTCTGCGCGGTGCTGGCCGCGCTGCTGCTCTCCGCCTGCGCCCAGGCGTCTCCTCCTCCGGCCCGGGAGCCGGAGGACCTCGCCGCCGCGCCGGAGGAGGAGACCGCCATCACCCCGGAGGAGGGCGCCGCCATTTTGGAAGCCCAGCTGGGCACGGTGGACGCGGCCACCGGCAACGCCATGTCCTACGGCTATGAGGGGACGCTGACCCTGGACGGCGTGGACTACTACAACTACCGGGTGTCCTGGCTGGTGAACGGGGATCACCTGTCCTATCTCACCAACTACCTGGTGTCCACCGACGGGCTGGTGGTGCAGGAGTACCTGCCGGAGACGGGCTGATTGCCAAATGAAACCACCGCCCGGGCCCGCATAGCCAAACAAATCCTGCGGATACTAGCTTTTGCCAAGCAGAATCATCCTGACAAAATCTCAATGGCAAAGGAGAGTTTTCGATATGAAGGCAACTGGAATCGTGCGGCGGATCGACGACCTTGGCCGGGTGGTGATCCCCAAGGAGATCCGGCGCACCATGCGGATCCGGGAGGGCGACCCGTCACTGATTACATTGGAGCCGTGGCAGAAATTCTGCGTTGGAATGCTGGATCTGGCAAAACGGGGCGGGTGGAGTTGTACATCCTGACGAATGGCATCCTTTCCACCGTAGATATTCGAGAGGGGTGTAAAGGAGCAAAATCAGAGGAAAACAGACCACATTGGCAGGCAAAGAGACCCATTTCTGTCTCGCTTTACAGTGCAGGATGTGGTAAAATGAGGCTGATCAGCCGGGAGGTACATACCATGGACGAGAAAAAGCAGAACGATCAGATCCAACTCTTTGAAAATCAAAAGATCCGCACCGCCTGGGATGCGGAACAGGAGGAGTGGTACTTCTCCGTGGTGGACGTGGTGGGGGCATTGACCGACCAGTCCACGCCGCGGGGAGCCAGCACCTATTGGGCGGTGCTGAAAAAACGCCTGAAGGAAGAGGGGGCGGATCAACTGCTTACAAATTGTAAGCAGTTGAAAATGACCGCCGCCGACGGCAGAAAGCGGCTCACCGACGTGGCCGACACGGAGCAGCTGCTGCGGATTATCCAGTCCATCCCCTCCCCCAAGGCGGAGCCCTTCAAGCTGTGGCTGGCCCAGGTGGGCCGGGAGCGGATCGAGGAGACCATCGACCCAGAGCAGGCCATCGACCGGGCCCTGGAGACCTACCTGAAAAAGGGCTACTCCGAGGAGTGGGTTCACCAGCGGCTGCTGGCCATCCGCATCCGCAACGAGCTCACCGATGAGTGGCAGAAGCGGGGCGTGGAGAGGGGCCGGGAGTACGCCATCCTCACCGACGAGATCAGCCGGGCCTGGTCCGGCATGACCACCCGGCAGTATAAGCGGCTCAAAGGGCTGAAAAAGGAAAACCTGCGGGACAACATGAGCGACCTGGAGCTGGTGCTGAACATGCTGGCCGAGGCCTCTACCACCAGCATCTCCCGTTCGGAACAGCCCGAGGGCCTGGAGGAAAACCGAAAGGTGGCCCGGCGGGGCGGCCGCATCGCCGGCAACGCCCGGAGGGAGCTGGAGCAGGAGACCGGCCGGCCGGTGGTGACGGCGGAGAACGCCCAAACCCTCCAGCAGCTGGTGACCGGAGTGGTGGAGGATGCGGCGGAGCTGGCGGAGGGGACGGAGGAACTCCAGCATAAGGATAACAAAATTTCCGATAAGGATCGGGATAATTAGATGCAGAGCTTATAGCTTGCCTAAGCACTCAGGCACAAACCCAGCCCGCATGGAGTAAGTATCTATGCAGGCTGGGTTTCCTTTACCCTATTGCACTAAAAAATAGTGTACAACAAAGTTCGTAACAAATCTGTGTGATCGATATTTGTATTATTCGGCAAATCGATGTATAATGTCAGAAAAGCCGTTCAAAAACAAGGGGTTTTTAGATATGGACTATGTGACACCAAAAGATAAAGCGGCGGAATGGGGCCTTACTCAGCGGAGAGTTGAGATTCTGTGCGGAAATGGTCGCATCCCAGGCGCATATCGCTTGGGACGGGTCTGGGCTATCCCAAAAGATGCACAGAAACCGTTGGATGGAAGAACTCGTCAAGCCAAAGAAGTTTTTAAAGGAGACCGCTGATGTTTTATCAAATGATCACCAATGCACGGGACCGTTGGTTTTCCTCCCCTGCTTGTACTGCGCGGGAGGTCGTGAAATATATTGAGCAGACAAACCAGATGCGTGACGCCCAGGTGGATGCCATCAAGACATATCTGTACCTGAAAATCGCCTGTGGATGTGTGCCGCTCTCGCAGTTATTTTGCCAGGGGGCATTCAATACCCTGGACTTGGAGCAGGAGGAAATTTCCGCCAGCATCCGTGACTTTCTGGCTACCCATCCTGCTGCTGCGGCGCTGTTTGAATATGCCCGTCTAAAAAATGACAGCGGGGAACAGGTTTCCGAAATGCTGGAAAAGCAGATCCGCAAAGACCCGGAGAGTATTGATTATGAAATATTCTTCCAGAAGGCCTTCTATGGGGTGTCCTATACAGACTACCTGTTCAGTCTCCCCATGGGGGCGGGAAAGACCTATCTGATGGCGGCATTCATCTACCTGGATCTGTATTTTGCCAGAAATGAACCGAATAACCCAGCCTTTGCCCATAACTTTATGATCTTCGCTCCCTCCGGCCTGAAGTCCTCCGTGGTGCCAAGTTTGAAGACCATCCAGCGGTTTGACCCCACCTGGGTGATCCCGGAGCCGGCGGCATCGGAGATCAAGCGGCTACTGTCCTTTGAGGTGCTGGATCAGTCCAAGACGGCGAAGAAGTCTAATAAAACGAAAAATCCCAACGTGCAGAAGATTGCTAACCACCAGCCGCTGTCTGAGCTGTTCGGCCTGGTAGCTGTGACCAATGCGGAGAAGGTGATCCTGGATCGCATCCAGGAAAAGGCCGGACAGATCAGCATGTTTGAGGAGAGCGACGATGAAAAGGACCGGCAGGCCAACGAGCTGCGAAACCTGATCGGAAAGCTGCCCGCCCTGTCCGTGTTCATTGACGAGGTCCACCACGCGGTCAGCGATGAGATCAAGCTCCGCGCAGTGGTCAACAAGTGGGCGGAAAATCAGACCATCAATTCCGTTGTCGGTTTCTCCGGTACCCCCTATCTGGAAAAAGCGGAAAAGATCCAGGTGACGGATGGCCTCTCCGTCTCCTCTGCGGAGATCTCCAACATCGTCTACTACTATCCGCTGATCGATGGCGTGGGGAATTTTCTCAAAAGACCCATCGTGAAGATCGCGGAGCTGCCTGACAGCGGACGGATCATCGACCGAGGCGTTCGGGAGTTTCTGGACAATTATAAAGACACGGTCTACCCGGACGGGACTTGTGCCAAGCTGGGCATCTACTGCGGAACCATCGAAAAGCTGGAGGAGATGGTCTATCCTCTGGCAGCCGGCATCACGGCGGAATACGGCCTGTCCGCCGACTGCATCCTGAAATTTCACAAAGGCAACAAGCAGTACCCTCAGCCGGCAGACAGCCAGATGGAATTTGACAGTCTGGATCAGCCCTTTTCCAAGGTCCGCATCGTTCTGTTGGTGCAGATCGGGAAAGAGGGCTGGGACTGCCGCAGTCTGACGGGGATCATCCTCTCCCAGGAGGGGGACTGTCCCAAAAACATGGTGCTCCAGACGGCCTGCCGCTGCCTGCGCCAGGTGCAGAAGGACGCCCCGGAGACCGCACTCGTCTACCTCAACAGCAGCAACGCGGACAAACTCAACAGCCAACTGCAGAAACAGCACCATATCTCCCTCCAGGAGTTTACCGATGCGGATCACCACAAGACCAAGCTGAACCGCTACGACCGGACGAAGTACCTTCGGCTCCCCAAGGTGGACTTCTATCAGTTGAAGATCCGCTATGAGACGCTGATCGCAGAGAAGGCCCGGCCAGAGGAAAATCTGCCCGACGCCTGTAAAAACACGCAGACAGTTGCCGGAGTGATCAAGACCACCGACCTCACCATGGAGGTGCTGGAGCGGACGGTGGACGACGCGGAGCGCGGCGACACTCCTGCTGTCTACTACCCTTGGCTCTATGGAATCGTCCGTAGTTCCCTGGGAACCCTCACCATGGAACAGCTGCGCCCCTATGACTGTGTCCTGCGGGAGGTATTTCAGAAGATTACTTATCTGCGGGGAGCGGGCCGCTGTTTCAGTTCTAAGTACAACCGGGCCGCGGTGGAGGCAAATATCCGGAAGGCGTTCTGCGACAGCCGCTCCTTTGAGACGAAGGAGGAGCGCATCCCCCAGTCGGCCAGCTTGCTGAATATTGCGAACTTCACGCCGGTGGTAGAGACAACGACTCCGGATGCCTACTGCCCCAAACAGGAGCAGGTGGAGAAGATCATCCTGGACGACCAGGGTAAACTGAAAATGAAGCCGGACATTCAGGCGGCAATTCTGGCTCTGGAGGCAGATGACAGCGCGGCAAATCGGGCGATCGCGGCCACGCTCCGAAAGCAGAATTCCTCCCACCCCCAGAAGGACCGCTCCTTCCACTATCTGCCCTATCACACCGACAGCCCCTTTGAACAGGATTTCCTGAATGAGGTACTCACCTTCCCGGAGGTGGAAGGATTGGGGCTGGAGGTCTACTACAACGGAGACCGGGCGCTGACCGAGTTTAAGATCAAGTGCTACCGGAATAGTGGGGGCCGCTGGGAGTATGTGGGGATGTACACTCCGGACTTCCTGATCCTCCAACGGAAGGACGGTGTGATTCACAAGGTAATGATCGCCGAGACCAAGGGCAAAATCTATGCCAGCGATCCCAAGTTCAAAGACAAGCGGACTTTTATGGAGACGGAGTTCCTCCGTCAGAACAACGCCGCCTTCGGTTATGAGCGGTTCGAGTATCTGTACTTAGAGGACAGTATGCCGGAGCGGGAGCGGCTTGCGCTGACACATAAGAAGATTTGTGAGTTTTTTGAGGAGAAGTAGACATGGACTGGATAGATTATAGGGAAAGATTAGGCATTGGGTTTTCAGATCAAGACAAAGCATCATATTTCATGGTTAAAATTTTTAATATTCTTGATGCTAATTCGACTATATTGCGTACCCAAATTGATGAAAACGAGTATTTTGAATTCTGTAATA
>DWZJ01000030.1 GCA_019118245.1 Candidatus Oscillibacter excrementigallinarum
CCGCCGCCCACGGCGATGACGCGGTCATAGCTGTCGTAGGGGATGGCGTCGTACATGACCTGGATCATTTCCTCGCTGGGCTCGCCGGCGCCGAACTTCTCCTGGAACACATAGTGGCACTTGAGGCCCAGGTCCTTCATGAAGGGGGTGTAGATGAACTCGTTGGTCAGCACCACGTCCCGCTCATTCAGGTCAAACTCCTTGGCCATGTCGGCGAAGGTCTGGAACTTGTACACGGTGGGAGCGAAAATGATCTCCCGCTTGTCAGCCATCAGGGAAGCGGAAAAAGCATCCATGATTCTTCTCTCCTTTTCAAAAATTGATTATGGCGATACAGGCAGGGGCCCAGAGGGCCCCCGCCGGGTATCCGAATTTACTTGCGGGCAATGGCCTTCTTGACGGCGGCCACGATGTTGGCGGCACGGAGGCCGTACTCGTCCATCAGGAAGTCCTGGGGACCCACCTGGCCGAACTGGTCCTGCACGCCCACGAACTCCTGGATGGTGGGGGCGTTCTTGGCCAGGCAGTTGGCCACGACGGAGCCCAGGCCGCAGGTGACGTTGTGGTTCTCGGCGGTGACGATGGCGCCGGTCTCCTTGGCGGCCTTGATCACCAGCTCCTCGTCCAGGGGCTTCCAGGTGAACATATCGATGACCCGAACGGAGATGCCCTCCGCCTGCAGGGCCTCATAGGCCTTCAGGGACTCGTCCACCATGATGCCGGAGGTGATGATGGTGGCCTGGTCCTTGTCGGACTCGTGGAGCACCACACCCTTGCCGATCTCGAACTCGCTGCCCTCGCCGTACACCTGGATGATGCCCTTGCGGACGAACCGGGTGTAGGTGACGCCCTTGTCGCTGTTCACCAGCTGACGGGTGATGCTGGCCAGCTGGTCATAGTCGGCGGGGTCCAGCACCGTGGTCTCGGGGATGGACAGGTACATGGCCGCATCCTCCAGCGGCATATGGGTGCCGCCGTTGAACGCGGCGGTGACGCCGGCGTCGGAGCCCAGCACATGGACCGTCAGCCCGGCATAGGCGGCGGACATATAGATCTGGTCATAGCACCGGCGGGAGGAGAAGGTGCCGAAGGAGTGGAAGAAGACCTTCTTGCCGGTGGCGGCGAGGCCCGCGGCCACGCCGGCGGCGTTGCCCTCGGCGATACCGGCCTCAAAGGCCCGGTCGGGATAGTGCTCCCGCAGCCGCTTGGTGTTGATGCAGCCCATCAGGTCGCAGTCCACATAGCAGATGGACTTGTCCTGCGCCATCATCTCGTCCAGGGTCAGGGCGAGACCGTCCCGGCAGGCCCGGGCGTCTTTTTCATGCTTACCGATCAGTTTCACGTTCATTGCGCTCACCCTCCTCAAGCGTTCTTGATCTCTTCCAGAGCCTTTTCGGACGCAGCGATGGCCTCGGCCCACTGCTCCTCACTGGGCTGGGAGGAGTGGTCGTGCTTGGGCTCGGCGAAGGTCGCGCCCTTGCCCTTGCAGGTGTCCAGCACGATGCAGCTGGGCACGCCCTTCTTGGCATAAGCGTTCTGGATGGCGTCGTAGATGGCCTTCACGTCATGGCCGTCGATCTCCTGGGTGTACAGGCCGAAGGCCTCGGCCTTCTTGGCCAGGCTGCCGTGGTCCAGGATGTCGGCGGTGGGGCCGTCCAGCTGATAGCCGTTGTTGTCGATGAAGTAGATGATGTTGTCCAGCTTGTGGGCATAGGCGAAGTGGAGGGCCTCCCAGACCTCGCCCTCGTCGGCCTCGCCGTCGCCGATGACGCAGAACACGTGGTTGTCACGGCCGTCCACCTTGTTGCCCAGGGCGGCGCCGGTGGCAGTGGAGGCGCCCTGGCCCAGAGAGCCGGTGGTCAGGTCCACGCCGGGGGTCAGCTTGCGGTCCGTGTGGCTGGGGAATTTGGTGTGGGGCTGGTTGAGGGTGTAGGCCTCCTCCATGGGATAGTAGCCCATCAGGCCGAAGGTGGCGTAGGCCACGGGGCCCGCGTGGCCCTTGGACAGGACCAGCCAGTCCCGGTCCTCCCAACGGGGGTTCTTGGGGTCAAACTTCATGACCTCTCCGTACAGGACGGCCATCAGGTCCGCCAGGTCCATGGAGCCGCCCACGTGGCCGAAGCCCCGGGAGTGGATGACCTTCAGCGTTTCCAGCCGGATCTCAGCCGCCAGAACTTTGCATTTTTTCTCGTTCATGGGGTGTTTCTTCCTTTCCTATTTTGAAATGATGCGCTGTGGAGATCAGCGCCGCAGGGGATGCCGGGGAACGATACCTTGATGAAGAAGCGGAAAATTGTTATGTGTACGTCAACAGAGATGACGAAACAACCACTTCGCTCTCAGGATAGCACAGTTTGAGCATTTTTGAAAGAAGAATCTTGCGGATTTTTAGTAGAGAATTTAGATTTTATGGCCGACCACTGGGAAGGGTCACAGTATGGCCCAACAGGAATCGGCAGATTCTCTAATAAAACACAAGAAATATAGACATTTTATACAAAAAACATGGTTCTCCCTTTTTTATTTTACTCCAACTCCCTATATCGAGTCAATAGGAGTTTGATTTTTCACAAGGATCCCAGCGGCGCGGGACGCCGCGCCGGGACCGGGGGAGAAGGATGCCTTATTCCAAAGCGGAAAAACGGTTGCGCAGAGGAAATGCCCCGCTTTTCGAAAGAATGAAGTGGGAAAGGCCGAAGGCGCTGGAGGCCGTGCTTTCTGGCTTGACAGCGAGGATTCCAGACAGATATAATAGTAGAAAAACAGGGAGGTGAGGGAATGCGGAAGGGCATCGTGGCACTGATCGTGGCTGTTCTGGCGGTGGCCGCGGTCCTGGCGGTCCGGTCACTGTCCGCGCCGGTGCTGGACGAGGATGTGGAGTACGAGCTCACCTCCCTCTATTACCGGGGGCAGGAGGTCTCCGACCAGGTGGATGAGGACGACCTGCTGGACCTGCTGGCAGGGGCCTCCCGGAGCCTGATCACCCGGGGGGGCATTCCGGGATACGATTCCGCGGACGCTGTGGAGGTGAACCTCCTGGGCAATGAGGAGACCCTGCGGGTGGTGCTCTCCGCGCCGGACGGGCTGTATGCAGTCTACCAGGACGCGGACTGGAGCTATACCATCCGGGACGGGGAGGTACTGGCGGAGGCCGTGCAGGCGCTCCTGCCGGCGTGAGGGAATTCTGCACCTTGTCCACCAGAGGTCTCCCATTCCGGGGGATCTGACAGGCGCGGCGGAGGCACCCTGCGCATAGGATGGGATGGACGCCGGGCAGGCCGCCCGGTGTACCATCTGAAAGAAACGAGGGAATTCCTTTGCGTATCAATGAAGCCTATGAGCATGAGCCCATTTTACAATATCAGCCCGATGAATCCTGCCCCGCCAACGGATGCAGCAAGATCAGCACCCAGTGCGTGGACGTGACCGCGCCCGTGATCCTGGTGCCCACCGCCGTGACGGGCAACCCCACCGTCACCTGCCAGGGCAATCCCACCGTCACCTGCACCACCAATGCCGACGGCACCATGTGCACCGTGACGCTGACCCAGCAGATCTGCGTGTCCATCCCGGTCCGCTACGGCGTGACCATGTCCTGCTGTGACCCCACCATCGCCTGTGCCGACAAATGCTCCGGCCACGGCGGCTGCTGCTGAGAGCTTCCTGGACCGGGCCCCGCCGTCGGCGGGGCCCGGTTTTCTTATGGAACAGGGGAAAGAGGCTTGCAACTTCCCCCAAAAAACGATATACTAAACTGGATTGCAAAATTCGAGGACAGAAAGGAAGCGTTACAATGACTGCTTATTCCAAGATGACCGCCGAGGAGCGGAAGGCGGAATACGCCGAGGTGACCCGGGAGTACGAGGGGCTGAAGGCCCGGGGCCTGAATCTGAACATGGCCCGGGGCAAGCCCGGCAAGGCACAGCTGGACCTGGTCAGCGATATCTTCTCCCTGATGCTGAAGCCGGAGGACTATGTGTCCGACGGCATCGACGTGCGCAACTACGGCGAGCTCAGCGGCCTGCCCGCCGCCAAGCGGCTGTTCGCGGAGATCCTGGGCTGCAAGCCGGAGCAGGTGTTCGTGGGCGGCAACGCCAGCCTGCAGCTGATGTACGACACCATCTCCAAGGCCTACACCCACGGCCTGCTCCGCAGCGAGCGGCCCTGGTGCAAGGAGCCGGTGGTGAAGTTCCTGTGCCCCTCTCCCGGCTATGACCGCCATTTCAAGGTGACGGAGTCCTTCGGCTTCGAGCTCATCACCATCCCCATGACCGACGAGGGCCCGGACATGGACGCGGTGGAGAAGGCCATCCAGGACCCGGCCGTCAAGGGCATGTGGAACGTGCCCAAGTACTCCAACCCCGACGGCATCATCTACTCTGCCGAGACCATCCGCCGCATCGCCTCCATGAAGCCCGCGGCACCGGACTTCCTGCTGATGTGGGACAACGCCTACTGCATCCATGAGTTCGAGGGGGACTATATGGAGTTCCCGGACATCCTGGCGGAGTGCGCCAAGTACGGCAACGCCGACATGGTGTTCGAGTTCGCCTCCACCTCCAAGGTGACCCTGCCCGGCGCCGGCATCTCCTGCTTCGCCTGCTCCGAGGCCAACATGGCCTATATGGAGAAGCTGCTGACCGTCCAGGTCATCAGCTTCGACAAGGTGAACCAGCAGCGCCATGTGCTGTACCTGAAGGACAAGGCACACACCCTGGAGCTGATGAAGAAGCACGCCGCCATCATGGGTCCCAAGTTCCGCTGCGTGGTGGACGCCCTGGACCGGGAGATCGCCCCGCTGGAGATCGCCTCCTGGCGGCGGCCCAAGGGTGGCTACTTCGTCTCCCTGTACGCCATGCCCGGCACCGCCAAGCGGACCCTGGCCCTGTGCAAGGAGGCGGGCGTCACCATGACCGGCGCCGGCGCTACCTTCCCCTATGGCAAGGACCCCCAGGATAGCAACATCCGCATCGCCCCGTCCCTGCCGCCTGTTGAGGAGCTGGAGCAGGCCATCGCCGTGCTGTGCGTGTGCCTGAAGATGGCGGCCCTGGAGTGCTTGGGCGTATGAGATACTACGGAAGCGTCTACCGTCCGCCCTCCGAGGCGTACAGCCTCATCGTCCAGGTGACCTACGGATGCAGCCACAACACCTGCGCCTTCTGCAGTATGTTCAAGGAGAAGCGATTTGCCATCCGTCCCCTGGAGGAGGTGCTGGAGGACTTCCGCATCGCCCGGCGGACCTATGCCCGGGTGGGCCGGGTGTTCCTGGCGGATGGCGACGCATTGGTCCGGAAAGCTGATGAACTTTACACCATCCTGGACACCATCCGGGAGCTGTTCCCGGAGTGCGAGCGGGTCACCAGCTACGCGTCCCCTGCCTCCATCCGCATCCGGACGGAGGAGGAGCTGCGGACGTTGCGGGACAAGGGCCTCACCATGGTCTACATGGGGCTGGAGTCCGGGTGCGATGATGTCTTAAAACGGATGCGCAAGGGCCACATGTCCGCGGAGATCGTGGAGATGGGCCAGAAGGTCCGCCGGTGCGGCATGGCCCTGTCCGTCACCGCCATCACGGGCCTGGGCGGCCCGGAGCTGCTGGAGCGCCACGCCATCGAAACGGCGGAGGCCTTCAACGCCATGAACCCGGAGTACATCGGGATGCTGACGCTGATGGTGGAGCCGGAGACGCCCCTCTATGACTGGGTGAAGGACGGCAGCTTCCAGCTGCTGACCCAGCCCCAGGTGCTGGAGGAGACCCGCCTGCTGATGGAGCGTCTGGACAGCCCCGGCAGCGTGTTCCGGATGAACCACGCCAGCAACTACCTGGTGCTGAAAGGCACGCTGAACCAGGACAAGGAGGCCATGCTCCGAACCATCGACGCGGCGGAGCACGACCTGAGCCGTCTCCGTCCCGAGGAGTGGCGGGGCCTGTAAAAGCGAGCGAGAGCTGACAAGCCGCGGAGCAACGCTCCGCGGCTTGCTTTTTTACAGGTCATCCAGGCGGGCGGAGCCTTGACAGCCCCCGCTGGAGATGGTATCCTAAGAGCGATTTCCAAGTGAGGTGTGTGGATGTCGGTCCTGTGAGCAAAACCGAATACCGGGCTGTGAAAGGGGGGCGGCGTCCCCCTGTTTGGTGTTGCCCGGACACCTTTGGAAATCCAACGTGAAATGAGGGAACTCCATTGCAACTGAATCATTGTGTTTCGGCGTTTGACGCATAGCAGAGGCTATCGCGTCAAACAAAGAGATTTGGCATATAGCCTCTGCTCATTCCAAATCACAAGAGCTTTGGAGGAGCATCATGCGCTATATGAGAGCAGCCGACGTGCTGCCGCCGGACCTGCTGGAACAGGTCCAGGCGTATATCGACGGGGAGTATCTGTACATCCCCCGGCGGGAGACTGAACGCAAGCCCTGGGGCGCGGCCAACGGCCGCAAGGCGGAGACCCTGGCCCGAAATCTGGAGATCTATCGGCGCTATCGGGAGGGGACCTCTGTGGACCAGCTGGCGGAGACATACTTTCTGGCGACGAAAAGCATCTGGAAGATCATCGCCCGCCTGAGAAACGAATAAAACACAGGCGCCATGCGGATTGCCGCATGGCGCTTGTTTGTTTCTGAACCGAGTTGGCGGTTGCGAAAGCAGCCCGCAGCAGGGTATGCTGGGAGCAGAAAGACAACACCAAGGAGGAAATCAATCATGTCCCAGCGTATCCCGCAAAAACCGAAACGCCGCCGCCCGGACTTCCGGCAGGACCCCTGCCAGGATGTGTTCACCTGCCGGGTCTGCGGCTGGCCGGTAGGGCCCCAGGCCGCCGGCACCCAGCACCGCAACCACTGTCCCAACTGCCTCTCCAGCGTTCACCTGGACGACGAGCCTGGCGACCGGGCCGCCGACTGCGGCGGCACCATGGAGCCGGTGGCCGTCTGGGTGCGGAAGGGCGGCGAGTGGGCCATCATCCACCGCTGCAAGGTCTGCGGCGTGCTCCACTCCAACCGGGTGGCGGCGGACGATGACCCCACGGTGCTGATGAGCCTGGCGGTGAAGCCCCTGGCCATGCCCCCGTTCCCGCTGGAGCGGCTGAAACGGGCGGCGGAATAAACAAAACACCAGCGGGGGGTCCCCCGCTGGTGTTTGCTATGCGATGTGCTTGAAGTTGCCCAGCGTCTCGTTGACGCCGGAGACGTAGGCGAAGGTGTCCGGGAACTGGGACAGGATCTCCTGGAACCGCACCACCTGGTGCCGGTTCACCACGCAGATCAGCAGGCACCGGGGCGTCTCAGAGTACATGCCCTCCGCCTGGAGCACGGTGACGCCGTGGTGCAGCTGGTCCATCAGCTGGTGGGACAGGGCCTCCGGCTGGCGGGTGATGACCTCGAATTTCAGGGCCGACTTGCCGCCCTTCAAAATGGCGTCGCTGATGCTGGAGCTGAGGTAGCAGTAGATCAGGCAGAGGATCACCGGCTCGAACTGGTAGCCGTAGACGAAGAAGGACAGCACCGCCACCGTGGAGTTGAGGGCGAAGATCAGCCAGACCAGGCTGGCCTCCGGCCGCTTCTTCCGCACCCAGGCGGCCACGATGTCCGTGCCGCCGGTGGAGCCGTTCCGCCGGATGACCCAGCCGTACACGGCGCCGCTGACCACGCCGGCGGCCACAGGCCCCAGAATGGCGGAGGAGCCGGTGTCATAGGCGATGGCGCTCAGGTCCATCTGCCCCAGGACCAGGGTGACGGCGGAGAACACCAGCACGAAGGCCAGGGTCTTGCGGGCGAAGTCCCGGTCCACCTTTTTCCACGCCAGCAGGATCAGCGGCAGGTTGATGAGCAGGGAGACGTAGCCGATGTTGATGTGCAGCAGATACTGCAGCATGGTGGCCAGGCCGTTGATGCCCGCCGGGGCGAAGGCGTTGGGGAAGACGAACAGCTCATAGCTGACGCCCATCAGGCAGGCCAGGGCCGCCACGGTCAGATAGCTGCGCAGGATGTTCCAAGTGCGCTGTTCCATGGAAAGGATCCCTCCATCAAGTGATTGTCCAGGCCGCAGTATACGCCTCCTTCCTCCAAAATGCAACAAAAATTGCAAAAAATTTTCTGCATTGCAGGAAAACTTTCCTGCAATGCAGAATCACCGGCAAAAGCCCGCCGGGAGCGGAGGAAACCGGCTCCCGGCGCAGTTTTGAGGCCCCTTGCCGTCACGGGATTATCAGAACTTTTTGTCCTTTGCGGTCTCGCAATAGGCGCAGCGGTAGGTGTGGGTGGCAGGATCGCTCAGCAGGAAGATGGCGTCCAGCTGGGGCTCCGCCACGGTGATGCAGCGGGGGTTCTTGCAGTGGATGATGTTCACCAGCTTCTTGGGGAGCTCCACGTGCTTCTTCTCCACCCGCACGCCGTCCCGGATGATGTTGACGGTGATGTTGGGGTCGATGTAGCCCAGAACGTCCAGGTCCACCTCCATGGGGGAGTCGATCTTGATGATGTCCTTCTTGCCCATTCGGCCGCTGCGGACGTTCTTGATGATGGCCACGGAGCAGTCCAGCTGGTCCAGATGGAGATAGCGATAGATGTCCATGCTCTTGCCGGCCTGGATGTGGTCCAGGACCACGCCGTTTTGGATGCTGTCGATATTCATAGTGTCCTCCTTCTCACACCTGGATGCCCAGCAGCTTCATGATCAGCGCCATGCGGATGTACTTGCCGTTCTTCACCTGTCTCCAGTAGGCGGCCCGGGGGTCCTTGTCCACCGCCACGGTGATCTCGTTGACCCGGGGCAGGGGATGGAGGATGGACAGGTCCGCCTTGGCGTGCTCCAGCTTCTCCGGCGTCAGGATGTAGCTGTCCTTCAGCCGCAGGTAGTCCTCCTCGTTGAAGAACCGCTCCTTCTGGACCCGGGTCATGTACAGGATGTCCAGCTGGGGGATGACGGACTCCAGATCCGTGGTCTGGGTGTAGGGGATGCCCTTCTTTTTCAGGGCCTCCTCCTTCACATACCGGGGCAGCTTCAGCTCCAGGGGGGAGATCAGCACATAGTTGATATTCTCATACCGGCTCAGGGCGTTCACCAGGGAGTGAACGGTGCGGCCGAATTTCAGGTCGCCGCAGAAGCCGATGGTGAAGTTGTTCAGCCGCCCTTTCTCCCGGTGGATGGTCAGCAGGTCCGTCAGGGTCTGGGTGGGGTGGTTGTGGCCGCCGTCGCCGGCGTTGATGATGGGCACCTCGCTGAACTGGGCTGCGGCGAAGGGCGCGCCCTCCTTGGGGTGCCGCATGGCGATGATGTCGGCATAGCAGCTGACGGTGTGGATGGTGTCGCCCACGGTCTCGCCCTTGGCGGTGGAGCTGGAGCTGGCCTCGGAGAAGCCCAGGGTGCTGCCGCCCAGGGCCAGCATGGCGGACTCAAAGGAGAGCCGGGTCCGGGTGGAGGGCTCGAAGAAGAGGGTGGCCAGCTGCTTGTGGGCGCAGGCGTCCTGGTACTTTGCCGGGTTGGCGATGATGTCCTCTGCGGTGGCGATCAGCTGATCGATCTCCGCCACGGAGAGGTCGGTGATGTCGATGAGATTTCTGGGCATGATGGACTCCTTTCAGGGGGATGGTTGGAAGGGGCGCCGCCCTCCGGGCGGCGGGGGACCGCTTTCGGCCAAGCCGGAAGCGGAACGAGCGAAGTTTATTTCGACGCTATCCAGGACTCGTCACTGGGATCGGCCCGGAACTTCTTCAGCCGCTCGATGTCCTCGGGGCGGATCTTGCCTTCCTCGGCGGCCACTTCACAGACGGCGTCGAAGTTGGACAGGGAGTGGTTGGTGACATGGGCGGCGGCCAGCCGGTCCAGGCCCTTCTGGAGCCCGTAGGTGAAGATGGACGCGACGCCGAGGACCTCGGCTCCCGCCTCCCGCAGGGCTTCCACCACCTCGATGCAGCTGCCGGCGGTGGAGATCAGGTCCTCCACCACGACCACCTTCTGGCCCTTTTCCAGCCTGCCCTCGATGCGGTTCTGGCGGCCGTGGTCCTTGTTGCCGGAGCGGACGTAGCCCATGGGCAGGTCCATCAGGTGGCCCACGATGGCGGCGTGGGCGATGCCGGCGGTGGATGTGCCCATCAGAACCTCCACGTCCGGGTAATGGGCGCGGATCAGCTCCACCAGGCCGTTCTCCACAGCCGTGCGGACGGCGGGAGCGGTGAGGGTCAGGCGGTTGTCGCAGTAAATGGGGCTTTTGATGCCGGAGGCCCAGGTGAAGGGCTCGTCGGGGCGCAGAAACACCGCGCCGATAGACAGCAGGTCATGGGCGATTTCACGTTCCAAGTTCATAGTTCACGCAACCTTTCTAAATCATTAGAAGTTAGGAATTAGGAGTTAGGAATTTTGGTGTCCGGCGAAGCCAGACGGAATTCATCAATTCCTAATTTCTCATTCCTCATTCCTAATTGCAAGGAAGTCCTTCACCGCTCTCCGGTATGCCGCCACCGGGTCCTCCGCCTGGGTGATGGGGCGGCCCACCACAATGTAGTCGCAGCCGGACTTGCCCGCCTTCTCGGGGGTCATGATCCGCTTCTGGTCGCCGGCGGCGCTGTCGGCGAACCGGATGCCGGGGGTGACGGTCAGGAAGCTCTCGCCGCACCGCTCCTTCACCAGGGCGGCCTCCAGGGGAGAGCACACCACGCCGTCCAGGCCGCTGGCGGCGGCGTTCTTGGCGTAGGAGAGCACTGTCTCCGCCATGGGAGTGTCGATCAGCAGCTCGTTTTTCAGGGCGGCTGCGTCGGTGGAGGTCAACTGGGTGACGGCGATCAGCAGGGGACGGCTGCCGTCGGGCCGGGTCAGGCCCTCCAGAGCAGCTCGCATCATCTCGGCGGTACCGGCGGCGTGGAGGTTCACCATGTCGATGTCCAGCCGGGAGAGGACCGCCATGGCCCGCTTCACAGTGTTGGGGATGTCGTGGAGCTTCAGGTCCAGGAAGATCTTGTGGCCCCGGGCCTTGATGTCCCGGACCACCTGGGGCCCCTCGGCATAGAACAGCTCCATGCCGATCTTCACGAAGGGTTTCTCCCCGGCGGGGAACTGGTCCAGGAAGGAGAGGGTCTCCTCACGGGTGGGGAAGTCCAGGGCGATGATGACGTCTTTTGCGCTCATATTCAAACAGTCCTTTCTGTAATCATGCAAAATTTAGGACAGCGATGTCCATGTGTCTGTGCTGATGCCGTACTCCCAGCAGGCGGAGCCGTCTTTGGAAACGGCATAGATGGCAGCCAGCCGGCCGGCCATGGGGGTGGCGGTCTGTTCCGACGGCAGGCCGTCGTCGGCGTCCTGGCCGTAGAGCAGCTGGAATTCATAGGCAGTCTGGCCGTCTACCTCCGTTTCCGTGGGCGGCTCGTCCGTCCACCAGACATAGTGGGGGCCGTCCGTCTCAAAGCCGGTCTCCGGGTCATAGGACAGATAGTTGGGGTTCTGGTCCAGCAGCGTCTGAGTCAGAGTGTCCAGCGCCGCCTCCGGCGTCAGTTCCGTCACGGCGGTTTCCGAGGATCCCGTCTCCGGGCCGCTGTCAGGCGCGGCGGCTTCTCCGCCGCAGCCGGAGAGCAGGAGACAGAGCAGGAATAGGCAGAGACCTTTTTTCATGGGGCGCTCCTTTCAGTGGGCCGCGCCGGTGAGATTCGCAATCCGCTCCACGCCCAGGCGCTCGCACACGCCGGGCAGGTCCTCGACGATCTTCTTGCAGGCGTAAGGGTCCCGCAGGTTGGCGGCGCCGATCTCCACGGCGCTGGCCCCTGCCAGCATCATCTCGCACACGTCCTCGGCGGAGCTGACGCCGCCGCAGCCGATGATGGGCAGCTTCACCGCCTCGTACACGTCCCATACCATCCGCACCGCCACCGGGAACACCGCCGGGCCGGACAGGCCGCCGGTGCGGTTGGCGATGAGGGGCTTCTTCGTTTTCAGATCGATCCGCATGCCCAGCAGGGTGTTGATGAGGCACAGGCCGTCGGCCCCCGCGTCGGCGCAGGCCTTGGCGATCTCCGCGATGTCGGTGACATTGGGCGTCAGCTTCATAAAGACCGGCTTCTTCGTCACCGCCTTCACCGCCCGGGTGACCTCCGCGGCGGCATGGGGGTCACAGCCGAAGTTCTTCCCCCCGGCGTGGACGTTGGGGCAGGAGATGTTCACCTCTAGGATGGCCACCTGGTCGATGTCGTTCAGCTTGGCGCAGTTCTCAGCGTACTCCTGGAGGGAGAAGCCCCCCACGTTGGCGATGACCGGCCCGTGGAAGATCTTGGCGATGTTGGGCACCTCCTCCGCAATCACCGCGTCGATGCCCGGGTTCTGGAGCCCCACGGCGTTCAGCATCCCGGCGGCGGTTTCCGCGATGCGGGGCTGGGGGTTGCCCAGCCGGGCCTCGGCGGTGGTGCCCTTCCAGGAGAAGCTGCCCAGGAGGTCCAGGTCGTACAGTTCCGCATATTCCCGGCCGTAGCCGAAGGTGCCGGAGGCGGGGATCACGGGGTTTTTCAGCTCCACGTCTCCCAGGCGGACAGACAGGTTCACCATACGATCTCCTCCTTATACAGAATGGGGCCGTCCTTGCACACCCGCTTGTAGCCGTTCGTCGTGGGGACGGAGCAGCCCATGCAGGCGCCGAAGCCGCAGCCCATCCGGGCCTCGAAGCTGAACTGCCCGCCGGTGAGCTGGTCCAGGCCGTGGACGGCTTTCAGCATGGGCGTGGGGCCGCAGACGAAGGCGTAATCACACTCCGGGACGTTCTTGGCCAGGTCGGTCACAAAGCCCTTTGTGCCCAGACTCCCGTCCTCCGTGGCCACCAGCAGGCGGCAGCCCAGCTTGGAGAATTCCTCCAGATAGAAGGCGTCCTTCCCGGACCGGAAGCCCAGTCCAACCGTGGGGGCGATGCCCGCCTCCAGCATCCGCTGGGCCAGGCCGTACAGCGGCGCGATGCCGATGCCGCCACCCAGCAGGATGGGGTGGTCTCCGCCCTGGGTCAGGTCAAAGCCGTTGCCAAGACCCGACAGCACATCCAGCTCCGTGCCGGGGACGCACCGCACCAGGTCGTGGGTGCCCTCGCCCACCACCCGGACCAGGAGCAGCAGGGCGTCCTCCGTCCAGTTGCAGATGGAGATGGGCCGCCGGAGGAATTTGCCGGGCAGCTGGATGTTCACAAACTGCCCCGGCGCCGTGACGGCGGAGGTGTCGCCGGAGAGCACCAGCTCATAGGTGTCACCGGTCAGCTGCCGGGCGTGTTCCAGAGTAAAGAGAGATTGTTTCATACATAGTCCTCCTGACAGGGGGGAATGGGGGTCTTGTTGACATTGCGGGAGCTGGCGGTGTACACCAGGTTCCCGTTGCAGATGGTCTTGTCCACCCCGGCGGTGACGGTCCAGCCGTCAAAGGGCGTGGCCCGGCCCTGGGAGAAGAAGGAAGAACTGTCAATGGCGTGGGGCCGATCCAGGTCCAGCACCGTGAGATCCGCGATCTCGCCGGCCTCGATCTTTCCGCCCGGCAGGCGGAACAGATGCCGGGGATTGACGCACAGGGCGTTCAGCAGCGTGGAAAAGGGCACGATGCCCGGCTCCACCAGCTGGGTGTACAGCACCGGGAAGGCACACTCCAGCCCCACGATGCCGTTGAGGCTGTGGAGCCCCCGGGACTTCTCCTCCGCGCTGTGGGGGGCGTGGTCCGTGGCGATGCAGTCGATGGTGCCGTCCAGCAATCCCTCGATCAAAGCGTCCCGGTCCGCGGCGGACCGGATGGGGGGATTCATCTTGAACCGGCCGTCGTCCATCAGGTCCTCGTCGCACAGGAGCAGGTAGTGGGGCCCGGTCTCGCAGGACACCGGCAGGCCCTCCGCCTTGGCCTTGCGGATGAGGGCCACACTCTCCTTGGTGGAGACGTGGCACACATGGTACCGGCAGCCGGTCTCCCGGACCAGGTCCAGGTCCCGCTCCACCTGCTTCCACTCGCTCGCAGAGGCATTGCCGGCAAAGCCGTTCCGGCGTGCCCAGTCCCCGTCATGGACGCACCAGCCGGCCGTCAGCAGGGACTCGTCCTCGCAGTGGGCGGTGATGGGCCTGTCCAGCTGCTTGGCAAGCTCCAGAGCATCGCGCATCTGCTCCGCGGACTGGACGCCCTTTCCGTCGTCGGAGAAGCCGCAGACGAAGGGAGTCATCGCCCGCAGGTCCGCCAGCTCCGCGCCCTTTTCGCCCCGGGTGATGGCCCCGTAGGGGTACACCCGCACCCGGGCGTCCCGGGCGATGGCGTCCAGCTCCGGCCGCAGGTGCTCCAGGGAGTCCGGCACCGGATCCAGGTTGGGCATGGCGCATACCGCCGTATAGCCTCCGGCGGCGGCCGCTGCCGTCCCGGAGGTGACGGTCTCCTTATAAGAAAATCCAGGCTCTCGAAGATGAACGTGCACATCAACGAAACCTGGAACAATGACTTGATCCTGACATTCAATTACGGAAAAACCTTCCTGGGGAAGGGAGGGAGAAATGGAAACAATACGGCCGCCGGAAATGGCAATGTCCATATTCTGGAAAATACCGTTCCGAAAAACAGCCCCGCCGGTCAGCAACAGATTCATGGGTACGCTCCTTCCTCTGGTGTTCATTCGACATATTATCTTAACGGAAAAGGTGGCGGTTGTCAACCATGTTTTCAAGAGATTTCCGCAGGCGGCAAAAGCCGCCTGCGGAGGTTCGTCAGGAGAGGGGGCGGGGCGGCCGGCAGGCCATGCAGTCGGCGTAGAGCTGGGAGACCAGGGGCCAGTCCACCAGCCGCCACCAGGCCTCGAAGTAGTCCGCCCGGCGGTTTTGGTATTGGAGATAGTAGGCGTGCTCCCACACGTCGCAGCACAGCAGGGGAGACAGGGGCAGCGGTGTGTCCTGGTTGGGCGTCTTCTGGACGGCCAGGCGGCCGTCCCGGTCCACGGTCAGCCACGCCCAGCCGGAGCCGAACTGCCCCAGGGCCGCCTGCCGCATGGCCTCCTTCAATTTCATCATCCCGCCGAAGTCCCGGGCCACGGCGCCCTCCAGTGCCGCGTCGGGGGCTGAGACCGGCAGGGGGTGGAGGGTGCGGAAATACAGGTCGTGGTTGAAGACGCCCCCGGCGTTGTTCCGGACGCCCTGGCGGAGGTCGTCCGGCAGCTCCCGCCAGTCCAGGCACAGCTTCCACAGGGACCAGGACTGGTAGGCGGGCGCCCGCTCCAGCAGCTGGTTCAGGGCGTCCACATAGGCGGCGAAGTGCTTGTCGTGGTGAAAGTGCAGCACCTTTTCGTCCAGCTCCGGCTCCAGCGCGTCATAGGCGTAGGGCAGGGGCGGCAGGGTAAAGGGATAGCGTTGTTCCAAGGGGATCATCCTTTCCGGCAGAGAGTCGAAGTCCGCTGTTCCCATCCTATGCGGAACGGTGCGCGCCTATTTCCCAAACCCGCCGGACAAAAGAGCCGGGAGGGCATTTCGCCCTCCCGGTCCGGTCTCAGCAGTGGCCGCAGGTATGACCGCCCTCATGGTGGCCGCAGCCGTGGTCGCCGCAGGTGTGCTCCTCGCCGTGGTGATGGTCGCAGGTGGCGCCCTCCGCGCTGACCAGAGTGCCCGCCAGCAGCTCCGCCACCCGTGCATCTGTGTCGCCCTGGCAGCCGGCGTACAGCCGGATGCCCGCCTCCGCCAGCGCCATCTGGGCCCCGCCGCCGATGCCGCCGCAGATCAGGGCGTCCACCTGGTGTGCCTGCAGGAAGCCCGCCAGGGCCCCGTGGCCGCTACCATTGGTGTCCACCACCTGGGCGGAGACGACCGCGCCGTTCTCCACGTCGTAGAGCTTGAACTGTGCCGTGTGGCCGAAGTGCTGGAACACCTGGCCGTTTTCATAGGTGACTGCGATTTTCATGATGACGCTTCCTTTCCGTTTTGGGAGGCACACCGGCCGCAGGGCCTGCCGCAGCCCCGGCAGTTCTCCTGGGGACAGAGGGCGTAGCTGCCGCCGCCGATCTGCAGCGGCCTGCCCTCCACCAGGAACGCCGCCAGCTTCCGGCGGGCCTGGGCGTAGATGCGCTGGACGGTGGTCCGGGCCACCCCCATCTGGGCGGCGGCGGCCTCCTGGTTCAGCCCCAGGTAGTCCATCAGCCGCACCGCCTCGTACTCCTCCACCGTCAGCTCCACGGCCTCCCCGTGGGCGGGGTGCTCCGGAGCAAAGCGGCAGTGGGCCGGCATCTGGCAGACCCGGCGGCATTTGGCGTTCCGCGGCATGGATGTCCCTCCCTTGTTTTGAACATATGTCCATTATATACGATTTTAAACATATGTCAAGAATAATTTTGGGAAAATCTGCGCCCCGCCTTGACAGGTCTAGCACGGACCCCGTATGATGGAGCCAGAGAGGGGGCGGTCTGGATGAAAAAGAGATGGAAAATCTTATTGGTGTGCGCGGCGGTTTTGGCCGGGATCGCGGCCTGGTGCTTCATTCCCCGTTCGGCGGTGGAGGAGGACTACCAGATTCACCTTGTTGAAGTGGGTGAGGGGCTGGCCGATGTCACGGAGCAGGTGGATTTGGAGGCCCTCGGCGACCTGCTCCAAAACGCAAAACGCTTGGGATATCATCGGGGAGGAAATACCGTTCGGATGGGAACGCGTCATGTGTTGATCCTGGGGATGGATAAAACAGGGCCCGTCAACATCTCTCTGGACGAAGATGCCTGTTCAGTGGACCGTGGGGACGCACTGGGCCACTATCCCCTGCTGAACGGCGAAGAGCTGCTGGAGCAGGTCTGGACCCTGCTGCCGGAGCAGTGACAAGGAAGGAGGGCACCTATGAAAAGAACATGGAAAGTTCTATTGGTATGTGTTGTGGCCGCGGCAGCCCTGGCCGGCTATTTCTTCCTGCTGCCCGCGCCGGCGGTGGGTGAGGACTTCCAGCTGCTGGAGGTCCGGCAGGACGGACGGGACCTGACAGAGGAGCTCCAGCCGGAGCAGCTGGACGCCCTGGAGAACGCGGTGCGGGAGGCCACCCGGTCCCGTTGGAAAAATCCCATCGGACCATATCCCCTGGAAGCCGACACCGTCACGCTCCTGGGCACCAATGGAGAGTCCGTCATCCTGGTGGGCAGCCGGGGGCGTTTTTCAGCGGATGACTACCCCCTCCACGATGGGGAGACCCTGCTGGCAGAGGTACAGGACATCCTTGCGCCAAAATAGCGGAGATACACTACAAAGGAGGACGAATACATGGAACAGCGGGAAGCGGCCATCCGCCAATGGTTCGACATGTGGCTCACCAAACAGGACACCGGTATCCGGGACCTCTTCGCCCCGGACGCGGTGTACATCGAGAGCTGGGGCCCGGAGTACCACGGCGCGGAGAAGATCGCCTGGTGGTTCACCGAGTGGAACCGCCGGGGCACGGTGGAGCGGTGGGACATCCGCCAGTTCTTCCACAAGGGAGACCAGACCGTGGTGGAGTGGATCTTCGCCAACCAGATGGACGACGGCCGCCGGGAGGTGTTCGAGGGCATGACCCTGATCCGCTGGACGGCAACGGGGCAGATCGCCCGTCTCCAGGAGTTCGGCTGCAACCTGGACCGCTACGATCCCTACGCCCACGGCCCGGAGCCCCGGTTCCGGGACCAGCAGGCGGCCTGGTTCTGAACAGCGCAGAAAAAGCGGCGCCCGTTCCGAAAGGAACGGGCGCCGTTGTTCGTATCAAAAAGGGAGAGTTTACTTCTGCAGCGTCTTGACCCACTGGCCGTACTTCTCCAGATTGGCGTCGCAGGCGGCGGCGTCGGCGCCCTGGGTCAGGATATACACCTTGATCTTAGGCTCCGTGCCGGAGGGCCGCACCAGGATGGTGGTGCCGTCCGCCAGCTCGAACCGCAGCACGTTGGAGCCGGAGAGCTCCATGGTGCTCTTCGCCCCGGTGGCGCAGTCCACCACGGACCCGTCGGTGTAGTCCTTCCGGGTGACCACCTGCACGCCGGAGATCTCCGCCGGGGGGGTCTCCCGGAGGTTCTTCATCAGCTCCGCCATGTCCTTCAGGCCGTCCAAGCCGGGCATCACCAGGTTATGGGTCTTTTCGGCGTAGTGGCCGTACTTCTCGTACAGCTTCTCCAGGGCGTCGAACAATGTCTGCCCCTGGGCGGCGTACCAGGCGGCCATCTCCGTCAGCAGCATGGAGGCGGTGACGGCGTCCTTGTCTCGGACGTAGTCCCCCAGCATATAGCCGTAGCTCTCCTCGTAGGAGAAGATGACCTTCCCCTCGCCGGCGGCCTCCAGGGCGTTCTTCTTCTCCGCCATGAACTTGAAGCCGGTGAAGGTGTCGTAGCAGGTGACGCCGTTGGACTCCGCCACCTTCCGGGCCATCTCCGTGGTGACGATGGTCTTGAGGGCCACGGGCTTCTCCGGCATCTTGCCGGAGCGGCGCATGGCGCCGATGAGGTAGTCCAGCAGCAGCACGCCGGTCTGGTTGCCGGTGACGGGGCGGTACTCGCCGCTGTGGTCCCGAATCATGATGCCCACCCGATCGCTGTCCGGGTCGGTGCCCAGGATGAAGTCCACGTCGTTCTCCCGGGCCAGGTCGATGGCCAGGTAGAAGCCCTCCGGGTTCTCCGGGTTGGGGGAGACCACGGTGGGGAAGTCCCCGTCGATGACCATCTGCTTGGGCTCGCAGATCAGGTGCTTGATGCCCAGGGTCCGCAATGCCTCCGGCACCAGCTTGTAGCCGCAGCCGTGGAAGGGGGTGTACACCAGCTTGAAGGTGTCCGCCACCTTGGCCACGGTCTCCTTGTCGTTGATCATGGCGGTGACGTTGGCCATGAACTTCCGGTCCGTCTCGTCGCCCATGGTCTCGATGAGACCGGCCTTCACCGCCTCATCGAAGTCCATGCGCTTGATGTCGTTAAAGACGTCGATCTTCTCCAGGGCGGCGGCGATGGCATCGGCGTGGTGGGGGGGCAGCTGGGCGCCGTCCTCCCAGTAGACCTTGTAGCCGTTGTACTCCTTGGGGTTGTGGCTGGCGGTGACGTTGATGCCCGCCTGGCAGTGGTACTCCCGCACGGCGAAGCTCAGTTCCGGCGTGGGGCGGAGGGACTCGAAGATCCGCACGTGGATGCCGTTGGCAGCGCAGACCTCTGCCGCGGCCCGGGCGAACTCCATGGAGTGGTTCCGGCAGTCCATGCAGATGGCCACGCCCCGGCGCTTGCCCTCCTCGCCCTCGGCGCAGATGACCTGGGCAAAGCCCTGGGTGGCCCAGCGGATGACATGGATATTCATGTTGTGCAGGCCCACGGCCATGATGCCCCGCAGACCGGCGGTGCCGAACTCCAGGGGGCCGTAGAACCGGCTCTCGATCTCCTTGGGATCGTTCCGGATGCCCTCCAGCTCCGCCCGCTCCGCGTCGGACAGGGCGGGGCTTGCCAGCCACTTTTCATATTCCTTCATAAAGTCCATGCGAGAGATACCTCCTGTTGTGTAAATTGAGAGACAGAGACGGGACGCTCAGTCCTGCTCCGGTGGTGTTTCTTCCGCGGGGGCATCCAGCAGCGCCTGGGCCTCCTCCAGCTGGGAGGCGGGCACCCAGATCTCCACGCCCTGGGAGGCGAATCCCCCCAGCACCTTGCCCAGCGACCCGTTCAGGAAGGCGGGGATGCCGCAGCTCTTCAAAAACGACACGGTGATGTCCGCCTGGCTGTCCAGCTCCCACTGGATGTCCAGCTTGGCGGCGGTCTCCGGCGCGCCGGAGGCATCCTTGGGCCAGTGTTCCAGCAGGTCCCGGTCCGCCCGGGCCCAGAAATCTTTTGCCGGTTCTGTCATACGTCCACGTCCTTTACTTGTGATATTTGGTACCTGCGTTGATCTGATAGGCCCGGTAGATCTGCTCCAGCACCATCACCCGGGCCAGGTGGTGGGGGAACGTCATGGGAGACATGGAGAGCCGCAGCTTTGCCTCCGCCTTGATGGAGGGATGCAGGCCGAAGGACCCGCCGATGAGGAACACCAGCTGGCCCACCCCCTGGCTGGCCCAGGCGTCCATCTGCCGGGCCAGATCCTCGCTGGACCGCAGCTCCCCCTCCACGCACAGGGCGATGAGGGCGGCGCCGGAGGGGAGCTTGGCCCGGATGGCGGCGGCCTCCTTCAAGAGGGCCGCCTCGATCTGGGCGGGGGAGGGGTCCTCCGGCAGCCGCTCCTCCGGCAGCTCCGCAAGCTCCAGCTTGCAGAAGCGGGAGAGCCGCTTGGCGTACTCCGCCGCGGCATCGATATAGAACTTCTCTTTCAGCTTCCCCACACAGAGGACCGTCACCTTTTGCATACCGACCTCCGGCAGACCACATGGGCGGGCCCCAGGCAGTCCCGGGGGGCCACGGACAGCAGGGGCGAGACGCCTGCGGCGGAGAAGGCCTGTTCCACAGCAGTTTGCGCCATGGCAGGGGTATTATTCTCCCGGCTCAGGTGGGCCAGGACGATCTCCGACGCGCCGCTCTCCGCCAGGGCGGCGGCAAAGCGGGCGGCATCGTCATTGCTGAGATGGCCCTGGGGCCCCAGGATGCGCTGTTTCAGATAATAGGGATAGGGCCCGCTCCGCAGGGTCTCGATGTCGTGATTGGCCTCCAGCACCGCCAGCTCCACCCCCAGCAGGGCGTCGGCGGCCTCGTCGGTGACATAGCCGGTGTCCGTCAGGACGCCCACGGAGCCGTCCTCCGTGTCCAGCCGGAAGCCGCAGGAGCCCGGCGCGTCATGGGAGGTGGGGACCGCCGTCACGACCACGTCCCCGATGGGCTGGGTGTCGCCAAGGTCCAACGCCTCCAGCCGCGCCTCCGCGGCCGGCAGCCGCCAGGCCAGCTCCCGGCCCGCCCGCTCTGTGGCGAGGACCGGGGCATCGCAGCGCTTCAGCAGCGTCTGCAGGCCGGAGATGTGGTCCGCGTGGGTGTGGGTGATGAGGATGGCCGAGAGGCTGCCAGGCTCCAGGCCCAGCTCCCGCAGGGCGGCGGTGACACGGCGGCAGGAGATGCCCGCGTCCAGCAGGATATGGCTCTCCCCACAGGAGAGCAGCAGCGCGTTCCCGGTGGAACCGCTTGCCAGCGTATGTACGGTGGTCAAAAAACATACCTCTTCCGGTGAAAAATAAGACGTCCGCAAGGGAGGCCGTCGACGAAAGTCGCCATCCTCCATCGCGGACGTAAGATCGCAGGATCTATGGAAATATCTTGATCGTATGCGCCGGCGGCCCAGGGGAAACCTAGAGAAGCCTGTATTTCCCCTCAGCCGATGTGGGCCTCCAGCTCCTCGGACTCGCCGGGGACCTCCACGGCGCGGATGGAAGCGCCCAGGCCCTGGAGCTTGGTGACGATGTCCTCATAGCCCCGCTCGATATACTGGACACAGCTGATCTCGCTCTCGCCCCGGGCTGCCAGGGCCGCGATGACCAGCGCCGCGCCGGCCCGCAGGTCGCAGGCCTGGATGGGCGCGCCGGTGAGATGGTCCACGCCCTCCACCACGGCGGTCTTGTCGTCCACCTGGATGCTGGCGCCCATGCGCTTGAGCTCATCCACATAGCGGTAGCGGTTGTTCCACACGCTCTCCGTCACCAGGGAGGTGCCCTCCGCCAGGCAGAGGACCGTGGTGATCTGGGGCTGCATATCCGTGGGGAAGCCCGGATAGGGCATGGTCTTCACATTGGCCTTCTGCAAGGGGCCGGTCCGGCGGACCAGAAGGGTGTCCTCCCGCTCCTCCACTTCCACGCCCATCTCCACCAGCTTGGCGGTGATGCAGTCCATGTGTTTGGGAATGATGTTCTTCACCAGGATCTGTCCGCCCGTGGCGGCCACGGCGGCCATGTAGGTGCCCGCCTCGATCTGGTCGGGGATGATGGCGTAGCTGCCGCCCCGCAGGCGGTCCACGCCCTGGATCTTGATGGTGTCGGTGCCGGCGCCCCGGATGTTGGCGCCCATGGAGTTGAGGAAGTTGGCCAGGTCCACGATGTGGGGCTCCTTGGCGGCGTTCTCGATGATGGTGTTGCCCTCCGCCCGGACGGCGGCCATCATGATGTTCATGGTAGCGCCCACAGACACCACGTCCAGATAGACGCTGGCGCCCTTCAGGCGGCCGTTCTCCGTGGAGGCGTTGATGAAGCCGCCCTCCACCATGACCTTGGCGCCCAGGGCGGTGAAGCCCTTCACGTGCTGGTCGATGGGGCGGACGCCGAAATTGCACCCGCCGGGCATGGCGACCTCCGCCTGGCCGAACCGGCCCAGCAGCGCGCCGATGAGATAATAGGAGGCCCGCATCTTCCGGGCCAGCTCATAGGAGGTCCGGGTGGAGCGGATATGGCTGGCGTCGATCTCCACCGTATGACGGCCCAGAACGCGGATGCCCGCGCCCAGGTGCTCCAAAATCTTCAGGGACAGCGTCACATCGGAGATCTGGGGGATGTTTTCGATCCGGCAGACCCCGTCCACCAGCAGCGCGGCGGGGATGATGGCAACGGCGGCGTTCTTGGCGCCGCTGATCTCTACTTCACCAAACAGGGGATGGCCACCCTGTACAATATATTTCGTCAAAGTCAATACCCTCTCTTCAAAAGGCGCTTTCTTTTGTGGCGGCACCCGTGTTTTCTATGAAACAGTGTGCCCGGCCCGTGCCGCTTCATACCCGCAAAAGACCAGTGAAACCGGAAAAATTTTCCGGCAGGGGAAAGCTCACACACCCAAACTATACCATACCCATAAAGAAAATGCAAACCCTTCCTGCAAACCTCTTGGCTGCGGCAGCAAATTTCGTCATATTTCCAAAGGGACCGCCCGCCACATCCAGCCGAAGAAGGGGAGGGGGGGCGGAGATCTGGGAACATCAGGGGAAACTTTGCCCGCTGCCCTACGCGGCGGACACCGAGCCGGTGTAGCAGTTCACATAATAATTCGAGGTGTCGGTGACGATGCACCAGGCGGGCACCAGGGCCATGGGGGTGGCGGTGGTGCTCTGCAATTCATAGCAGAGGTACAGATCCGTCACGGCGGTGACCACCGCGCCGCTCTGAACGGTGCCCAGAAACGCGTTGAGGGCGCCCAGGGCGGAGAGAGCCCCGTCTCCGCTGGCGCTCTGGCCCTCTTGGGGCAGATGCGCGCCGCTGACGGACACCACCCGGCCGCCGGCGATGGCAAAGGTGACGGTGCAGTTGACCACCGGCGCCCCGTTATAGGTCTGGACGGCCGAGGCAGTGCCCTCCGCCCCCTCCAGGGAGACCGTCAGGCCCTCGTAGTGGAAGGCACGGCAGAAGGCGCGGCACAGGGTGTCCGCCATGTCGTCGCTCTGGTCGATCACCACGTCGAAGGTGCCGTCGGCCCGAAAGACGGCGCTGCCGTTTTCGTTTTGATAGGTGGTGACACCGCCGCCGCCGTCAGACTGGGCAAGCGGGTCCCCCAGCAGGAACTCCGCCATCCGCGCCTCCTCGGCTGTGTCCCGCTCCAGCGTCAGGCCGGAGGGAGGCGTGGTGCCGGAGATGAGACTGCCGTCCAGGGACACGCCCTCCGCCGCGTACAGCTGCACCATCTGGTCCCGGGCCTCCGCCTGGGCGGAGAGGGCGGTGGTGGCCCGGACGGCCAGCAGGCCCAGCAAACAGAGATTCATCAGGGCCAGGATCAAAATGATGATGTTTTTCAGACGGAAGCTCTCCATCCGCCGGACCTCCCTTCCGCCGCCGGAGCGGCATGAGCTGCGGACTCAGTCCGCCAGCCAGCTGGCGGACACCGTGTCGCCGCCGCTGTCGGCGTACCCCACCGACAGCTCTGTGCCGGGATGCTCCGCGGCGATGGCCAGCGTCTGGCGCAGCGGCAGCAGCAAAGACATCTCCCCGGAGATGCTGTACTGCCGGAACCGCAGGGACAGCCGGGTGATGGCGGTCCCGGAGAGGGCGATTTCCGCAGCGCTGCCGCCGTCCGAAAAGCGGATGGGGATGCCGTTGATCTGATAGCCGTAGGTCAGCTGCGTGGTCTCCCCGCTCTGGCGGACGGACACCAGATACAGCCCCGCTTCACCGGAGAGGCCCCCGGTGAGCTGCTCCAGCAGGATGCTGGCGCCCAGCACGGCTTCCGAGGCCGTTGGGACCTCTTCCTGAGCGGCGATCTCCAGGGGCGTAAAGTCCGCGCCGCTGCGGTAGATGATCTCGCCGTTGGGGCGGATGTGCAGGGAGCGGTCTGCCTCCACCTCGGTGATGACCTCCGTGCCGTCGTTTTCCGTGTACCGCTCCCGGGTGTTGGCGTTGAATCCGAAGGACACCAGCAGCTGGTCGGTGTCAGAGAGCGGGGAGGAAGCTGAGAGGACCGGCAGCTCCGGCAGCTCCGCCGGCAGGATGGACAGGGGGAACAGGGCCCCGTACCGGGCGTCCGCCTCCGCGTCCTCAAAGGCAAAGAAAACACCGGCAAAGCCAGACTGGCTCACGGACTCCGTCAGGGTCTCCGCGGAGAGTGAGGTGGAGGGCACGGCGCTGGTGAACACCGCGTCCGCCCCGTCCCACAAATAGAGCTGGACGGAGCCGTCCTCCTCCGCCGAGAGGAGCAGGCAGCGGATCTCCTGCTCCCAGTCCGTGTCCTCCACGCCGATCAGCTCCGCCAGCACCTGCAGCGGCAGCGGGTTGAGGAAGTCAAAGTAGATGGAGGTCCCGGAGAGAGCGGAGCGGAACTGGTCCACCGTGGCGGGGGAGAGGGCCTGGACGGAGCCCAGGGCCTCCCGCAGGCCCAGGGCGGAAAACCCGTCGCTGTTGGTGGTGAGACCCAGGCTGCCGTACCGGCCGTAGGAGTCCGTGATGACCACCCGCACCGGGGCGGGGAACTCCCGAAGCTCCGTGGGAGAGACGCTGGACAGCCCGCCGGAGAGCCGCTGAAAATAGTTTTGATCCTCTGTCAAGTCCAGATTGTACAGCTGCAGCTGAGCGAACAGGAGCACCGCCGACACGGACAGCAGGGCGATGGCGATATTCTGGATGAGATTGCGGCGCCTGCGCCTGGCGGCCTGGTCCATGGGCGGCCTCCTTTCAGCGAATGAATGGATGCGGTTTTCTCAGGCGGGGCTGGAGGGCCCGCCGATGGGCAGCGTCAGCCGGATGGTGGTGCCCGGACCCTCGTGGGGCGCCAGGGCGATGGTGCCGTGGTGGCGCTGGACGATCTCCTTGGCGATGGAGAGGCCCAGGCCCGTGCCGCCGGACTCCCGGGAACGGGCCTTGTCCACCCGGTAGAACCGGTCGAAGATCCGGTCCCGGTCCTTCTCCGGGATGCCGATGCCGTCGTCGCAGACCTCCATCCACACCTGGTCCTCCGTGGAGCCCGCGGTGATGGAGATGTGGCCCCCGTCCGGCGTGTACTTGATGGCGTTGCCGATGACGTTCATCATCACCTGCTCCAGCCGGCTCCGGTCTCCCACGATGAGGGGCAGGCTCTCCGGCGGGGTGTAGACCAGGGCGTGGCCGTGCTGCTTGGCCGCCAGGGCGTTGGCCCGGGTGACGCTCTCGATGGCCTCGCCGAAGGGGAAGCGGGAGAGCACCAGCTCCGCGTTGCCGGCATCCAGCCGGCTGAGGGTCAGAAGATCCTGGACGATGTGGGTCATCCGGTCCGTCTCCGTGATGATGATGTCCAGAAAGCCGTTGGAGGTCTCCACCGGCAGACTGCCCTCCGCGTCCCGCAGGGTCTCGGCATAGCTGCGGACATTGGTGAGGGGGGTGCGCAGCTCGTGGGACACATTGGCCACGAACTCCTTGCGCCGCTCCTCGTTGCGGTGCTGCTCCGTCACGTCGTGGAGCACCACCAGCACGCCGCCGCTGGCCTGGTCGGAGAAGGGGGCCAGAAACAGCTCCAGCGTCCGGCCGCCCACCTCCATCTCCGCCTCGGCGTAGTTGGGCCGCTGAAGGGCCAGGGTCTCCCGGAAGGGATACACCTGGCCGAACAGGGCGTCATAGGTGGTGCCCTCCGGCACGCTCCGCTGGAGCATCTCCGTGGCGGCGGGATTGCAGTGGATCAGCGCCCCGTCGTGGTCAAAGGCCACCACGCCGTCGGTCATGTGGAGGAAGAGGGTGTCCAGCTTGTTCCGCTCGTTCTCCACCGCCGCCAGGGTGGCCTGGAGGACGTCGGCCATTTCGTTGAAGGTGCCGGTGAGGATGCCGATCTCATCGGTGGACTCCACCGGCAGCTGGCTGTCGAAGTCTCCGGCGGCCACCCGCTCCGCGCCGGCGGTGAGCTTTTCAATGGGCCCCACCATGGTCTTGGAGAGCAGGAAGCTCAGCAGCACGGAGATCAGCAGGCCGATGACCAGCGCCTGCATGATGATGAGAAAGAGCTGAGAGTTCAGCTCCGTCACCGTGTCCTTGTTGTCCAGGATGTAGATGATATAGGAGCTGCCGCCGCCCAGAATGGGGATGGCCACATCCATGTAGTCGGCGGTGATGTCGCTGCGGTCTCCCACCAGGGTGCTGTCCCCCTGTGCCACGGCGTTCCGAGCGGTGAGCAGGTTGGCGGTCTGCTCCCGGGGGAGCTCCGACGCGTCCGCGGACCCATCGATATACGTGCCGCTCTGGCCGTCCAGGATGAAGTAGTTCCGGGTGCGGTAGTCGATGCCAAGGGAGCCGGCACGGCCCTCCAGCATCTCCTTGATGCCGGCAGCCCCGTCCGGCTCGGCGGCCCGCTCCCGGAGCGTGGACACATAGCCGTCGCTGTCGTCCCCGAACACGGTGTTGATCTGCTCATAGAAGGAGTCGATATAGAAGCTGGAGACGCTGGTGGTCAGAAACGCGCCCACCACCGCCATCAGCGAGGTAATGAGCAGCAGCAGGATCAGCATCAGCTTCATATGCAGGCTGCGGAACAAGGCGGGCACCTCCTTTTCTCAAGGGTAGGGACAGGGCTCACTTCACGGAGAAGTAGTAGCCGGCGCCCCGGCGGGTGAGGATGAAGACGGGATTGGCGGGATCGGTCTCAATCTTCTCCCGCAGCCGCCGGACCGTCACGTCCACGGTCCGCACGTCGTCGCCCACGTAACCGTAGTTCCACACCTGCTCCATCAGGTCGATGCGGGAGTAGACCTTGTTGGGGTGGCTGGCCAGGAAGGTCAGCAGCTCATACTCCCGCTGGGTCAGGTCGATGGCCTTTCCGGCCCGGAAGACCTGGTGGCTGTCGGTGTTGATGGACAGGTCTCCGGACACGGGCATGGCGGCGGCCGCCGCCGAGGCGGGCGTGGGGGACATGGAGGTCCGCCGGATGTTGGCACCCACCCGGGCCACCAGCTCCCGCATGGAGAAGGGCTTGGTGATATAGTCGTCGGCGCCGATCTCCAGTCCCAGCACCTTGTCCGCCTCTTCCTCCCGGGCGGTGAGGATGATCACCGGCACGTTGCTGCCGCTCTCCCGCAGGGCCCGGCACACGTCAAAGCCGTTTTTCTTGGGCAGCATCACGTCCAGCAGGATCAGGTCCGGGTTGGCGGACAGGGCCTGGGCCAGGCCGTCCTCGCCGTCGTAGGCCTCCAGGGTCTGGTAGCCCGCCCGCTGGAGATTGAACTTCAAAATGTCCACGATGTTCTTTTCGTCCTCCACGATGAGGACGGTCTTTTCGTTGCTCATAGAGAGTCCTCCTCTCAAAGGTTCAGAAGCACCTTGGCCTTCAGCACGGCGGCAATGGTCTTGCCGTCCTCGATCTCCCCGTCCATCACCCGGTGGACCATTTCGCCGAAGGGGATGCGTTCCACGTTCAGAAATTCGTCCTCGTCCAGGTGCTGTTCCTCCATGTGCAGCCCCTTGGCCAGAAACAGGTACAGCCGTTCGCTGAGACAGCCGGGGGAGGGAAGCGTGACCCCCATGGGCAGGAAGGTGTCCGGCACGGCGCCGGTCTCCTCCTTTAATTCCCGCAGGGCGCCGGACACCGGGTCCTCGCCGGGCTCCAGCTTGCCGGCGGGGATCTCCAGCAGGGGCTTGCCGATCACATAGCGGTACTGAGTGACGGTGAGCACGTTGTTCCGGTCGTCCAGGGCCAGGACGGCCACGCCGTCCACATGCTCCACCACCTCCCGGGTGGAGGTCCGGCCGTTGGGCAGAAGCACCTGATCCACGTGCAGGCTCAAAAAGCTGCCCTGGTACTTCTCCTCCCGGCTGAGGGTCTTCTCCGTCAGATCTGCTGTCCGATTCATTTGCTCATACCACCTTGTGACTTATTTTTACGCAGTCAGGATAAACTCAATCATCTAATTATAGCATATCCGACAGAAAAAGCCAACTGTGACTTTCTCTTGAAGAAGCGGGGAAAGTATGATATACTGATAAAACTTTCCAGAGAAAACGAGGTGAGCCCCACGGAGAAGAAAGGGATCAAGATCGCGGCCCAGAACCGCAAGGCCTTCCACGACTACTTCGTGGAGGACCGGTACGAGGCGGGCATCCAGCTGGCGGGCACGGAGGTCAAGTCCATCCGGGCCGGCACGCTGAACCTGAAGGACTCCTACTGCACGGTGAAGGACGGGGAGCTGTTCGTCCACGGGATGCACATCTCCCCCTATGAGAAGGGCAACATCTTCAACCGGGACCCGGTGCGCTCCCGGCGGCTGCTGATGCACAAGCGGGAGATCCGCAAGCTCCACGCCCTGGTGAAGCAGGACGGCTACGCCCTGGTGCCCCTGTCCGTCTATTTTAAGGATTCTCGGGTGAAGCTGGAGGTCGGCCTGTGCCGGGGCAAGAAGAACTACGACAAGCGGGCGGCGGCCTCCGCGCGGGATGCCAAGCGGGAGATCGACCGCACCTTGAAAGAAAGGAATCGATAACGATGTCTGATGTGAAGAATCCCATTGTCACCATCACCATGGAAAACGGCGCCGTGATGACCGGCGAGCTGTATCCCGACAAGGCCCCCAACACGGTGGCCAACTTCATCTCCCTGGCCAACAAGGGCTTTTATGACGGCCTGATCTTCCACCGGGTGATCCCCGGCTTCATGATCCAGGGCGGCTGCCCCAAGGGCAACGGCACTGGCGGCCCCGGCTACGACATCCGCGGCGAGTTCTCCGGCAACGGCTTTGCCCAGAACGACCTGAAGCACACCACCGGCGTGCTGTCCATGGCCCGGGCCATGCACCCGGACTCCGCCGGCAGCCAGTTCTTCATCATGGTGGCCCCGGCCCCCCATCTGGACGGGCAGTACGCCGCCTTCGGCCAGGTGACCGGCAACGTGGAGGAGGCCATCCGCATCTCCGAGGTCCCCACCGACTGGAACGACAAGCCCAAGACACCGGTGGTCATCCAGTCCATCCGGGTGGACACCCAGGGCGTGGACTATCCGGAGCCCAAAAAGCGCTGAGAGGGGAGGCGTTCCCATGAAAACGGCCATCATCACCGGCGCGTCCTCCGGCCTGGGGCGGGAGTTTGCCCGCCAGCTGGCGGACGTGTTCCCGGAGATCGGCTGCTGCTGGCTCATCGCCCGCCGGGAGGACCGATTGGAAGAAGTGGCCCGGGAGATGGTGGGGGTGGAGACGGTCTGCCTCCCCCTGGACCTGTGCGACCCGGCTGCTTTTACCGCGCTGGAGGAAAAACTGGTGGCGGAGAAGCCGGAGGTGGCGATGCTCATCAACAACGCCGGCTGCGGCTACCTGGGCCGGATGGGAGAGACGAAAACGGATCTCCAGACCCGGATGGTGGACCTGAACGTCCGGGCCCTGACGGCGGTGACGAATCTGGTCCTTCCCTATATGCCGGCGGGGGGCCGCATCCTCAATACGTCCTCCATCGCCGCCTTCTGCCCCACGCCCCGGATGACGGTGTACGGCGCCAGCAAGGCGTACGTGTCCTCCTTCACCGTGGGCCTCAGCGAGGAGCTGCGGCGGAAGAACATCACGGTCACGGCGGTGTGCCCCGGCCCCATGAAGACGGAGTTTCTGGATGCAGGCCGCATCACCGGCCGTTCTCCGGCCTTCGAGTATCTGCCCTACTGCGACCAGGTGCGGGTGGCCGGCGGCGCTCTGCGGGCCGCCCGGGCGGGCCAGACCATCTACACGCCGAAGCTGTTCTACAAATTCTACCGGCTGCTGGCCAAGGTCACGCCGGTAAAGCTGATGGTGAAATTCACCAAAACCTGAAATGTCATGGAATTGTAACACATTCCGACGCCGGGATGTGTTACAATCTCCATTGATATCCTGCCAGATATCCCAGCAGAGACCCCAGTATGGAGCTCTCTTTGCAGCCGACAACGTTCCCCGCGCAGGCCAACAGAAGCTGTTTGCAGCGAGAGGAGAACGAGCGGACTTTGCCCCAATACCAGGGTTCCCGCCGCAAACCAGCGCAGCGTTTGCGGTGGGAAGAGGAGGGACAACGGAGACGAGCGGACTTTGCCCAAATACCCAGGGCTCCCATCACAAACCAGCGAAGCGTTTGTGATGGGAAGAGGAGGAGCAAGGGAGCGAGCGCAGTTTTCGCGGACAGCCGCAGGCTGACCGCGGAAACGGAGACGAGCGGACTTTGCTCCGACGATAGGGGGGTGTACCGGTTTCGACGGGGGTATGGAGGCGGGACCAGCGGGCGGCGGCGCCTGACCGCCATAAAACGGGCAATTTATAAATCAAATAACAACAGACAAGTTGCTATTGCTGCCTAATTAAAGGCGGCCGTCTGAACCGGGGTGGCCACAGACCGGGGAAGGCGTCGTTGATGTGGCGTCCGTGCGGCGGGTAAGAGTTGCCCCGCCCACGCATGATGACTCTCACCTGACTTCCTGGCGTGACGGCTTGCCAGGGAGGAGGGGAACCGGGAGGAAGACTCCCGCAATAACCGTCTGCGCCCGGAGAAAGTCCCGTTAAAGTGCTTTCGGACAGGGGTTCGACTCCCCTCACCTCCACCACGTCGGAGCAAAGTCCGCTTTGCTCCGACGTCTTTTTATGCCTAAGGCAAAAAAGACGTCATCCGCCCGCTCCCTTGCTCATCCTTTCCAACTGCGACCCGCTGCGCTGGGCTCGCAGTTGGTGGATTGCCCTGCGGGCGGGATTTTTCTCGATTAAGAAATGTCGATTTTAACCATCCCTTTCAGATGAACATTACACGAACACCTGCGTTTTCAAAGGCGGCTTTGCGGGAAGGGTGCGGCTGTGATGTCAACAATCGTAAGAAAGGCTGCCAATGGTATAATTACCATTGGCGACTTTCTTTTTTTGACATATTGTTATAAAATAGAATCCTACGGATCATATTGCGGCTGTGCCCGCGCTTCATGGCTTGATGGAAGACTTTATGTATGCTGATGACCGCTCCCTTTGGTATGACGGATACCATGAAAGCGATTTACAGACGATCACAAGGATTTGACGCATTCAAAAAAATTCTTTATGATATTTGTCTGCTGAACATTACGAACGGATAGAAAGATGGGATTCTTTGTGGCAAAGAAGAAAACAGAAGAGACTTTGAACTTGGACACGATCCTTTTTAAGTGCCGCGATATTCTGCGCCAGGCGCGCAATTCCGGCTCATTTTTTGAAAAACGCGATATGATGCTGACACTTGTGTTCCTGCGATTTATCGGCGAAAAATTTGAGGACGGGGTCGAGAATCTGCGCCAGGCGCTGATCGAACAGGACCTGGATCCCGATGACGCGGAGATCTGGGCGGCGTTTTTTGACGATGCCACCTTTATAGACGGCACCTATAACCTGCCCGTGGAGGCGCGCTGGTCCACGATCATCAATACGCCGGCCCCACAGCTGAATGTGGCGCTGGATACCGCGCTGCACAGCATTGCCGCCAGCAGCAAGCAGCTGAAGGAATGCTTTGTGGAGGGCACATTCACCTCCCGCAACCTTGCCCCCAAGGACATTAAGATGGTCGTGGATGAGGTCAACAAAATCAGCCACAAGACCTTTGGAGAGGAAAAAGACCTTATTGGCCGGGTATATGAATACTTCCTCAAGGAGTTTGCCGTCAACGCGACCAAAGAAGAGGGCGAATACTACACGCCCCATGATGTGGTCCAGCTGATCGCCACCATGATCGAACCATTTGACGGCACCTTATACGATCCGTGCTGCGGCAGCGGCGGGATGTTCATCCAGAGCGCGGAGCTTGTCAAAGCAAAGAAGGGCGACATCAGCCGCATCAATGTGTATGGACAGGAGAAGGAAGCAGCCACCTACCGGCTGGCGCAGATGAACCTCGCGCTGCGCGGGATCAGCCACAACCTTGGCGATACCAGCGATTCCACTTTTACCCACGACCTGCATAAGGGACTCTATTTCAACTATATCATGGCAAATCCTCCCTTCAACCTGAAGGGGTGGTATAACGAGAATCTGAAAAACGACCCGCGCTGGGCGGAGTATTCCACACCGCCGGAGAGCAACGCCAACTATGCCTGGATCCTGCATATCCTTTCCCACCTGAAACCCCTCGACGGCGTGGCCGGTTTTCTGCTGGCAAACGGCGCCCTGGGCGACAGCGACACGCTGGAAATTCGGAAAAAGCTGATCCGGAATGATAAGGTGGAGGCCATCGTCATCCTCCCCCGTGAGCTGTTTATCACCACGGACATCAGTGTCACGCTTTGGATCCTGAACCAAAACAAAAAGGGCGGGGCCTATCACGGGAGGATGCTCCGCAGCCGGGAGCACGAGATCCTGTTTATGGACCTGCGCACTTGGACGGAGAATCCGGTCAAGGGCGAGAGCAAAAAGAAGGTGCGGCTGACAACGGAGCAGATCGAAAGAGCGGCAGAGATCTATCACGCCTGGCAGAATGAGGGAACGGACGGCACAGACTACGCGGTGCCGGAGCTGTACCGCAGCGTCGGCATCGATGAGATCGAGAAACGGGGCTGGAGCCTGGTCCCCAGCAAGTACATCGAGTTCATCGACCATGATCTGGACCTTGATTTCCAGACGGAAATGCGGCGGATCCAGGAAGAGATGAAGGCTGTGATGCGGCAGGAAAAGGAGTCGCAGACCATGCTGATGGAGGCTTTCGAGGGGATCGGATATGGCATTGGCTAAGTATAAATTAGGTGATTTGTTACAGCTCTGTGATGACAGAAATTATGACGGGGAATATTCACTGGAAGATTTGAAGGGGATCTCCATCCAAAAGCGCTTTATGGAAACAAAGGCCAATATGGAGGATGTCTCCCTGAGTCCCTACATTTTGGTCGAGCCGGATTCCTTCGCTTACGTTACCGTAACATCCAGAAACGGTGAAAAAATCACGATCGCGCACAATACATCGGCTCAAACCTACATCGTCTCATCCTCCTATGTCGTTTTTAAGGTGAAGCGAAAGAGCCTGCTGTCCTCGGACTATCTGTTCATGTATTTCAATCGCCCTGAATTTGACCGCTATGCACGGTTTCACTCCTGGGGCTCGGCGAGAGAGACGTTCGATTGGGACGCGATGTGTGATATTGAGATCGAACTGCCCGACATGGACGTGCAGCAGAAATATGTGGAGATCTATCGATCCATGGTCGCCAACCAGCAGAGCTACGAGCGCGGGCTGGAAGAGCTGAAACAGACCCTTGACATTTTGATCGATGAGATCAAGCATTCCGTGGAGAGAAAAACGGTCGCCGAGCTTTTAACGGAGGTAGACGACCGAAACGACAGCGGGGAGATCACAAGCGTACAGGGGATCAATATCACAAAGCAGTTCATGCCCTCCGTTGCGGATACCAATGGGGTAAACCTAAAACGGTACAAGCTGGTGCGCAAAGGCCAGTTTGCCTATTCGGGTATGCAGACGGGCAGGGATGAATGCATTCGGATCGCGCTGCACCAGGGGGAGGATCCGATCATCATTTCCCCGGCATATACCGTTCTGCAGGTCAAGGATCCTGCGGTCCTTTCGGAATATGTGATGATCTGGTTTTCACGCGGGGAGAGCGACCGGCACGGATGGTTTATGAGCGATGCGAGCATACGTTCAAACCTTGACCTGGACCGTTTTTATGAAACGGAGCTGCCGGTACCTGAAATGAGCATTCAGCGCGCGATCGTAGAGATCTACAACGCGTACATGATGCGGAGGAATATCAGCGAGCGGCTGAGGTCCCAGATCAAAGAGATCTGCCCGATCCTGATCCGGGGATCACTGGAGAATGGAGGTTCAACGCAATGGCAAGACTGAAGGAGTTCAATGGCCGCTATTGTGAGTCGGATTATGAAAATGCCTTCCTCAGTTTTTTGGAGGATGAGGGCTGGCAATATCTCCCCGGCGGCAGCATCCCCCGCGCTTCGCGGCGGGAGGTCCTGTATGCGGATGACATGGAACAGTTTTTAAGCAATACCAATCCGGACCTGGCCCCGGAGGAGATCCGGCAGATCATCGACACGGTCCGCCTGGCCGGCGCGGAAAGCGATTTTGCCACGCTGCACAAGGTGTATGGCTGGATGGTGAACGGTATCCAGTTCACGCCCCAGGACGGCTTGCCCAGAATGGTTGCTCTCATTGATTTTGAAAAGCCGGAAAACAACATTTTCCGCGTTGTCAATCAATTTACCGTGGAGTATACGAACAATGGACAGACGGAGACCCGCCGCCCGGATGTGCTCCTCTTCGTCAATGGGATGCCGCTGTGCGTGATCGAACTGAAAAATCCGGCGGATGCGAATGCCACGATCTATACCGCGTGGGAGCAGATCAACATCCGCTATTGGCGGGATATCCCCCACCTGCTGCACTACTGCCCCTTGGCCTGCATCTCCGATGGAGTCAAAACGCGGCTCGGCACGGTCCGCACGCCCTATGAGCACTTCTATGCCTGGCGCCGGGTGGACGACGGGGACAAGGTGTCCACGCTCCCCTTTGAAGAGATGCAGACCATGATCAAGGGCGTGTACAGCCCCCGGAGATTCCTGGAGATCTTCCGCGATTACATCTATTTTCCGGACAGTGAGTATGACAGCGACGAGCGGGAGATCGTCTGCCGGTACCCGCAGTTTTTTGCCGCGCGTCTGCTGAAACAGAGCATTATCAGATCCGTGGTGGAAAAAAGCGGCAAGGGGGGGACTTATTTTGGCGCCACCGGCTGCGGCAAGACCTATACCATGGCATTTCTCGCCCGTCAGCTGGCCCTTCGCTGCACCGATGTGCCGCAGATCGGCTCTCCGACGATCGTAATGATCGTCGACCGGGACGACTTGCAGACCCAGGGAGCCCAGCTGTTCACCAAGAGCAAGGAATTTTTGAATCTGGGTGAGGTCCGTGTCGTCCCAAGCCGCAAGGTGCTGCGGGAGGAGCTGGGGGCGCGCCAGAGCGGCGGCTTTTACATCTGCACCATCCAGAAATTTTGCGATAGAAAAGAGGATAAGATCGGCCTCATCAATGACCGCGCGAATATCATCTGCTTTTCGGATGAGGCCCACAGGACCCAGCTGGAGCGTGCCAGAAAGATCCAATTCAGCAAGGACGCGGACGAGAACATGAAGGCCATGGTCTCAAGGCCCTATGCAAAGGTGCTGAAAGAGGCGTTCCCACAGGCCACCTTTGTGGGCTTTACCGGCACGCCGATCGCGGAGACCTACCAGACCTTCGGCGACGAGATCGACCGCTATACGATGGACCAGGCGGTCGCGGACGGGCTGACCGTGCCGATCAAATATCATCCCCGGATCGCGAAGGTCCTGCTGGATCAGGAAAAGGTCAGACTCATCGAGGACTACTACAAAAAATGCGCGGAGGATGGCGCCACGGCAGAGGACCTTGCGGCCAGCAAAGAGGCGATGAGCTCCATGGAGGTGATCCTGGGCGAGCCCTCGCGATTGGAGCGCCTGGCCGTGGACATTCACGACCACTATGTGTCCTCCTGCGCCAATGACCCGGACAGAGTGCAAAAAGCGATGGTGGTGTGTTCCAGCAGACCCATTGCCTACGAGCTGCTGCGGAAATTCCAAGAGAGATACCCGGAGTGGTTTGTGGAAAAGAAGGCCCCCGACGGCATGGATGTATCCGATGAGGAGCTGCGTGAGCTGAAGCCGATGCCGTTCATGGCCATGGTGGCGAGCACGGGCAGCAACGACCAGGCGGATATGTACCGATATCTCGGCGGCGTGAAAAACGAGAAGCGCTCTGAGGTGCTCGACGCTGCGTTCAAGCAGGAAAAGTCGAACTTCCATATCGCGATCGTTGTGGACATGTGGATCACCGGCTTTGACGTTCCGACGCTCACCTATCTGTACAATGACAAGCCGCTGAAAAAGCACGTGCTGATCCAGACCATCAGCCGTGTGAACAGAAAGTACCCGGGCAAGGAATACGGTTTGATCGTGGATTATATTGGGATCCGGGACAATATGCGCGAGGCGATGAAGCTATACGGCGGAGATCGTTCCGTCGCGCCTGCGGCGGACGATGTGGAGCGGGCCGCCGGCGTATTCCGGGAGGAGCTTCTGATCCTGAAGGATCTCTTTTCCGGATATGACCTGACGCCCTTTCTCACTCTGAATGGTGATCCCGGGGAGCGGTACAGACTGCTGGCCAAGGCGGCGGAATATGTGTTCATTTCCACGGAGGAACTGAACACGGAAGCCAACGGCGGGAAAAGCACGGAAAGGGTCTCGTTCAAGACCTATTTCCTGAAAACGGTCCAGAGAATGCGTGCCGCATATGACATCTGCCAGCCCTCCGGCGAGCTCAGCGAGGAAGAGGCAGCCCTCGCACTGTGCTTCATGGCCATTGCGGGATTTGTCCGCAAGATGAGCGGCACCAGCGAGGTCGACAGCGATATCATGAATCGCCATGTGGCAAAAATGGTGGAGGAGGCGTTAAAATACAGCCAGGTCGAGAGCGTTTTGGAAAACGGGGAACAGGAGGACATTTTCAGCCCGGAATATTTTGAAAGGCTGTCTGATGTCAAAATGCCGGCTTCCAGGCTGGAACTGCTGGTCAAAATGCTGCGCAGGCAGATCCAGGAGTATCGGAAAACGAACCAGATCGCCGCGGAAAATTTCCAGGAAATGCTGGAGGAAACCATCCGGCAGTACCATGAACGGCGCAAGCATCTCGCCGCGGAGGAGACCGGAGCGGCACAGGAGGAAACGTCTGAGGAGATCATCCAGGATGCGACGGAGCAGGCGGTGCAGATCCTGAAAGAGATGCGTGAGGACCGGGACAGCTTCCGAAGGGTCGGGCTTACGTTCGAGGAAAAGGCCTTCTATGATATCCTGATGGCGCTGCGCGATCAGTATCACTTTGAATATGGCACAGATCAGGTCGTTGATGGCGTCTCCGTGAACGACGCGTGCAGAGCCCTGGCAAAAAAGCTCCAGGAGATCATCGATAAGCGATCCTCGTCCGCCGATTGGCTTAACAATCAGATCGTGCGGGATCGGCTCAAATTTGACGTGAAGGTTTGCCTGATCAAAAATGGGTACCCTCCGAAGTACAGTCCGGAGGTTTTCCAAAAAGTCATGGAACAGGTGGAAAATTTTGAGGAGAACCGTTCATAGCATGAGGGGCTGTCCTCCCAACGACAGCGCCTGGACCGTGCCTGGCCTGCGGCCTTTTGTGATGGCCGCATAAAAGCATATCATAGTAAAAACAGCAGCATACGGGCTTCCACGGGGATGCCCGTATGCTGCTGCTTTTGTCGGCAGGCCCTACGCGGTGAAGAGCTGGACCCAGTAATTGCCCTCCCGGCCCACGCCGATGGTGGTGAAGCTGCCGTTCAGGATATTGGCCCGGTGGCCGGGGGAGTTCATCCAGCCGGCCACCACCTGCGCCGGCGTGGCGTAGCCGGCGGCGATGTTCTCCCCGGCGGTCCAGTAGCGGACGCCGGCCTCATCCAGAGCGGTGAAGCAGCTGCTGCCGTCTGGACGGGTGTGGTCGAAGAGGGTAGGCAGTTCCTCCGCCCGGGTCTGGGCAGCCCCGGTGATGGCGTCGTTGGTCTGGAGGGCGGCCAGGCCCTCCTTGGCCCGTTCCTGGTTCACCAGGCGGATGACCTCGGCGATGTAGTCGGCCTCCTCCGGCGTCTGAGGTTTGGTTTCCTCCGGCGTGGTCTCCTCCGGCTTTGTCTCCTCAGGAACCGTCACCGTGCCGGGATCCTCCGTGCCGGCTTCCTCCTCATCGGCCCAGGGGGCGGTAGAGGCGCCCGGTGTGCCCGGATCGGGCCGCCGCTCGTCGTAGAAGAGCTGGTCCTTGGCCTTCGGCGTGTCCCAGTAGCGGGTGAGCATCACCGCCGCCTGGGCCCGGGTCACCGGGGAGTTGGGGGACATGGTGTGGGCTCCGGTGCCGTTGAGGACGTACAGGTGGTAGCCCCAGCCCAGCATGGCGCTGCGGATGTCCTCCGCGTTGGCCCCCAGCGTCGCGTCATCCAGGTCCGTAAAGACGTCCAGATACATGTCTGTCATCTCATCCAGACTCCGCCCACACTCCCAGCGGTCAAAGTTCCGCAGGATGACACAGAACTCCGCCCGGGTCAGAGGCGTGTTGGGGTAGATCCGGTCCCCGTCGATCAGCCAGCTGGGCAGGATGCCCTCCTGCTTGGCCCAGATCATGGCCTGATAGTAGTAGGCGCTCTCCGGCACGTCTGTGTAGGGAGCGGGGCCGTCCAGGGAGGCCCAGTGCTCGTTGTTCATGCTGCGGTTCAGGGCGGCGATGAACTGGCCCCGGGTGAGGTTCCCCTCCGGGGAGAAGGTGGTGGCGCTGGTGCCGTTGAAGGTGTCGGGCCACTTGGAGTCATCTGACACCCGCATGATGGCGTCGTAGGCCCAGTAGTCCGGCGGCACGTCGGTGTAAGGTCCGGCGGCCAGGGCCGGGACGCTGAGGCCCAGGCAGAGGACCAGGGTCAGCAGCAGGGCGGAGAGTTTTTTCTGGATCATGGTGATCGCTCCTTCTTATCAGATTTTGAAATGGGATCTGTGGCGCGGCTTGGCACTCCCAACGGAGGCAGTGGTTTCGTTTCCCGTGCCGTGCCGCAAGGCGCGGCGCGGGAAGGGCAGGGGACATCAGGCGATGTAGTCCAGCAGGCGGGAGATGACGGTGCAGCCCTGGGCCCGGTTCATGTTGCTGCTCCCGCCGAACGTGCCGTCCTTCTGGCCGTTCAGCAGGCCCAGCGCGTAGCAGGTGCGCACCGCTTCCTGATACCGGGCCGGGATCCGGCTCCAGTCTCCCATGCGGCTCTGGGCGGCCTGGCACTCCGCCGCGGAGGGAAGGGGAGCGCCTTTGTCCAGCAGGATGTTGTACATCATCTGGGCCATGTCGTAGCGGCTGATGGGGGCGTTGATCTCTGCGCCCCAGATGCCCTCCGCCAGCTCCACTTGCTTCAGGTCCGTGCCGTCCAGAATCCCGTGGGCGTCATTGACGGTCACGTTCGGCGTCCACCAGATGGCGCCGGTCTTGGCCGCTTTCAGGTCCGCCGGGTAGAAGGCGCGGGAGAGCATGGCGTTGAAGTGGGCGTTGGTCACCGGATTGGCCGGGCGGAAGGTGCCGTCGGCGTAGCCGTTGACGAAGCCCTGTTCCACAGCGGCCTCGATGGCGGCGCTGGCCCAGTGGGCGGCGGGCACATCCCGGAAGGCGGCGCCAGCGGTCTGGCTGCTGCCGCCCTGGGTCCCGGTCCCGGCCTGCTCCGGCTGCTCCGCTGCGGTACTGTCCTGGCCGGCGGTCTCGCTGCCGAAGAAGTCCACCTGGTAGGTGAAGTCCTCCACGCTCTGGCCGTTCGCCGCCTTCAGGCCCTCGATGCGGACGGTGTAGGTGCCCTCGTAGGCCGCCACGCCCTCCGGCCGGAAGATGACGCAGTAGCCCTCGCCGTAGCCGGAGGAGGTCACATTGAAGAAGCCATCGCTGCCGCGGCTGGAGAAGGTCCAGGTCTTGCCGTCCGACTCCCGGGTCAGGGTCACCGTCAGAGCGGACTTGACGGCAGTCTGGTACGCTGTGGAGTTCAGGATGACGCTCCAGGCGGTGCCGCCGTCGAAGAGCTGGGCGGGGAAGCTGCCGGAGGCGGGCCAGCCGATGAAGTCGTAGTCACAGCCGGCACCGCTGCGGTCATGGACCATCTCCGCCACATAGCGGCTGTAACCCTGGCCGCTCACGGCATAGCCGAAGCCCACCTTTCCCAGGGTGGGATTCAGCTGCCAGCGGCGGTGGCCCAGCGTGGCGATGTTGCTGGCGTCGCTGTCGTCCATGAAGGCGTCCACGGCGCCCGTGAGGGTATGGCCGGCGGCGAGGTTGCTGCTGGCAGAGGCGCTCTTCGCCTGCTGGTAGAAGCTGTCGCCCATGCCGGCGGGCTGATCGGGGTAGTGGTCCAGGCTGCCGTTGGCCGCCTGGATCACCGCGCCGTACTGGGCATCCTCGCACAGGGACAGGTCCAGCGTCACGGCGGGAAGGCCCGCGATGCGGCGCAGGGCGTTGAGCCGGTCCGCGGCCGCCTGGAGAGCGCTGGCCTTCACCTTGCCGGCGGAGTAGGGGGCGGTGGTGGAGGAGGCCGTGTCAAAGACCTCCTCCGGGAGAGTCAGGGAGCTTTCCGCCAGGAGGGACTCGATCTCCCGCTGGGAGAGCTTCTCCATGTCCAGGCTCCCGCTGTCCCGGTTCCCGGTCTTCCCGGCCGCGTCCGACTGGTCCAGCTTGGGGATGGCCTCCGTGTAGGTGTCCCCGCACCGGGTGCAGGTGTAGGTCCGCACGCCCTCCCGGTCCGCCGTGGCGTAGCGGGTGATCTCGGCGGTGTACTTGTGCCCCAGGGCGGGGGAGGTGAAGTCCACCTCCTCCAGGCCGCAGAGCCTGCAGGTGTGGTAGTACCGGGCGGGCTCCGTGCAGGTGGCGGGCGTGGCCCGGCTGACGGGCTCCCAGACGTGGCGGCAGGTGTCCTGCTGGTTGCCCTCGGAGCCGGACGGCGCATCCGGGCCGCCGCTGGGGTCCTGGCCTTGGCTGCTGCCGGGAGCGTCGCTGTCCTGGCCGGCCGGGGGATCGTCCTCCGGCTGCTGCCCGTCGGGAAGGTCCGCGTCCGGCAGGGAAGAGGAGCCGGTCCCGCCCGTGGGGGCGTCCAGCTTGGGGATGGGCTCCGTGTAGGAGTCGCCGCAGCGGATGCAGGTGTAGGTCCGCACGCCCGCCTGGTCCACAGTGGCCTCCCGGGTGACGGCGGATGTGTAGAGGTGGCCCAGCGGGGGCTGGTCGTAGACCCGGCGGAGCTCCTCGCCGCAGTCCAGGCAGGTGGTGACGGTGGCGCCCATCTCCGTGCAGGAGAGCTGCTCCGAGCGGGTGCCGGTGACGAGGTGCTCACAGCCGCTGGCGGCGGCGGGGACCGCCAGCGGTCCGGCGGACAGGGCCAGCGCCAGCAGCAGGCTGGCCGCTTGGGAAATGTGGTGTTGTCGTCTCATGGAAATACCTCCTCTGGTTTCATTCATACTTCCAACATAGGATCGTCCGGCGATGGGGAACATTCGGGGCGGCTGAAAAATTTTCCCTTCATTCTTCCGGCCCCTTCTGTAGATAGGAAACGGGAGGTGTGTCTGCGGTTTTATCGATTCGAAAAAAATTCAAAAAAATTTTTGAGGACCGACCGGCCGGCCCTCTTGACAAATGGAGAGCCCGTAGCACGAAGACGGCATTCACAAGAGAACGCGGAGGCCGGCGTCTTTCAGGCGGTGTCATAAAACAGGAAGCCCTTCCACATCGGAAGGGCTTCCCGTTCAGATGAAGGGAAAGGACTATGCCGCCAGCACTGACAGGTGATCTGCGGCCAGGAGAAAATCTTGGCCCAGGCCATCCTGCCCACCAAGACCGGCGGGGGACTTACAGCGGGATCTCCTGGTCCAGCCGGTAGAAGGTGAAGGAGCCGTTTCCCAGCAGCGTCCCCGCCTGGTCCCGGATCTCCACCTCATAAAAGCAGAGGGTCCGGCCGGGCTTGGTCTCCCGGGCCTCGGCCACCAGATGGTCCCCCAGCTTGGCGCTGCGGAGGAAGTTGTAGGAGGCGTTCACGGTCACGGCGTAATACCCGTGGGAGGCCATGGCGGAGCCGCAGGCGGTGTCCGCCAGGGAGAAATAGCAGCCCCCGTGGGCCACGCCGACGGGATTGGCATCCTCCGCCGTGATGTCCTTCACCGCCCGGGCATAGCCGGGGCCGATCTCCTCCACATAGATCCCCAGCCGCTGGGCGAAGGTGTTGGCGCTGTTCCGGGTGTCTCTGAGCTTTTCATAGTCCATAGGTACGGTCTCCTTGTTTGATGTGTCTTGTTTCCAGCTTACTCCGTTCCCGCAGAAACGTCAATTTTTTTCTCTCCGGTTTCAGGGAAAATTCAGAAAACCATGGTAGACTGCCTCCATCTTGACAGAAAGGATCTGCTGCGATGAAACGGATATGCGCGCTTTTTCTGGGCCTGACAGTGGCCGCGGCCTCTCTCTCCGGCTGCGGGGCCCAGGGCCAGGAGACGACCCAGCAGACGTTCCCGGACGCCACCGCCATCGTCCTCTCGGACGACGGCGTCACCGTGGACGGAGAGGCGGCCTCCACCGACGAGACGGCCGCCGTCTACACGGCCCATGACATCGTCTATTATGAGGACGGCCACGACTTCACCTACGGCGAGGGGACCGCGGCCGACGCCCACACCGCCGAGGAGGCGGAGGCCCACACGGTGGTCCACATCACCCAGCCCGGCACTTACGCCCTCAGCGGCACCCTGTCCGCCGGACAGATCGCCGTGGACCTGGGGGAGGACGCGGAGGAGGACCCAGAGGCGGTGGTGACGCTGATCCTGAACGGCGTGGACATCACCTGCACCGTGGCCCCGGCGGTGATCTTCTACAGCGTCTATGAGTGCGGCAGCGACGACGAGGACACCGCCACCGTGGCCGTGGACACCTCCGCCGCCGGCGCCAACGTGCTGATCGCCGACGGCACCATCAACCATGTCACCGGCTCCTATGTGGCCCGGATCTACGACCCGGACAGCGTGGTGCTCAGTGAGGACGGCACCGAGGTGACGGACAGCGACAAGCTCCACAAGTACGACGGCGCCTTCTACTCCAGGATGAGCATGAACGTGGACGGCGGCGAGGCGGGCACCGGCGTGCTGAACATCACCGCCGACAACGAGGGCCTGGACACGGAGCTCCATCTCACCATCAACGGCGGCACCATTAACATCACCTCCGGCAACGACGGCATCAACACCAATGAGGACAACGTGTCCGTCACCACCATCAACGGCGGGTCGGTGAACATCCAGGTCACCGGTGAGACCGGGGAGGGCGACGGCATCGACTCCAACGGCTATCTGGTGATCAACGGCGGTGCTGTCAACGCCGCGGCCTGCTCCTCCAGCGGGGATGCCGGCATCGACGCCAGCGCCGGGATCACCATCAACGGCGGCACGGTCCTGGCCTCCGGCAATATGTATGACCCCATCGACGGCGGGGACCAGACCTACGTGGTGTTCTCCTTCGCCTCCCGGCAGACCGGCGGCCAGACCTACACCCTGCAAAACGCGGACGGCGAGACCGTGGGCGCCTGGACGCCTGCCAATGACTTCACCTGCCTGGTGGTGTCCTCCCCGGACCTGACGGCAGGGGACTACACCCTGTGGCAGGGCGACGCCCAGCTGGCCGGCAGTGCATCTGACAGTGCGGGCGGCCCCGGCGGCATGGGCGGCGGACGGCCCATGGACGGCGGGGAGCCGCCGGCGGACTTTGATCCTCAGCAGGCGCCTGCGGACGGAGAGCGTCCCCGGCGACCGGAGGGCGAAGCGCCGGAGAACGCCGGCGGCGAGGCACCCGCTGACCCGCCGGAGCGCCCGGCGGACGGGGAGACCGCGCCTGACGGCGCGGAACCGCCCGCGGGCGGCCGTGGCCCCGGCGGGGAGGGCGGCCAGATGACGGCCGCGGACCTGTCGGAGACCTTCACCCTGGCGGCCGGCGGGAACTTCTTCACCGGCGTCTCTCCGCTGGAGACCGAGGAGACCTCCGGAACATAGACAGCAGCAGGCGGGGCCGGTTTCCGGCCCCGCCTCAGCTTGTCGAAAAAGTTTTTTCGACAAGCTGCTTGCGTTTTTCAGAACTTTTCAAAGTTCCGAAAAACGGTTGATTGAAAACGAAAGACACCCTTCCTGGGTTTCTTTCGTAGCTATCTTCCTTCCCGTATTCTCGGATCACTGGGTTTATCGACAGACTGAAGCGGGGCCGGTTTCCGGCCCCGCCTGTTCAGATATTCTTCTTGATGGTGTTGATGGCGCCCTTCTCCAGCCGGCTCACCTGGGCCTGGGAGATGCCCACCTCGGCGCTGACCTCCATCTGGGTCTTGCCCTCGTAGAACCGCAGGGAGAGGATGCGCCGCTCCCGGTCGTCCAGCCGCTTCATGGCCTCCTTTAAGGCGATGCGGTCCGTCCAGGCCTCGTCGGTGTTCCGGGTGTCGCTGACCTGATCCATGACGCAGATGGCGTCGCCGCCGTCGGAGTACACCGGCTCGTACAGGGACACCGGGTCCACGATGGCGTCCATGGCGAACACCACGTCCTCCCGGGGGATGCCCAGCTCCTGGGCGATCTGCTCCACCGTGGGCTCCCGCTGGTGCTCCGCCAGGTACTTGTCCCGGACCTGGAGGACCTTGTAGGCCGTGTCCCGCATGGACCGGGACACCCGGATGGCGCTGTTGTCCCGGAGATACCGGCGGATCTCGCCGATGATCATGGGCACGCCGTAGGTGGAGAACCGCACCGGCTGGCTGATGTCAAAGTTGTCGATGGCCTTGATGAGCCCCACGCAGCCCACCTGGAACAGGTCGTCTGCGTTCTCGCCCCGGCCGTTGAACCGCTGGATGACGGAGAGGACCAGCCGCAGGTTCCCCTCGATCAGCTGCCGGCGGGCCTCCTGGTCCCCGGCCTTGGTGCGGCGGAGCAGCTCCATGGTCTCCTCGTTTTTCAAGACCTTCAGCTTTGCCGTGTTGACCCCCGCGATCTCCACCTTGCCCTGCATGGCCGCGCCCCCTCAAACCCTGAAACTTCTTGAGTCCAGTATGGCCGGAGGGCTTTTTTCCTATACTGGAAGCTTTTGTCGCTTTCTGCCCATGTGGACAAAAAACAGTGTTGGGACAGTCCCTCCGCCGCATAGGCTCAGGGCAGGGGGTGAGCGCGGTGCAGTGCAGGATCCGGGATTTCCGGTGCAAGGAGGTCATCAACGTCTGCGACGGCTGCCGCCTGGGCTATGTGTCGGACCTGGACGTGGTCGTGCCGGAGGGCAGGGTGGTGGCCATCATCGTCTACGGCCCGGGGCGCTTCTTCGGCCTGTTCGGCAGGGGAGAGGAGTTCTACATCCCCTGGGAGTGCATCCAGCGGATCGGGGACGACATCATCCTCATCGACAAGCCCTTTCAGCGGCGGGACCCCCGCCTGGAGCGGAAGCGGCGCAAGCGCTGCTGACGAAGGCCCCCTGCGGTTTTACCGCAGGGGGCCTTTGCGGGATACCGGTCACGGCTCCTCCGGATAGCCGATCTTCAGCGTCATGCCGCTGTGCCAGACACCGGCGCTGCGGGAGACGGGCAGATACTGCCCCTCGGTGAAGCCGATGGTCTCCCCGTCGTGGAAGGTCACGTCCTCCTCCAGCACATAGCTGGCCAGGTCCAGCAGAAAGCTGTGCAGGTCCCCGGGGGAGGCCTGGGTGTCCAGCATCTCCATCTCGTCCTTGCCGAAGGACCGCAGCCCGTCGGTGTAGCCGCACAGGCCGCCTTCCCGGCGGTAGAGGCCGAACCACACCAGGTCCAGCAGGGGCAGGTCCCCGTCCTCCATGGGCTGTGCCGCGCTGCAGTAGAACTCCGGCTGGTACACGGTGCTGTTGGCATAGACGCCCAGCGTGCCGCGCTGGCGGCAGGCGGCGCACACCAGCTTCACCTGCAGCATGGCCGCCTGCCGGATCTCCTGCTCCCGGGGCAGGACGGTCACCAGCAGATGGCCCCGGTGGCGGGCGGCGGTCTCCGGCGCCTCTGGCCACAGGTAGTTGTGGGCGGCGTTTTCCTCCGCCTCTCCGCGGGGGACCGGGAAGGGATACAGGCTCACCGCCGCCAGCATCCCGTCTACCTCAAAGGCCAGGGTGCTGCCGCCGTCCGCGTCCTCCTCCGCCTCCGTGAGGCAGGGGATGCCGTACAGGTCCCGCAGGTCCCGGCGGAACTGGTCCGGGTCCCAGGCGGGGGCCTCCAGCAGGACGAACGCCAGGAAGGCACCGCCCCCCGGTGTTTCCAGAGCGGGCTGATTTTCCTTGCGCAAGGAGAAGTCCGGGTCAAAGAGGACCAGCAGCTGCTCCTGGTCCCGGCCGTAGCACAGCCGCAGCACCCGGTCCGGCTGGACCGCGAACCACTGGAACACAAGGCCCTCCGTCCCCAGTCCCGCCTGGGCGGCCAGGAAGGTCCTGCCCCGGCGGTCCAGCTCCGGCAGCCGCCGCACCAGCTCCCGCACCCAGGGGAGGGGCACCTTGGACAGCGCCGCCTCGTTGAGGAAGAACCGGCCGGTGAGGCTGCCGCCCTGATAGGGGAGCTGGAAGGTGCAGTAGGGGGCGTCGGCCTCCCACTCCGTGGGGGACAGGGCCTCCTTGATGGCGGCGAGGTTTTCCTGATCGCAGCAGATGCCGGCGATGGACAGCCGCTTCTCCGCCTCGTTCTCATCCTCACCCACCTGGAGGGCCCGGTCGCAGTCCGGGTCGATCCAGTGGAACTCCATCTCCTCCAGGGAGCGGCCCTCCAGGATCTCCCGGCGGAGGGTGGTGAACTCATAGTCCCCGGGCACCAGCGCCAGCCCACGGTCCGCCGCCTCCAGGGCCCCGGCCCGGTCTCCGAAGTGGGCCCGGAGCTTGCCGGTCTCCAGCCAGCCCCAGGGGTAGTCCGGGTCCAGGGCCACGCCCGTCTCCGCGTACTGCCGGGCCTCCTCCAGACGGCCGCAGTACATCAGGGCGCAGGCGTAGCGGTAGTACCAGATGCCGCTCTTGGCCGCCTTTGCCGCCGGCTCCGAGGCGGGCATCCACTGGGCGGCCTTATAGTAGTAGTCATAGTCGTCGATGTTGTTGCAGGCGTAGGCGTACCACAGGGCCAGGTCCAGGTCGGCCCGGGCCTGCTCCTCGGTGAATTCTCCCCGGCGCACGCCGTCCCGGACCCGCTGGTCCAGGTACTCCAGCATTTTGTAGAAGTAGCCGGAGACGTCGCCGCACAGTTCCTCCAGCGCCGCCACGTCCTCTGCTGTCAGGACCGGGACCGTTCCCTCCGGGGACGATCTCTGCTTTTCAGTGTCCATCCGTGTGCTCCTTTCTGATCTGTCTCGTTTTGATATGAACTGGAAATGAAATCACAGTCATTATAGCAGATGGACGGGCGCTGTACAACACCAAATGGGCGGCCGCCCGTGAGCCCCAAACAAATGCAGAGAGATATCGGAATTTTATATGGCTTTTGGGAAAAAATACTTGCATTGCCTATGGATTTGTGATACTATATTTCAGCATTCCGCACGGCGCGTCGACTTTCTGTCTGTGTCCGGGCCCCAAACGGCCGGGTTGGCAGAGGGGATGAAGCCGCCGGAGGTACAACTAAATTTGATTTGGAGGAACAAACAACTATGGCAAATTCTAGCGTCGTTTCCATGAAGGCCCTGCTGGAGGCGGGCGTCCACTTCGGTCACCAGACCCGCCGTTGGAACCCCAAGATGGCTCCCTATATCTACACGGAGCGCAACGGCATCTATATCGTGGACCTGCAGAAGACCGTCCGCAAGCTGGAGGAGGCCTATAACTTCGTCCGCTCCCTGGCGGAGAGCGGCCAGTCCCTGCTGTTCGTGGGCACCAAGAAGCAGGCCCAGGAGGCCATCCGCGAGGAGGCCACCCGCTGCGGCCAGTTCTATGTGAATGCCCGGTGGCTGGGCGGCATGATGACCAACTTCAAGACCATGCGCACCCGCGTGGACCGGCTGAACCAGCTGAAGACCATGCAGGCTGACGGCACCTTCGATATGCTGCCCAAGAAGGAAGTCATGAAGCACCTGGGCGAGATCGCCAAGCTGGAGAAGTACCTGGGCGGCGTTGTGGAGATGAAGAAGCTCCCCGGCGCGCTGTTCGTGGTTGACCCCCGCAAGGAGCGCAACGCCATCAACGAGGCCCGCAAGCTGCACATCCCCATCGTGGCCATCGTGGACACCAACTGCGATCCCGACGAGATCGACTATGTCATCCCCGGCAACGATGACGCCATCCGCGCCATCAAGCTGATCTCCGGCGTGATGGCCAACGCCATCCAGGAGGGCAAGCAGGGCCAGGACGCCGCCGAGGCCGCCGCTGAGAAGGCCGAGGAGCCCGCCGCCGAGTAATCGACGCTGAACTGTGAAACCATGGAGCGCCCGCCCGCGCGGGCGAGGCGTTCCTTTTTTAACTTTGAGATGGAGGTAATGTGATTATGGCAATCACCGCGAAAGACGTACAGGCCCTGCGCGAGATGACCGGCGTGGGCATGATGGACTGCAAGAAGGCCCTCACCGAGGCCGAGGGCGATATGGACAAGGCCGTGGAGATCCTCCGCGAGAAGGGCCTGGCCGCCTCTCAGAAGAAGGCCGGCCGCATCGCCGCCGAGGGCATGGCCTATGCCTCCGTCATCGACGGCGTGGGCGTGGTGGTCGAGGTCAACGCCGAGACCGACTTCGTGGCCAAGAACGAGAAGTTCGTGGACTTCGTCAAGGGCGTGGCCGCCACGGTGGCCAAGGCGAACCCCGCCGATCTGGACGCCCTGATGGAGTGCAAGTATGAGGGCACGGACCTGACCGTCACCCAGCAGCAGCAGGAGATGGTGCTGGTCATCGGCGAGAACATCAAGGTCCGCCGCTTCGCCTTCTACACCGACGGCGTTTCCGTGGCCTATGTCCACGCCGGCGGCAAGATCGGCGTGCTGGTGAACCTGGAGACCAGCCTGTCCGCCGAGCAGGTGGAGGCCGTGGGTAAGGACGTGGCCATGCAGATCGCCGCCCTGAACCCCCGCTTCTGGGACAAGAGCCAGGTGGATCAGGCCACCCTGGATGAGGAGAAGAAGATCATGCTGGTGCAGATGGCCAATGACCCCAAGATGGCCTCCAAGCCCGACAAGGTCAAGGAGGGTATCGTGGCCGGCAAGCTGGGCAAGTTCTACAAGGAGAACTGCCTGCTCCAGCAGGAGTTCGTGAAGGACAACTCCATGGACGTGGCCAAGTATATCGAGACCTCCGCCAAG
>DWZJ01000031.1 GCA_019118245.1 Candidatus Oscillibacter excrementigallinarum
CTTCTCTCTGTCCTTCGGCCCTCGGGCCGAAAAAGTGGGTGTGGGCGTCAGCCCGCAAAAAGCGTTTGGCTGCCAGTGGCAAGCCAAACGCTCTGCTTGCCCTGCCAAAAGGCAGGAAATCTCCGCCCGGATACTATGCAAACAGCATACTTGAGTTCCTCCCGGAAAGGAACTAAGATGGTCTTATCGACCAGACAGTTTCATGTGGAGGGACGATATGGCTGAGTGGAAAAATCTCTGCTACAACTGCTTCCAGGAGCGGGAGGCCCCGGAGGGTCCCTGCCCCTACTGCGGCTTCGACCTGGCGGAGAATGAGAGAAAATTCCCGGTGGCCCTGCGGGCCGGGACGGTGCTGGACGGCCGCTACATCGTGGGCCGAGTGCTGGGCCAGGGCGGATTTGGTATTACATATCTCGCTTTGGACACCCAGCTGAACGCCAAGGTCGCCATCAAGGAGTTCATGCCCAACGACATCGCCACCCGCATCGGGACGACGGTATCCGTGGCCATGGACACCAAATCCGAGGAGTTCGCCTACGGCGCCGAGCGCTTCCAGGAGGAGGCCCGGACGCTGGCAAAGTTCATCGGCAATCCCAACATTGCGGCGGTCACCAGCTATTTCGACGAAAACGATACCTCGTATTTCGTCATGGACTACATCGAAGGCATCTCTTTCAAGACCTACATCGCCAACCATGGAGGCAAAATCTCAGATGAAGAGACCCTCAACGTGATGATCCCCGTCCTGCGGGCCCTGACCGCCGTCCATGCGGAGGGATTCATCCACCGTGACGTAACGCCGGACAATATCTACATCACGAAAGACGGTATGGTAAAGCTGCTGGACTTCGGTTCGGCCCGGTATTCCATCGGCGACAAGTCCAAGAGCCTGGACGTCATTTTGAAAGTCGGCTATGCGCCCAAGGAGCAGTACATCAGAAGAAGCCGCCAAGGCCCATTCACGGACGTGTACTCCTGCGCCGCGTGCTTCTACGCCGCCATCACCGGCTTTCTGCCGCCGGAGGCGCTGGAGCGGCTGGACCATGACGAGCTGGTCCCCATTTCCCAGTGCGGCATCGACATTCCGGAGTATCTGGACAAGGCCATCTTGAAGGGCCTGGCGGTGCAGCCGGAGGACCGGTTCCAGAGCGCGGCGGAGTTCCTGGACGCCATCGAGAGTCAGCAGATCGTGGAGGTGCCGGTGTCCGGCGGTGCGGCGATGCCGACTCCGGAGAAGAAAAAGGTGAAACATGCCCTCATCGCCGGGATTGCGGCTCTGGTCGTGGTAGCCGTGGGCGTGGGCATGGCTCTGGGCGGGGGCGGCGGTTCCGGTAGCGGAGGCAGCGGGGGGAGAAACGACCGTCCCCTGCTGGAAGCGGAGGTGCCCTCCATCACCATCGCCGGGCAGGAGTACAGCACCGATCTGCAGAAGCTGGACTTACAGGACATGGGCCTGACGGACGCGGATATTCAGGATCTCAAGTACATGATCAACCTGTATGACCTGCGGCTCAGCGGCAACAACATCACAGACCTGACGCCTCTGGCGGGGCTGACCCAGCTGGAGAACCTGATGCTAAAGGACAATCAGATCTCCGACCTGTCGCCGCTCTCCGGCTTGACGGAGCTGCGGGAGCTGCAGCTCGGCACGGAGAACGTAGGGGTGAAGGACCTCTCCCCCCTGGCGGGGCTGACGAAGCTAGAATACCTCTCTCTTTCCGCCAAAATGGAGATCGAGGACCCATCCCCTCTGGAAAATCTCATAAATTTGAAGGAACTGACTGTAGAAGGCAGCCAGTCCGGCTACAGCAGGTGCTTCTCCGACATCTCTTTCCTGGAGAAATTGCCCAATCTGACAACGGCACATCTCAATGTCTCCGGTCTTGAGAGCTTGGACGGCCTTGAGAGGTCTGTCAATCTCACATCCTTGGAAGTACGCGGCTATAACCTGAACCTGACGGACCTCAGCGCCCTGTCCGGTCTCACAAACCTTCAGGAGTTAAGCATTACCGGCAGCGGCGGCGACAACTTCATCGCTTCTCCAGATCTGTCCTTCCTCTCCGGCATGAAGGATCTGCAAACCATACGAATCACCATGGATAACGGTGGGTTCGGCAGTCTGGATGGGATCCAGGGTGCCGTTTCTCTGGTGGAACTGTATCTGGAAGGCGTGATGCCCGGTGCCGATTTCAGCGTACTGTCTGGCCTGACGAAACTCCAGTCTCTGCATCTCTATGGTGAAGGCATGGTTATTCCCACCGCGGAGAATCTGGATTTCCTGTCCGGTATGACCGACCTGCGGGAGCTCCATCTTGACCCGGACGGGCTCACGGACTTCTCCGGGCTGGCGAGCTGCACCCAGCTGCGGGAGCTTTATCTGCCTGCGCCCATGGACAGCCAGGACCTGCAGGTGCTCTCCGGCATGACGGAGCTGCAGACCCTGGAGTTCGAGGCAGACGGCAACATAGATCTATCTCCGCTGGCCGGGCTGCAAAACCTGCAGGAGGTCACGGTCCGCAGCAGCGACAAGATCGCCGACTGGTCGCCGTTGGACCATGTGCGGGTGGTAAATCCGTACTGATCCCCTGACCCAAACCGCTGACCCAGACTGGGGAAAATCCCCCTGGAGCGGAGAGGAACAACCTTCGGGTTTTGGGCAATTTTAGGCTCAAAAAGGCCCGGAAAGCACTGCGGTGCAGCGGACGGAGAAACCGACAGCAGCTCATAACCCGGAGGTCGTTGGTTCAAGTCCAGCCCCCGCAACCATAAAATCACCGCTTTCCAGCCGGAAAGCGGTGATTTTTATTCACTTTTGCAACTTTTTTGGACGTCCCCGTTTTCTGGACACTTGGGTGACCCAAACCGTGACCCAGACGGGGCAAAAAATCGGCCCGGAGGCGGTATTTTCGCCTCCGGGCTTCCTGTCTTTTCTCTGGCGTCAGAGGGCATTCGCCAGAACTTTTCCCATGGTCTTCGCCGCTTCCTTCTGGGCCGATGTGGTGACGTGGGCATAGGTGTCCAGGGTGAACCCCGCCGAGAAGTGTCCCAGCATCCCGGACACCGTCTTGATGTCCACCCCGTTCTGAAGGGCCAGTGTTGCGAAGGTATGCCGGAGGTCGTGGAATCGAACTCTGGGCAACCCCGCCCGCTTCAGCACCCGGTGGAGCATGTGGAGCACGCTGTCCGGTGAGATGGGTCCGCCGGTAGGCGAGGGAAATACCCAGTGGCTGCCTCCCGCTTTTTTCTTCTGCTCTTTCAGGACGGCTAAGGCAAATATCCTCGGCAGAAATATGCAGCGGATTTTGGGCCTGTAATTTCATTGGAAAAATATGCGTATAGGAGGAAACAAGCCTCGTATGCGCATATTTTTTCAGAAATGAAACGAACCAAGGGAGGAGATTAGAGATGAATCGTGTCAAAATCGATGCGGAACGATGCAAAGCGTGCGGATACTGCATTTATTTCTGCCCCCAAAAATCCATTTTGAAGCAAGGGGAAAACGTGAACCGAAAGGGATACCGATGCGCTGAGGTAGAAGCGCTGGCCGATTGCATCGCCTGCGGAATTTGTGCCACAGTATGCCCTGAAATTGCCATTTCTGTGGAGAGAGATATCACCGAACCATAAACCAGCAACGCAATATTGGCGAAGGAGAAATAAAAGATGGGAAAAGAGATTTTGATTCAAGGAAACGCCGCAATTGCGGAAAGTGCGATTCGCGCCGGCTGCAAGTATTATTTTGGGTATCCCATCACGCCATCCTCTGAAATTGCAGAATATTACGCGGAGCGCAATCATCAAAACGATATTGTCTATGTGCAGGCCGAAACCGAACTGGCGGCTTTCAACATGGTGGCGGGAGTTGCGTCTGTGGGAAAACTGGGCATGACCGCGACCTCTGGACCTGGATTTTGCCTTGGCGTGGATGCAATCTCTTTTATGGCCAGTGCCGGGCTGCCCGGTGTCGTAGTGGACTGCATGCGGCCCGGTCCTGGCGACGGTGAGATTCTTGCCGCGCAGGGAGACTATTTTCAACTGACGAAGGGCGGAGGACACGGGGATTACCGTACCATCGTTTTGGCGCCCTATTCCGTACAAGAGCTGGCTGACTATACGGTCAAAGCGTTCAATCTAGCGATCAAATACCGGAATCCGGTTATCTTGGTCAGCGATGGCATGCTGTCAAAGCTGTATGAAAATGCAGTGCTGCCCGAGCCGCAGGACACGCCGGAAGTTCCGGATTGGGCGCTGCGGGGTGCCAAGGGGGACGATCACCGAACGATTGTAACCTGCGGCTATGGCCCGGAGCAGTGGGAGCGCCATTGTATGGACCTTCAGTCAAAATACCGCGAGATCCAGACGCAGGAGCAACGCTGGGAGTCCTGCATGATTGAGGATGCCGACCACATTGCCGTGGCCTATGGAAGCCTTGCCCGTGTCACGTTGGATATGGTGAAGGCCGCAAGAGAACAGGGACTCAAAGTGGGCATGATCCGGCCAATCACGCTTTGGCCGTTCCCGGAAAAAGCATTTGCGGGACTGGACAAGCACTTTTTCGTAACGGAACTGAGCGCGGGACAAATGGTCGAGGATGTCAAACTGGCCGTCAAAAATAAGGACCGCGTTTCCTTCTATGGAAGAATGGGCGGTAACGTACCGACAACGGAAGAGCTACTGAATCAATTTTATGCGGCGATCCAATAAGAGAGAAAGGAGTGAACGTGATGAAGGTTGTTTATCAGTACACGGACATCGAACGTCCCAGCAAGAGCGGCAAAACCTACACCACAACCGCGTACAATGAGGACGGCTACCTTGAGACCATTACATTTACGACTGCGGATGGAACGCCCTTCTACACCCTGACCGTGGACGGCGAGCTGGTCGAATACTTCTCCACCAACGCGAGCGAAACCACCGCACCTAACGATGATCTCGGCTATATTTACAGCTTCGATGGAGACGATTGGATTTATGCGGCTAATAATGGGCAGTCCTATGTTGACACCAATGCAGGCTCTCATGTCATGATTCAGACCGGCTACGTGGACGTTTCTGGTGGCATTACCAGTACGGACACGAACTGGAGTGTCTCGATTGAGGACGGGCCTCTTTCGTATCTCACTGAGGGAGACGAGTTCGATGTTGTTTTGACGTTCAATACTCCCGTTGTCTTTGACGAGGAAGCCTTTGAAAGCTATGACTGGACTGTTACGGCAGATGGCGTTACCCTGACGTGCGAGGCTGAACTGACAACTGAGGGAACCGCTCAGGTGGCACCTGTTGTTACCATTCATGTTACGGTTGAGAGCGTTACTGCCACTGTTTCTAATATGACAGCAAGCTTTGAATCAGTTGCCTGAAAACAAATTCTCAATAGCACTGTAAAGCAGGAAGCCCCCGCTCCGAATGGAGCGGGGGCTTCCTCTCGTTTGCCGCTTTTTGCCCTTGATGGCCGGGGACGCCGCTTCCGGCTCCACGGCATGAAAGCAGGCCGCCGGCAAACGCCAGCGGCCTGTCCGCGCCTGTTCCGGTCATTGATACAGCTTCGGGATCCGGAAGCTCTGCTCGCCGTTCGCCTCGTCCGTCACCGTCCCGGCCGGGAAGAAGATCACAGGGTTCCCCTCCTCGTCCACCTCGAACTTGGTGGTCTCGTCGATGGTCACATAGTCGCTGAGGGGGGCGTTGTCCTCGATGGGATAATACCGGATCTCGGGATTTTTCTCCATGCGGTTGCCCATCTGCATCGTGATGGTCTCTGTCAGGTAGGTCACATAGTCCTCACCCAGCAGGTCCGCCAGCGTGGCGTCCCCCCGCTCCGCCGCCGGCTCCTCCGTCTCCGGCGCAGCCGCAGACTCCTGTGGCGGGGTCTCCGGGGCCTCCTCGTCCTGCTCCGCGGCAGATGCCCCGCAGGCGGTCAGAAACAGCATGCAGAGCATCAGTATCAGCAGTGCCATGGTTTGCAGTCGTGCCTTTTTCATCGTGATTCCTCCATTCCAAATGCATCCGCAGCACCCGTCCGGGTGCCTGTTCCCTTTTGGTACCTTTACAATACCCCCGGTTTCCAGCAAAGTGGCCGCGGAACTGCATCGATTTTGCATCATTTTGCCTGGGCCGTCTCCGAGGGCGTTCCCTCTCCGAAGAGGTCCCACGCAAATCCCAGGGGCTCTACGCTGATGCGCCCGCTGCGCGCCTCCACCGACGCGCTGTAGACCAGGCCGCCGGCGCCGTCCACCTCCCAGACAGCCGGGCCCCGCTGCCGGGTCTCCAGCCCCAGGCCGTCCCGGAAGGCCTGGCCCAGCGCTTCCGCCGTGCCCAGGTCCTCCCGGGCCGAGCGGAGCGTGCAGTCGATCCAGACCGGCAGTCCCGTCTCCTCGTCCACCGCCATCCAGAGGTCGTCCCGGCTGTCCGTCTCGCCCTGCAAGTACAGCATCCCGGCGGACAGTCCGCCGTCCGCCTGAACATACACCACGCGGCTGCCGCCCTGAAACGCCAGCGCCGTCCGGTCAAACGTCTCCGGCAGGACGCCCCACGCCGCCAGCTGCTCCACCGCCTGTCGGAACGTCTCCTCCGCTTTGGACCAGGTCTCTTCGTCCGCCTCCTCCAAGGGCTGGGTGGCGGAATAGACATCCAGGCCCGGGTAGCGGATGGCCCGGCCCAGCAGGCCCAGCTTTTCCGGCAGGGCGGCCTCCTGCGGCGTCAGGTCCTCCTGGGCCATGGGCTCCGTGTGGACGGCATCCAGTGTCTGCCGGTCCCGGAGCGCGGAGATCTGCCTGGGCAGCAGCACCGCCGCCAGCACCACGACTCCCGTCAGAAGGGGGAGCCCCCACTTTTGCAGATGCTTCATACGTCTCCCGCCCCCTTCAGCCAGACGCTGGCCTGTGTGCCCCGGCCCAATTCGCTCTCAAATTCCAGCCTGCCGCCGTGGAGGGCCACGATCCTCTGGCAGATCGCCAGCCCCAGGCCCGAGCCGCCCTGCGTCCGGGCCCGGGACTTGTCCACCATGTAAAAGGGCCCGGTGATCCGGGCCAGCTCCTCCCGGGGGATGCCCCGGCCATCGTCCGTCACGCGGATGCAGTAGCCGTCCGCCGTCCGGATGCCCTCCAGGCGGATCAGGCCCTTGTTTTCCACGGCCTTGCGGGCATTGTCCAGCAGGTTCAGGCACACCGACTCCATCAGATCCGGCTCGATCTCCGCAGTCCCCGGGTCCGCGTGGACCGCAAAGCGGATGCCCGCCCGCTCCAGGCCCGGCCGCACCACGCCGGCCGCCTGCTCCAGAAAGCCGGGCATCTCCACCGTGCGCAGGCGGAGCCCCTCGTTCTCCAGCACGATCAGGTCGACCAGCTTCCGGGAGAGGCTCTCCAGCCGCCGGCCCTCCCGGAAGATGCAGGCCGCGCTCTCCTGCACCAGCTCCGGCTGGTCCGGCCGGGAGAGCGCCAGCTCCGCGTAGCCGATGATGGAGGTCAGCGGCGTCTTGGTCTCATGGGCAAAGCTGCGGAGGAAATCCTCCTGCCGGCGGGCGGTGTCGGTCAGCTCCTGCACGTGCCGCTCCAGCTGGTCCGCCATCTGGTTGAAGTCCTGGGAGAGGCGGCTGATCTCGTCGCTGCCCCGCACCTCCACTCTCTGGGAGAGCTCTCCCGCCGCCATCTGCCGGGCCGCCGCAGACAGGCGTCCCAGCGGACGGGAGAGCCAGGCGCTCACCGCCAGCGCGGACAGCGCCGACAGCAGGATAAGCCCCATCAGCAGGTAGAAGAACACGTGATACTGCTCCTCCCGGGCGGCAAACAGGTCGCCCACCTCCTGCCAATTCTCCAGGTACATCACGTCGCCGTCCAGCACCAGGGGGCTGGCGGCGTGGAGATACGCGCGGCCGTTGTTGGACTGCAGGAACTCCCAGCCCTGCCGCTCCGCTCCCAGGGCCTGGGACAAGCTGCTCTCCACCGGCAGGCGGCTGCCGGCCAGGGGCTGTCCCTGGCTGTCCGTCAGGCGGAACGAGATCCCCCGCTGTTCCGCCGCGGCAAAGGTCTCCTCCGTCAGGCAGACCGCCGCCGTCTGGTCGAGCCCTCCGGAAAACTGCAGCTCCCGCAGGAACGTGCGGCGCAGCAGGGCATTCTCCGTCATCGCCGTCTCCGCCCGGGCGTCCAGTCCGGCGCGGAACTGCCCGTCGATCAGGACGAAGCCCCCCAGGGAGCAGGCCAGCGCCGCGATCATCACCATGCTGCAAAACAGCTTCCAGAACAGGCGCATCTCCCTCTCACCCCTCCAGTCGGTACCCCACCTTGTACACCGCCACCAGCCGGTCCTCCAGCCCCAGCTTCTTCCGCATCCGCTGGATGTGGAGGTCCACCGTCCGGCTGTCCCCCAGGTACTCCTCGTTCCAGACCCGCTCGAAAATCCGGTCCCGGCAGAGGACGATGTTCTTGTTCTGGGCGAACAGCAACAGCAGGTCGAACTCCTTGGCGGTCAGCGCCACCGGGCTGCCGCCCTTCCGCACCACGCGGGCCGCCGGGTCGATCTCGATGTCCGGCTCCAGGGTCAGCAGCCGCTCCGCTTTTCCGCAGCGGCGCAGCACGGTCTCCACCCGGGCCAGCAGCTCCGGCAGGGCAAAGGGCTTGGGCAGGTAGTCCTCGGCCCCGCTGCGTAGCCCCCGGACCCGGTCCTCCACCCCGCCCAGGGCGGTCAGGAAGATCACAGGCACGTCCAGCGCCTTGCAGTAGTCCAAAAGCGCATATCCGTCCACGCCGGGCAGCATGATGTCCAGCAGCGCCAGATCGAAGGACTCCCGTTCCAAAAAGTCCGCCGCCTGGTCCCCATCCGGCGCCCAGGTGCAGCGGTAGCCCGCGTCGGTCAGCACGGTGCGGATCAGATTGGCGATAGCGGCCTCATCCTCCGCGATCAAGATCCGGTTCATCCCCTCACCCCTTTTTTGATATGATGCCACACAAAGCCATCAATTTTGCATCATGTCCCGCAGCGCTGCGGGGCGGTCCCACGATGGCGCAAACGGGCGCCCGCCACCGGCAGCCGCCCGTTTGCATCACGCGATGCGATCAATAATTCATGCCCACGATGGCCAAACGGCCGTTCACGACGCCGAAAATCACATTGGGCCGTCCGCTGGTGGACAGGGAGAAGCCGGCCATACTGGCCTCCAGCCCCTCGGTGTCCGCACCGGCGATCTCAGAGAGCAGCGCATCCGTAAAGATCTGGTCCGCGCCCAGCGCGAGGAAGTCCTCCCGGGACTCCACGGACTGTCCCCCGTCCGCGAAGCCGACATACAGGGGATAGGAGGCCAGGTCCGCCAGCGCCTCCAGATCCTTGTCGGCCACCACGGTCTGGATCTGTTTTGCAAAGTCTGTCACAGCCGCCGCGTCAACGGAGAAGTTGTCGGTATATGTGGGCGTTTCCGCATCCGGCGTCTCTTCGCTGGCCGCGGGATCGCCCGTCTCCTCCTTGGGCGCCTCAGTGGGCTCCTCTGCGGGAAGCTCCGCAGGCTCCTGGGTCTGCACGGTGTCTTCCTCTTCCGGCTGGGTGTCCCCGCTCCGGCCGCAGCCCACCAGAGACAGGCACAGAACGCCCGCCAAGATCATCAAAAGCAATTTCTTCTGCATATGCTATGGTCCTTTCTACCCAATCGATTCCGCCGTTCCCAAGTGGAACGGTGTCTTTTTATAAGACGCAGCAGATGGGAAAAAGGTTTCCAAACCGGCTCTCTCAAACAAAAAAACTTTTGGAAATGCGCCCTAGACTCCGGGCACCGGGACCGGCAGTGCCGCTTGCCCTCTGTTCTCCGGCCCCTGGCCGCGCAAAGGGGCCCGGGCTTGTGGCCCGGGCCCTTTTTATATCCGGCATACAGTCGGCTGCGATGTCCGCGAAGTTCAGTTGGATGGATACACAATATTCACGAGATATGCGTTGTAGCCGCCAAACCAGTAATCTTCCCGCGCGGCATAGCCGTCGAAGGTATAGCCTTTCTCATTCATCTCCCGGTAGGCGGCGCCCACCTCGCTGAAGGTGTACTCTCCCTCAAAACGGCAGGTGTCCAGTCCCGCGCGGATGGCATCCTGGATCTGGGCCACGATCTCCGCCACGCGCCGGTCCCGTTCCTCCTGCCGGGCCGCGTTTTCCTCCGCCTGGATCTCCTTGATGGCCGCCACCAGATCGTTCCGGTAGATCCGATAGCCGTGGTGCTCCCGGTCATAGTAGATGGACAAGTCGGGATACTGTACCCGGAGATCGTCGGCCATGGCCTGATAGGCCTCCTGCAGGGTGAGATTGCTGTAAGAGTCGTCCAGGGTAACGTAGGCGTTTCTGTACGCATTCAGCTCGTCGGAGGTCATGCCTTCCCACTCCGCCTCGGTCCGGAAGGGCAGGTCCGCGATGGCATCATCCAGGATCCGCCGGATGGCGTCGAACTGTTCCTGCTTCTGCTGCTGTTCCTGCTGCTGTTCCTGTTCCCGCTGCTCTTCCTCCTGTTCTTCGGTGTCGGGCAGATCCACGCCGTCGTACTTGGTACTGGTGCAGGCGTAGGAGGCTGTCCACCTGGAGTGGTCCCTGCGCATATAACTGTCGCTTTTCAGGAAGTAATCATAACGGACATAGTCTCTGCTCATATTGAGCGGATCATCCCAAGTAGTGTCCACGTGGTACCATGCTCCGTCGATCTGCACGATGTTCCAGCCGTGAGCGCCATTGGCGTAGCCGCTCACATACTCGCAGGGAATGCCGGCGGCCTCCATCAGCATCTCATAGGCCAGGGCGTATCCCTCGCACACGGCATCTCCGATGGCCAGCGCGCCGAAGGCGTCGTGGGCCATATGCCGGATGCCCGTGCCGTAGCGGGCGGAATTGTATTCGCAGTGGAGGACCAGATAATCGTGGAGGGTCAGTGCGATGTCATAGTCGCTCATACCAGGGCGGATCAAGTCGTCCACCACAGCCTCGGCGATGGCCCGGGCATCCTCGTCGGTGTTGGGGATCACAAACATGGTATCCTGGGGATAGGTCACGGTCAGAGCCCTGGCCTGCGCGCTGCCGGACTGGGCGCAGGAAATACTCTTCACCCGGTAGATGTTCCGACCATTGATGTCGGCGATAGACTGTGCCAGCTCCAACGCCTCATCCGCCGTCAGGCCGTAAGGACTGAGGCTGATGGAAGCGGTGCGGCGCAGGAAGCCGTCGATGATGGCGGCCTCCGCCCCGTTGGCGTGGAGAAGTCCGGTGGAGAGCTCCCCGGCCGGCGAGGACGTCTGTCCCTGCTGGTTCTGCTGTCCCTGCTGGTTCTGCTGCTCCTGAGCCTGCTGCTCTTCCTTAGTCTGTTCCTCTTCCGGCTGCTCCTGTTCTTCTTCCGTCCGCTCCGTGCCGCCCTCGCTCTGCTGCCAGAGGAAGTAGACCGCGTCGGACCGGGGGCAGTTGCCCTTGGCGGCGTAGGTCAGGCCGTTGGTGATGCCGTTGGCGGCAGCCCAGGTCTGGGCCTTCTGGGCCCAGCCGCTGCCGGTGGCGTTCCCGCCGGCAGCCCGGCAGAGGAAGGCCAGGATCTGGTCATAGTGCAGCGTGCCGTCGGGTTGGAAGGTGGTGGCGGTGACGCCGTTGGTGATACCCTCCTCCGCCGCCCAGCGGACGGCCTTGTAGTAATAGGCACTCTGGTTGGCCGCGTCCGTGAAGGTGGGGGCGCTGGCGGAGGGCTCCGGCTGCCCGGCGGCCCGCCACAGGAAGGTTACGGCCTGGGCCCGGGTCACAGTGGAGCCGGGGGAGAAGGTGGAGCCGGAGGTGCCCTTTGTGACGCCCTCGGTCACCGCCCACTCCACCGCGTCGGCGTAGTAGGCGTTGGCGGAGACGTCCCGGAACTGGGTGCCGTCCTCCTCTGCGTAGGCGGGGACGGTGCCGGCCAGCAAAACCGCTGCCAGCAGGCCGGGGACAATGCGTTTGATGAGATGTTTCATGGGGTGCTCCTTTCTAATAGAAATCAAGCCTTTTTCTTTTTCAGGACCACATAGGCGCCGCCGGCCGCAAGCACGACCACAATGACCACGGCAATCGCACCGCCCATGCCGCCGGAGGACTCCTCCGCGGGAGCGGTTTCCTCTTCCGGGGCGGTCTCCACTTCTTCGGCAGGCATCTCCTCGACTTCGCTGCCGGCCGCGGCGGCATCCGCCTGCTGTACGAACTCCTCATAGTCGCCCTCGGGGGTCAGGCCCCGGCGGAGGATGAAAATCTCCGTTTCACTGCCCGGCACCACATGGACCGTGACGTTGGGGCTGTTGTCCAGTGCCTCGGTGGACATGGTGGTGACGCTGGCCGGGCATAAGGTCCCACAGCCGCTGTGCGATCCCCCGCAGGAACTGCCGGCCGCCGCCGCGGCGGAATCCCACATAGTACAGGATGAGCGCCGGCAGGGAGGCCATCTGCAGTGCGTAGGCAGCGTGGAAGATCAGATGGAACGGATAAAAGGGGCCGCCGATGGTCTCCGCCGCCATGTAGAGCGCCGACGTGAGGAGCACCGCCGGCACCGCGAACCACCGCGTCCGCTGCCTGCCCGCCCAGGCGCCCCGGAGGTTCCACACAAACAGCGCCATGACCGCAAGGGCGTTGACCGTGTGCAGGACGGTGGCCGCGTCCGCCCGGCCGGAGGCATACTGGAAAAACAGCTCCTGCAGCAGCGTCGGCCAGGTGTCCAGAAGGGAGCTCATCACCAGCAGGCACGCGAAAATGTAGAATACCGGTGCCAGAAAGGCCCCCAGGCTGACACCCGCAGCAAACGTCACCGCCGCCCGCGCCTGACGCGCCTCGGGGGAGTGGTCCCGCGCGTACCGCATGGCGTGGTACGATTCGATCTGCGACTGGATGTCAGCCTGTTCCCGGTCCGCCTGGGCCTGGATCGCGGCCTCGTCCGCGTCCCGCCGTTGCTGGTCCAGGGTCTTGGTCACATATCCATTTTGGGCGTTCCCGTAGTAATACTTGCCGTCCTCTCCTCGGAAATAGCCTGTTCCATCGCTCCCTGCGTAAGTCTGCTTTGCCCGAATGATCTTTTTTGCCATCTGTATCCGTCCGCAGGAGTCTCTGTCCCCCTCAAAGGCCGGAGCACCCGCGGACATCCCTCCTCTCTGTATTTGTCAGCCACACGGGCCGTGACTGCGTCTCTGCTGGATAGTGCCGAAACGCGCGGGCTTGGTTTTATGGATCCGGAAAATTTTTTGGAAAGGCCCGAACGCGGCGTTTCCGGATCCGGACTTTTGGGCGTTTCGGGCGATATCAGCGGGCATTTGCCGGCTTCCGCGGAGGTCCTGTTCTTGCCGCGCGCAGGTGCCGTTGCTCCGATCCTCAGGTTTATGTCAAATGTTTTTGTGAAAACGGCATAAAAATCGTTTTCGTTTTTACGCAAAATGATGTTTTTTGCAAAAACCCAAAAATCCTCCCCTGTCATGTGAAAAACGCGCGTTTCCAAAAAACAGCGCGCTTGATAAAATAATGACAAAAAGGACTGTGCGAAAGGGGAGAACTGCATGGAGTATATCTTGGAAATGAAAGATATCAGTAAAACCTTCCCAGGCGTTAAGGCGCTGGACCACGTCCAGCTGCAGGTGCGGCCCGGAGAGGTCCATGCGTTGATGGGAGAAAACGGGGCCGGCAAATCGACCCTGATGAAGATCCTGATGGGGATCTACTCCAAGGATCCGGGCGGCGAGATCCTGTTTGACGGCAAGCCCTATACGGCCACCAGCCCCAAGGAGGCCATGGACATGGGCGTGGCCATGATCCACCAGGAGCTCAATCCCATCCTGGATATGACCGTATACGAGAACATCTTCGTGGGGCGGGAACTGCGCAGGAACGGCCTGGTGGACAAAAAGGCCGAGATCGAGCAGGCCCAGCAGCTGATCGAGGAGTGCGGGCTTCACGTCTCGCCCAAAGAGACGCTGCGGAATCTGACCGTGGCCCAGTGCCAGCTCATCGAGATCATCAAGGCCATCTCGGTGAACGCCAAGGTCATCATCATGGACGAGCCCACTGCCGCCATCACGGACCGGGAAGTGGAGCTGCTCTTTGGACATATCCGCCGCCTGAAGGAAAAGGGCGTGGCCATCATCTACATCTCCCACCGCATGGCGGAGATCTTCTCCATCTGTGACCGAGTCAGCGTCTACCGGGACGGGCAGTACATCGGCACCGGCACCACCAAGGAGCTGGACGAGGGCCAGCTCATCAAGATGATGGTGGGCCGGGAGATCACGGACGTGTATCCCAAGCTGGAGGCGGACATCGGCGAGGTCGTCTTTGAGGCCAAGAACATCGTCCGGGCGGACAACAAGGTCAAGGGCGTGAGCCTGTCCGTCCGCCGGGGCGAGATCCTGGGGATCGGCGGCCTGGTGGGTGCCGGACGCAGCGAGCTGGTGGAGGGCATCTTCGGGATGCACGCCCTCTCCCAGGGGGAGATCCTGGTCCACGGCAAGCCTGTGAAGGTCTCCTCTCCGGAGGATATCATCAAGGAGGGCGTGGCGCTCATCACCGAGGACCGGAAGGTCACGGGGCTGAATCTCAGCGGCACGGTCAACGACAACATCGCCATGGTGGCCATCAAAAAGCTCCTGACCCATGGGCTCTACAACAAGGGAAAGGCCCGCCGCGCCTCGGAGGAGTACATCGAGAAGCTCAACATCAAGACCCCCTCTGTGGACCAGATCGTGGGGAATCTCTCCGGCGGCAACCAGCAGAAGATCGTCATCGCCAAGTGGCTTTTGAACGATCCGGACATCATCATCCTGGATGAGCCCACCCGCGGCATCGACGTGGGCGCCAAGCGGGACATCTACCTGCTGCTGGGCAATCTGGTGCGCCAGGGCAAGGCGGTCATCATGATCTCCTCGGAGATCCCGGAGCTGATGGGTATCTGCGACCGGATCATGGTCATGTGCGAGGGCAACTATTCCGGAGAGGTCAGCCGGGAGGAATTCTCCCAGGAGCGGATCATGACGCTGGCCTCTGCCATCAAGGTGTAAAGGAAGGAACTACTATGAAAGAAACGAGACGTGCAAAAGCACTGATCAGCGAATACTTCATTTTCGTGATCTTTATTGCCCTGGTGGTGGTGCTGACCTGTCTGAAGCCCAGCTTCATCCAGCCCTCCAACCTGGTCAATATCCTGAAGCAGGCCTCCATCAACGGCATTCTGGCCTTCGGCATGATGTTCGTCATCATCGCGGGCGGCTTCGATATGTCGGTGGGCTCCACGGTGGCCTTCACCGGCATCCTGGCGGCCATGCTGGGCCAGGGGCAGTATCCCATCATCGTGCCGCTGGTGGTGGCCATGCTGGGCGGACTGGCCGTGGGCATCATCAACGGCGTGGGCGTTTCCGTCGGCAACCTGCCGCCGTTCATCATGACCCTGGGCACCATGACGGCGGTCCGCGGTCTGGCCCTTCTGATCTCCGACGGCAAGCCCATCATCGGCATCAGCGAGCCGTATAAGGCCGTGGCGGCGTCCTCCATCTTCGGCATCCCCATGCTGGCGGTCTTTCTGGTGATCATCATCCTGATCTGCTCCTTCGTACTGTCCAAGACGGTCTACGGCCGCCGGGTCTACGCCTGCGGCGGCAACCTGCTGGCGGCGCAGGTGTCCGGCATCAACACCACCCGGATCCGCATCTCCACCTTTGCCATCGCGGGCCTGCTGGCGGGCCTGTGCGGTTTCCTGATGACCTCCCGTGTCACCATCGGCCAGCCCACGGCGGCTGAGAGCTATGAGATGGATGCCATCACCGCCTGCGTGGTGGGCGGCGTCTCCATGTCCGGCGGTGTGGGCAAGCCCTGGGGCGTCGTGGTCGGCTGCCTGCTGATCACCGTCATCGCCAACGGCCTGGATATCATGGGCGTGTCCTCCCACTGGCAGAAGATCGTCAAGGGCCTCATCATTGTGCTGGCCGTTCTGATCGACGTGAAGGGCAAGAGCAAAAAGCGCTGAGCGGTATTGGGAGCGGGTCGTTTCCTGTCCTGCTCTTGATATAAATGGCAAGGAACCGAATATTTCAAGGAGGAAAGAACATGAAAAAGAAGAAGTTTCTGGCTCTGCTGCTGACCGGCGCCATGGCGCTGGCAGCCCTCACCGGCTGCAGCAGCGGCACCGAGACCACCACCGACGAGGGTGCCGGCGGAGAGACAGCCGCCGAGGGCGGCGACGGCACTTACCGGATCGCGCTCATCCAGCAGCACCAGACCAATGCGTTCCAGATCGGTGTCACCGAGGGCGCGCAGGCCAAGGCCGATGAGCTGGGCGTGGAGCTGAGCATCCTGAGCGCTGACCAGGATGCCGCCAAGCAGATCAGCCAGATCGAGCAGTGCGTGTCCGAGGGCTACGACGCCATCCTGTTCGAGCCCGTGGATCCCGACGGCCTGCGCGACGCCGCCAAGGCCGCCGCTGACGCCGGCGTCATCATGATCAACATCGTGTCCGCCTGCACGGACTGGGAGTCCGCCGGAATTTCCGCCGTGTCCTGCGGCGACAACGTCAAGGCCGGCGAGAACGAGATGCAGCACGTGGCGGACCTGCTGGGCGGCGAGGGCAACATCGCCATCCTGACCGGCCCCTCCTCCACCACGGACACCACCGCCCGCCTGGAGGGCTACCGCAACATCCTGGCCAACTATCCCAACATGACGGAAGTAGTGGCCCCCGCAGACTGCGAGTGGGACACCGCTCAGGCCCAGGCCACCGTGGAGAGCTGGCTGTCCGCCTATGACCTGGACGCCATCGTCTGCCAGAACGACGGCATGGCCGTCGGCGCGGGCAACGCCGCCGGTGCCAACAGCGGCATCGTCATCACCGGCCTGGACGGCACCCCCGACGGCTATGAGGCCATCAAGGACGGCCGGATCACCGGCACCGTGGCCCAGGACGGCGGCATGATGGCCTCCAGCGGTGTGGAAGCGGCCGTCACCCTGCTGGAGGGCGGCACGCTGGAGAACAACCTCATCATCGCGGACAGCGTGTGGGTCGACGCCTCCAACGTGGCGGATTACGAGTAAGCCGGCGGAGATTTTCCATATTTGCTTGAGATTCTCGGAAAATCTTGGCAAACACCGCGAAAAAGCGTACAATGACAGGGAAAGGGAAAACGGGTCCGTTTTCCCTTTCCTTATCAGAATCTGTCAGGGAGGTGCCGCAGATGCTGCGGGTGGTCCTAGCCGATGATGAGAACAAGGTGATCCTGCTGATGCAGAAGCTGATCGATTGGGAGGCGCTGGGCTATGAGATCGTGGGCACCGCCAATGACGGGCTGCGGGCCTTGGAGCTGGTGCGGGAGAAGCAGCCGCATCTGCTGATCACGGACATCCGGATGCCCGGCTGCGATGGGATCGAGCTGATCCAGAAGGCCAAGGCCCTTCAGCCCAAGCTGCATTTCATTGTCATCAGCGGATACCGGAAATTTGAATACGCCCAGAGCGCGCTGAAATACGGCGTGGAGGACTATCTGCTCAAGCCCCTCAAGCAGGAGGAGCTCACCGGCATCGTGCTCCGGCTCAAGGAGAAGCTGGGGCAGGAGGCCGCCCTGGAATTCCAGCTGAAAAAGAGCGGGGAGCATCAGCAGGAGCTTCTGATGGACGCCCTGCAGGAGGCCGCGGAGCGGGGCGCGCCCTTTTTGAGCGCCGGACAGGCCAACGCGGAATATGGATTCCACTTTGGGAGGGGCACCTACCTCACGGCGGTGATCCGGGTGGACGTGCCCGACGCGGAGTCCTATCAGGACGGATACCGGATCCTGCTGCGCCACGCGCTGGAGATCGCGCGGCGGGAGAGCGGCCTGCTGACAGAGGAATACGCGGTCACGCTGGGGCGGGCCGGGATCGCGGTGCTGCTGTATCTGGAGACCTATCAGGCGGTGGAAGTGACCCAGTACTTCACCAAGCTCCGCAAGGAGATTGAAAATCAGCGGGACCTGTTTTGGAATGTCCAGGCCACCATCTGCCTGGGCAGCCGGAAGAGCTCCCTGGAACAGGCGGGCGCGTCCATGCGGGAGGCGTTCTGGCTGTGCAAGGACCGGCTGTGCCGGCCGCAGACCTGGCGGGACGCGGCGGCGGAGACGCCGGATCTGACCCGGCGGTACCAGCTGGACGCCTTCCGGAAAAAGGGCTTTCAGGTGGCGGCCGAATGTCTGGATGAGACGCGCTTCTCGCAGGAGCTGGAGGAGAGCTTCCAGGCGCTGCGGGCGCTGCCGGATCTGAACGGGCAGATGGTGGAGGATTGGTTCCACCAGGTGCTGGAGGCGTGTCTCTATGGGATGCGGCAAAGCGGCGAGGTGGATGCGTCCCTGGCGGAGGCTCTGGAGGAGCGGTTCTGGCACTGCACGGACGCGGCGGCGGTGTGCCGTCTCCTCCGGCAAAGTATCCAGATGGAGCTCCGGCAGCTGAAGGACGAAAAATCCCTGCGGGAGATGCGGCCCATCACCGAGGCAAAGCACTATATCCAGCAGCACTACCAGGAGGCCCTGCGGCTGGAGGATGTCAGCAGCACCGTGGGCTTCAACGCCACCTATTTTTCCACGCTGTTCAAAAAGGAGACCGGGCAGAACTTCATGGACTATCTGACAGAGCTGCGCATCAGTAAGGCCAAGGAGCTGCTGTGCGGAGAGGAGCTGTCCGTGCAGGACGTGGCGGAGCAGGTGGGCTACCGGGACCTGAAATACTTTTCCAGGCTGTTCAAAAAGCTCACCGGCGTGAGCCCGTCGGACTATAAGAAACTTTACAAGTAGGTGATACCATGTGGCCGTGGGCGGACTGGAAACTGAGACGGGCGCTGCGGCGCTACCGGCGGGAACGGGACCTGGAGGCCGTTTTGCGGATGGACTGGCACAGGGATCTGGCCCTGAACACGTTTTTCGCGGACGTGGAAGAGCGGCTCCACGGAGAGGAGATCACCCGGCTGCGGCAGAAGCAGGCGGAATATCTGGCGCTGCAGAATCAGATCAATCCCCACTTCCTCTACAACGCCCTGGAGGCCATCCGCACGGACGCCCTGCTGGCGAACTGCCCGGACATCGCCGAGACCACGGAGGCCCTGGCCACCTTTTTCCGCTATACCATCTCCAATGTCCAGGAGTATGTGACTTTTTCCGACGAGCTGGACAACGCGGAAAACTACTTTACCATCCAGCGCTGCCGGTTCGGCGACAAGATCTCCCTGGAGCTGGACCTAGAGAACGAGCGGCTGCTGGAGGTGCAGATGCCCAAGCTCATTTTGCAGCCCCTGGTGGAGAACGCGGTGTCACACGGGCTGGAGGGCAAGCTGGGGCACGGCACGGTCCGCATCATCGTGGAAAACAGCGACCGGACCTTTTTCCTGCGGGTGCGGGACGACGGTGTGGGGATGCCGGAGGAACAGGTGGAGCGGCTCAACGCGCAGTTTGTCGGAGACGAGGACGACAGGACCCCGCCGTACGGAGGCATTGCCCTGCGGAACGTCAACAGCCGCATCCGGCTCATGTTCGGGGAGGACTACGGCCTGCATCTGTTCAGCGCGGCCGGCGTCGGCACGGAGTGCTGCGTGACGCTGCCGCTGCGTTTCCGGGAGGCGTAAGACTGTGAAAGAGGAATTGATCCGGGTGGAGAACGGCTGCTTCCGCAGGGAGGAGGACCTCTACCGCTTTGAGATCTCCATCTCCCGGGGCGAGTGCATCGGGGTCTATGTGGACGACCATTTTACTTCCGGCACCGCGTATCTGGACCTGTTCAAGGGCAACACGCACCTGGAGCAGGGGCGGGCCTTCTCCTGCGGACGCCGGGTGGGCCCGCTGGAGCTGGAGCGCTGGATCGTGCAGAATGCCAGAATCGTGAATCTGCACCGTTTCCACTCCCAGGAGCTGACGGTGCGGGACTTTCTGCTGGCGCTGGACCGTCCGGTGAGCCGGCGGCAGCGGCGTGGCGCGGTCCAGCGCCTGTACGGTCCGGAGTGCCGGGCGGTCCGGGCGCAGATGGAGCTGGATGTGCCGCTGGAGGGCCGCCTTGTGGATCTGTCTCTGCTGGATTATTACCGTCTCTGCATCTTCCGCGTATGGTTCTGGCAGGGGGAGCTGCTGGTTCTGGACCGGATCACGGAGATCCTGCGCCAGCGGGACGTGGAGAAGCTGATGGACTGTGTGCAGCTGCTGCTGCGCCAGGGAACGGCGGTGTTCCTGCTGGATCTGGACGAGACCTTTCTGTACCGCTACTGCGACCGGATCGACATCGTCCGCAGCCGCAGGACCTGTTACCGGCTCTATCCGGAGGAGTATGGGGACCAGCTCTACGCGGTCCTGGGCTGGAAGCCGCGGGACCGGGGGGCGGAGCACACGGAGCGCCACTGGGGAAACAAGCAGGTGCTGCGGCTGGAGGGCCTCTCCTTTCCAGAAATGGCACCGCTGACCTGCCAGATCCACAGCGGGGAGATCGCCTACTTCCGGGATGAAAACTACACGGCCGCCGCCAGACTGCGGGCGTGCTTTCTGGATGGAAAAGGCTGGCTGAGCGGTGAGCTGTGGCTGAACGGACAGCCGCAGACCTATGCGGAAATGGCAAGGCGTCTCGGCACAGAGATCGGGATCCAGACGGAGCGGCCGGACCGCCCCGGCGGTGTGCTTTTTGACAATCTCACCGCGCTGGACAACCTGGCCATCAGCCTGCTCCCCAAGGCCGGGCAGCGGCTGGTCCGCCGCCGGATCACGGAGAACATTTTGGAGGAGGCCTCCAAATGGTTCCCCAGGGAGGATCTCCTGCGGCCCCTGCGCACCTGGACGCTGCCGGCGCGCCTCCGGTTCTCCTATTACAAATGGTACCTGCTGAATCCGCAGCTGCTGATCTGCTTTTTCCCCTTTTCCGGACAGGAGACAGCGCACCACGAGCTGATCATTGACCTGCTGGTGGCCTGCGCGGAACGGGGGATGGCCATTTGGGTCATCTCCTCCGGCATCGACGCGATCTGCAAGAAAACGGAAAACCAGGAATTCCTCAAACGCCTGCGGACCATCAACTGAAACCAGCCTGGCGGAACTTTCGTTCCGCCAGGCTGGCGCTTTTTCGATGGCTGTTTCGATTTCTCCGCGGGGCTGGTCCCGGCCCGCCGGGGGGCCTCAGGCCTGGTCACAGACGGCCTCCAGAAATTCCGACACCGCCTGGATCATGGCCATGCGGCATCCGCAGAGCCCGTGGGCGGCGGGCAGCTGGAGCATCCGCTGGACCGCCGGGGTCTCGTGGTCCTTCAGCCTCTCCCAGAGCGGCAGCACCATCTCGTGGCGGGTGATGGTGTCCCGCGTCCCCAGGACCAGGCAGAGGTTCTGGTCCTTCACCCGGTCAAAGGCGTTCTCAAAGGGGTAGTCCGTCAAATGCGCCTGGATGTCCCGCAGGATGGCGCCGGTGCCGTCGCTGTGCAGGATGTATCCGGTCCGCAGCAGGCTGAGCAGCTCCATGGGATTGCCCACCCGCAGGTGCCAGGTGGGGTCATAGGGCGCCAGCAGCACCAGGCCCCGGACGCCCCGCAGCTGCCGGGCCGCCTGCAGGACGCTGTTGCCGCCCATGCTGTGGCCCGCCAGAAACACGGCGTCCGGGTCCACGCGGTACTGCCGGCAGAACGCCCGGCTCTGCACATGGCGGTACACGCTGACCACGTCCTCCACGCAGTTGGAGATCAGATAGCTCCCCTGGCTTCCCCAGGCGCCCCGGTGGTGCATCACCGCCACCACGCAGCCGATCCGCCGCAGGGCAAAGGCCAGGTCGTCGTTTCTGGCCACGCCGGGATATCCGTGGAACAGGAGGACGCAGGGGCGCCGGGCGGCAAAGCCGCCGTCGGGCCACAGCAGCTCCCCGTAGATCTCGGACCCGTGGCTGTCCACACACAGCATATCGTAGTCGGCGGGCCGCACGGTGGGCTTGCTGGGCCGGTCGGCAAACAGGTATTCCAGCTTCAGGCGTCCGCTCATGGAGCACGCTCCAATGCCCCGGCATTTGCCTGCTCCAGGGTCTTGACCAGGTGCCGCACGAACCGGCACACCGGCATCTCCACGCCGGAGGCCGCCGCCAGCTCCAGCGCCTCGCCGATCAGCAGCTCGATCTCGGTGGGGCGCTTTTCCAGAATGTCCTGGGCCATGCTGCAAAGGCCGTCCGACGGGTATGGCTTCAGGTACGCCTCCAGGTCCGGAACATCGGACCAGGTCAGCGGCACCCCCTGGGCGTTGGCCAGGCGCAGCATCTCCTCCATGACGCACTCCACGGCGGCCCGGGCCTCCGGGATCCGCTGGAACCACAGGTGGGGCCCCCGCAGGATGGCTTGCACGGTGTTATAGGAGGCGTTGAACAGGTATTTCCGCCAGATGTCCGAGAGGATCTCCCGGCTGATGCGGCAGGGCACCCAGCCGTTCAGCAGGGCGCAGACGGCCCGGACGCGGTCCGTGACGCTGCCGTCCCGCTCCCCGATCCAGATCTGCCCCACCGGCTGGAAGTCCACCCGCTGGCCGTGCTTTTTGGCGTTGATCTGGCTCATGCAGTAGATCAGATGCACCTGGCCCACCCGCTCTGCCAGGATCCGTTCGCTGGAGAGGCCGTTTAAGAGGCTCATCACCACGGTGTCCGGCCCGGTCTCGGCGGCGATGTCCTCCAGGGCATCGCCGAGCTGGTAGCCCTTCACCGCCACGATCAGCAGCTGGGGCGGCGGCTCCGTGCCGGGCTCCGCCACGTGAAGGGGATACGTCTCCCCATTGATGGTGATGCCCTGGCGCCGCAGGCGTTCCGCCCGCTCGCCCCGGGCCAGGATCCGCACCTGGCAGGGCTTGCCCGCCAGGGCCCGGAGAGCCACACTGCCCTCGGCCCCCAGGCCCAGGATGCTGACAGCTTGGATGTCCATCCCGCTCACCCCTTTGCCAATGTGTCCCGGAAGACCCGGCACATGGTCTCCACGCCCCGGACGATCTGGTCCTCTGCGGCATTGGAGTAGTTCATCCGCAGGCAGCAGCGCACGTCCCGGCCGGCGAAGAAGGAGACGCCGGGGAGATAGGCCACCTTCCGGGCCGTCATCACCGGCATCAGGGCGGTGGTGTCGATCTGCTCCGGCAGCGTCACCCACAAAAAGAGGCCCCCCTGGGGATGGGTGCAGGACGCCCCGGCGGGCAGGCCCTCCGCCAGGCAGGAGAGCATCAGATCCCGTCGCTTTTTGTACAGGGCGCTGATCCGGCGGATGTTGGCGTCCAGGTCGTTGTCCTCCAGATAGGCGTCCGCTACCATCTGGGACAGGGTGCCGGCCTGAAGGTCCGTGCACTCCTTGGCGCTGGCATACTTCTCCAGCAGCGCCGGCGGCGCGATCAGCCAGCCCAGGCGGAGGCCGGGGCTCAGGACCTTGGAGAAGGACCCCATATAGGTGACGATGCCGCCGGTGTCCATGGACTTCAGGGTGGGCACGGCCTCCCCCTCATAGCGCAGGTCCCCGTAGGGATTGTCCTCCAGGATGGGGAGGCCGTACTGTTCCGCCAGGGCCAGTACGCCCTTGCGGCGCTCCAGGGACCAGGCCTTGCCGGTGGGGTTCTGGAAGGTGGGGATCACATACATCAGCTTGGCTTCCGGATGGGCGGAGAGCTTTTGCTCCAGGTCCTCCAGCACCATCCCGTCATCGTCGGTCTCCACGGGGAGCAGGCGGCACTCGTAGGCCCGGAAGGCCGTCAGGGCTGCCAGATAGGTGGGGTTTTCACACAGCACCACGTCCCCCGGCTCCAGAAAGACCTTGCCCGCCAGGTCCAGCCCCTGCTGGGAGCCGCTGACCATCAGGATGTCGTCCGCCGTGCAGGGGATGCCCTGGGCCCGGTGGCGCTGGGCCAGCTTCTCCCGCAGGGGGGCGAAGCCCTGGGACGGGGCATACTGCAGGGCGGCCGGTCCCTGGGTGCGGAGGACCCTGTCGGCGGCCCGGCGCAGCGCCTCCACCGGGAACGCCTCCGGCGCCGGCAGGCCGCCGGCGAAGGAAATGATGTCCGGCCGGGCGGTCAGCGCCAGGACGTTCCGCAGGTCAGACGTGTCCATCTGGGAAATTCGCTTGGAAAAACGCATGAAATGATGCCTCCTATGCTGGGGTTTATTTGACGAAGAGGGGCAGGGCCCTGCGGATGAATTCCACGCATCCGTCCTCCCCCAGCCTTTCAGAATCCAGGGAGAGGTCGTAGCCGGCGGCGTCCCGCCACTCCTCCCCGGTGTAATAGTGGTAATAGGCGGCCCGGCGGTGGTCCTCCACCCGGATGTGCTTGGCGATCTCCCGCTGGCTCCAGGCCAGGGAGTAGGAGGCCACCCGGGCCAGCCGGGCTTCCAGCGGGGCGTGGATGAACACCTTCAGCACATTGGGCCGGTCCATCAGCAGGTAGTTGGCGCAGCGGCCCAGGATGATGCAGCTCTCGCTCTCCGCCAGCTCCTTGATGATCTTGGCCTGGAAGCTGAAGAGGTTCCGGGTGGAGATGTAGTCGTCGCTGTCCGGCGGCAGGATCTCCCCGTTGTACACCTTCTCCGCGGCGGAGAGCATCTCCCGCAGTCCGATGCGCTCGTCGGCGGCGCCGAACAGCTCCTCGTGGATGCCGCTGACCTCCGATGCCTTGCGCAGCAGATCCCGGTCGTAATAGGGAATACCCAGGACCTCCGACAGCTTGCGGGTGATGTTGTGGCCGCCGCTGCCGGTCTCCCGGGCCACGGTAATGATAAAACGCTCCATATGCTCTGCCTCCTTACGCGCCCAGATAGGCCTTGCGGACCCGGTCGTCAGCGGCCAGCTCCGCCGCCGGTCCCTCCATGGAGATGGTGCCCGTCTCCAGCACATAGGCCCGGTCGCTGACCGCCAGGGCCATTTTGGCGTTCTGCTCCACCAGCAGGATGGTGATTCCGCTCTCGTGGAGCTGCTGGATGATGGCGAAGATCTCCTTCACCAGCAGCGGGGACAGGCCCATGGAGGGCTCATCCATCAGCACGATCTTGGGGTCCGTCATCAGGGCCCGGCCGGTGGCCAGCATCTGCTGCTCGCCGCCGGAGAGGGTCCCCGCCAGCTGCCGCCTGCGCTCCTTCAGCCGGGGAAAGTGGCCGTAGACCCGCTCCAGGTTCTCCGCGATCTGCTTCTGGTCCCGGAGGATGTAGGCCCCCATCCGCAGGTTCTCCTCCACGGTCATGCGGGCAAAGACGTGGCGCCCCTCCGGCACATGGGCCATGCCCAGGCCGATGATGGTGTTGGCCGGGACCTTTTGCAGGTCCGTGCCGTCCAGCAGGATGGAGCCGGAGGCCACCGGCAGCAGGCCGGAGATGGCGTGGAGGGTGGTGGTCTTGCCGGCGCCGTTGGCGCCGATCAGGGACACCAGCTCCCCGTCCGCCACGGTGAGGGAGATGCCCTTCAGGGCGTGGATGGCCCCGTAGAATACGTTCAGATCCTTGATTTCCAGCATGGTTCTCCCTCCTCACTCGCCCAGATAGGCGGCAATGACCCGGGGATTCGAGGCGATCTCCTCCGGCAGGCCGGCCGCGATGGTCTGGCCGTAATCGATGACCTGGATGCGCTGGCACACATTCATCACCAGGGCCATATCGTGCTCGATCAGCAGAATGGCGATGCCGAATCGGTCCCGGATGGTGTTGATGCACGCCAGCAGCTCCGCCGTCTCCGTGGGATTCATGCCGGCGGCGGGTTCATCCAGCAGCAGCACCTTCATATCCGTGGCCAGGGCCCGGGCAATCTCCAGCTTGCGCTGCTGGCCGTAAGGCAGGCTGGATGCCTTCCAGTCCGCCTTGTCGGCCAGGCTGAAGATCGCCAGCAGGTCCATGGCCTTGTCCGTCAGCTCCTTCTCCGTCCGCCAGAAGCGGGGCGTGCGGAACAGGGTGTCCAGCAGGTGGTAGGAGACGTCCTTGGTAAAGGCGGCCTTGACGTTTTCCAGCACCGTCATCTCCCCGAACAGGCGGATGTTCTGGAAGGTCCGGGCAATGCCGGCAGCCACGAACTGGTGGGTCTTTTTGCCGTTCAGGGGCACGCCGTTCAGCAGCACCGTGCCCTCCGTGGGCACATACACGCCGGTGAGCAGATTGAACACCGTGGTCTTGCCGGCGCCGTTGGGGCCGATGAGGCCCACCAGCTCCCCCTGGTAGATCTGGATGTTGAAGTCCTGCACCGCCTTCAGGCCGCCGAAGGTGATGCCCAGCTTCCGGGTCTCCAGAATGGGTGTTTTTTGTTCAGCCATGGTAGGCCGCCTCCTTCCTGGCCGCCTTGGCGGCCTTTCTGTCCGCCAGGCAGGCCCGAAGCCGGGCGGGCCACCTGGGGACATCGCACAGGGCGAACTCCCGGCTGCCCATAATGCCCTTGGGCCGGAACAGGATGACGATGATCAGCGCAATGGAGTACACCAGCATGGGATATGTGAACACATTCTGCAGCAGGGCCGGCAGGGCCGCCACCCAGGCGCCGTTCTTGATGGTGTAGTTCAGCAGGAACATCACCACGGCGGCGATGACCGAGCCGGTGAGAGAGCCCATGCCGCCCACCACCACCATGACCACGATGAACACGGAGTTCAGGATGGAACCGTTGGTGAAGGCAAAGGAGGTGGTGGCCAGGGCGCCGTTGCAGCAGGCGTACAGGGCCCCGGAGATCCCCGCGAAGAAGGCGGAGATGGTAAAGGTCAGGACCTTGTAGTAGTTGACGTTGATGCCGGAGGCCGAGGCGGCGATCTCATTGTCCCGGATGGCCCGGATAGCCCGGCCGTACTTGGAGCGGACGAACATGAACATGGCCGCCATGCACACCGCCACCGCCAGCGCCACCAGCCACAGGTACTGCATCTTCTCGTCGTTGGAGAAGCCCAGGCCCGTGGCATACAGTGCCGAGGAGGCGGAGCCCTGTCCCAGTCCCTGCTGGCCGCAGAAGGGCAGGTTGTTGATGATGTTGACGATGATCATGCCGAAGCCCAGGGTGATGATGGCCAGATAGTCCCCCTTCAGCCGCAGGGCCGGGATACCCACCAGCAGTCCCAGCACCGCCGCCAGCAGTCCCGCCGCCAGGAAGCTCACCAGCAGCACCAGCAGGAACACGGGGCCGGACTTCTGGTCATAGACTCCCGCCCGCTGGAAGGCCAGAGAGATCAGGGCCGCCGCGTAGGCCCCCACCGCCATAAAGCCGCAGTGGCCCAGAGACAGCTGCCCCAGGAAGCCCAGCACCAGGTTCAGCGAGGCGGCCATGACGATCAGGTAGCCGCACTGCCAGATGGAAGGGGTGATCCGCAGCTTCATGGCGTCGCCGCCGGTCAGGCCCAGCACCACAGCGGCGGCAAACAGCACCACCACCGCGATGAAGTTGACAAGGTATCGGATCTTGATCTCTTTTCCGTTCATACTTTCTCCCCCACATTCTTTCCCAGGATCCCGGCGGGCCGGAGCATCAGGACCACGATCAGAATCAGATAGACGAAGGTGTCCGACATGGACGAGCTGATGTAGGTGTTGGCGCCGGACTGGACGATGCCGATCATCAGGCCCCCCAGCATGGCCCCCGGCAGGGAGCCGATGCCTCCCAGCACCGCCGCCACAAAGGCGTAGATGCCCAGCGTGGCGCCCATGGTGGTGTAGACCCGGGGATACTGGGACACATACATCAGCGCCGCCACCGCCGCCAGCCCGGCGCCGATGGCAAAGGTGATGAGGATGGTGTGGTTGACGTTGATGCCCATGAGGGTGGAGGCGCTCTTGTCCTCCGACACGCAGCGCATGGCGCAGCCGATGCGGGCCTTCTGGGTGAACAGGTACAGCGCCACCATGATGACGGCGGAGACCGCGATGGTGATGATGGTGGCATAGCTGATGGAGACGCCGCTCACGGAGATGGTGTCGGCAAACAGGGTGTAGGGCACCTTGGGGTCCGGGCCGATGGCCGGGATGGCCTGGGCCAGATTCTCCAGCACAAAGCTCATGGCGATGGCGGTGATGAGGCAGGTCAGGTTGTTGCCGGTCCTGCGGACGGGCCGGTAGGCCAGCAGCTCCACCAGGACGCCCACGCAGGCACAGATGATGATGGCCGGGATCACCGCCAGCCAGCCGGGCAGGCCCATGCCCATCATCAGGGGGATGGTGAAAAACAGCGTGTAGCCGCCCACCATGATGAAGTCGCCGTGGGCGAAGTTGATCAGCTTGATGATCCCGTAGACCATGGTGTAGCCCAGGGCGATCAGTGCGTAGACGCTGCCCAGGCGCAGGCCCGTGATCAAAAACTGGATGAATGTGATCATAGCAGTTCCCTCTTCTCTTCTTGGTTTGTGCCCGGTCCGGCTTGGAAAGGGCGAAAGGGAGGCGGAACGCCTCCCTTTCCGTTATGCAGCTTCGGCGTGCGGGGGATCAGTTCACGCTCAGGGTCTCGATGGAGATCTTCTGGACAGAGTCCGTGGCCTCGTCGTACTGATAGCCCATGAGGACGCCGGACTTGATGGGGGTGCCGGTCTCGTCGAAGGAGAAGGTGCCGGTGGAGACCTCGTAGACCTTGCTGGTGTCCGCCAGGGAGGCCTGGACGCTGGCGGCGTCGGCGGCGCCGCAGTCCTCCATGGCGTCCTTCAGGACGTACACGGCGTCATAGGCCAGGGCGTCGAAATTGTTGGGGGACTCGCCGTACTTGGCCTCATAGCTCTCCACGAAATTGATGGACACATCGCTGGTGGCCAGTTCGGTGGAGTAGTGGTTGACGAACATCACATTGTTGTAGGCGGAGAGGTCGGCACCGTCGGGGATGGTGGTCTCGGTATTGTCCACGCCGTCAGCGCCCAGCAGGACGCCGTCAAAGCCCACGCTGCGGGCCTGGGGGATCAGATAGGGGCCCATCACGTCGTAATAGAAGGGGGTAAACACCAGCTCCGCGCCGGCGGATACCATCTGGTTGAACTGGTTGGTGTAATCCACCTCCGTCATGGTGGCCACGGACTCCTCCGCTACCACCTCGATACCCAGCTCCTCGCAGGCGGCGGAGAAGGCATCCCGCAGGCCGGAGGAGTATGTATCGGCGGAGCAGTAGACGATGCCCACCTGGGTGTAGCCCTGGTCAGCGGCGTACTGGGCGGCCAGCTCTCCTTGGAAGGAGTCCCGGAAGCAGGTGCGGAACACATAGCCCATGGAAGTGGTCAGGGAGTCCGCCGTGCCGGAGGGGGTGATGAGCACCACGCCCTCGGAGTTGGCGATGGAGGTGATGGCGGAGGTGCAGCCGGAGGTGGCGGAGCCAATCACCAGCTGGATGCCGTCGGAGATCAGGGCGTTCATGGCGTTGACGCACTCGGTGGAATCGCCCTGGTCGTCCCGGGTGTCCACCGCCAGCTGATAGGTGCCGTCGCTGAGGGTGACGCCGCCGGCGGCGTTGATCTCCTCAATGGCCAGCTCCACGCCCCGCTCGTTATGAGTGCCGTAGACTGCCAGGCTGCCGGTCAGGGGGCCGATCATGCCGATGGTGATGACGCTGTCGCCGCTGGCGGTGTCATCGGAGCCGCTGTCCTCCGCGGCGGTCTCGTCGGTGCCGCCGCCACAGGCGGTCAGGCCGAGAGCCAGACAAAGCGCTGTTACGAGGCTCAGGATCTTTCTCTTCTTCATCACAATTCCTCCTCAAATGTTCTGAAAAACAAGAAAGGAGCGCGAACGGAAACCGTTCACACTCCTTTGTGTTGCTAATAGCATAAATTTTTGATTGCTGTTTGTCAATCGTCCCACTGTATAAAATGTGCAAAATAATAGGTGCACCTTTGTGCGATCTATCCATTTTTGGCCAGTTTCCATCCTCTGCTGCGGCGGATCTCCGGTGCCTGGGATCCTAGGCGGGGCCCCGCCTCCATGGGCCGGCGGAACTCCCGCAGGCGGCGATGATGTCTCCATCCTTTCGGTCGATCTGTCCGGAGACCTGCCCCGGCCGGCGGGAGCAGACCGTCCCGATCCCGCCGTTCTCTCTCATTCAAATCGGCAGTCGTACAGGGCCGCGTAGTCCCCGCCCTTGGCCAGCAGGGTCTTGTGGTCGCCCTGCTCGATGATGCTGCCGTGCTCCATAAACAGGATGCTGTCCGTGTCCCGGATGGTGGAGAGCCGGTGGGCGATGACGAAGCTGGTGCGGCCGCGCATCGGCTGTTTCATCCTTGCCGATCTCCGCCTCTGTCCTTGCGTCCACGCTGGAGGTGACCTCATCCGAAACCAGGATAGGCGGGTCGCACAGGAACACCCGGGCGATGGTCAGCAGCTGCCGCTGTCCGGCGGAATGGTATGCCGCTCTGCCTGCGGTGCCGGTCATTTGATAAGCACACAGCTGTCTCCGGCGGCAGGAACCTCTGCTTGATTTGGCCGCCACCATCCGCTACAATAGAGGCATACCGGCGCCTGGCCCCTTCGGCATCCGCCGGGCGGGCCACAAATAACACCCGAGAGGAGCGGAGCGCCATGATGCAGCTGCAGCGGGGACAGAAGATCTCCGTACAAACCATCTGCCGGACCTGGTCCCTGGAGGTGGTCCTCCAGCACCAGGGGCCTCTGGTGATCGACGTGTCCTGCTTCGGCCTGGACGGTGCCGGCCGGCTCTCTGACGAGCGGTATTTCATCTTTTACAACCAGCAGCGCTCGCCGGAGGGGGCCATCTCCCTGGAGCCGAGCCGCTCCGGCGGCGAGACCCGGTTCCGGGTGGATCTGGCCGCCCTGCCGGCGGATATCCAGCGCCTTTCCTTCACCGCCGCCATCGACGGCGGCCGCACCCTGCGGGAGCTGGGCCAGGGCAGCATCAGCCTGTGGAGCGGGGGAGAGGAGGCCGCCCGCTACACCTACGCCGGGACGGAGTTCTCCGGGGAGCGGGCCATCGTGGCCGGGGAGCTCTACCGGAAAAACGGGGACTGGAAATTCAGCCCCGTGGGCCGGGGGTTCAACGGCGGTCTCCGGGCCCTGGTGGAGAGCTTCGGCGGCGTGGTGGCGGACCCGGTGCCGCCTCCGCCGCCCCGCCGGCCCGCCGCGCCCCAGGCGCCGCGGACCGCCCCCTCCCGGAGCCCGATCCCCTCGGTGGAGGACATCCTCCGGGTGCTCCCGCCCCATGTGTGCGCCCGGATGGAGCGCCTGGCCCGCCGCTGCCAGGGGGAGCTGGACTTCCTGGCGCCGCTGTACAAAGCCTCCTTTGCCGCCCTGGCCCAGGTGCCCCAGGCGGCGGAGCGGGAGCTGCAGACCGTGCTGTGCGCCGACGCCTCCGGCTCCATGTTCGAGCTGTACCAGGGCGGACGGGTCCAGCAGATCTTCGACAAGGTCTTCGCCCTCTCCTCCACCCTGTCGGACAGCGGGGCCATGGACTGCTGGGCCTTTGCGGCGAAAAGCCGCCAGCTGGAGCCGGTGACCCTGGACAATATCCGGGACTACACCTTCTCCCAGGCCGGCGGATACGAGCGGTGGATGAGTATGCTCAACTACCAGTACAACAACGAGCCGGAGGCCATGCGGGACGTCATGATGATCTACGGCGGCCTGCGCAGGCCCGTTCTGGTGCTGTTTCTCACAGACGGCCGCATCCACTCCGACTGGGAGATCGAGGAGATCCTCATCAAGACCTCCCGCTTCCCGGTGTTCTGGCAGTTCATCGGCCTCTACGGGGAGGAGTACGGCATCCTGGACCACCTGGACGAGATCGACGGCCGCCATACCCGGAACGCAGCCTTTTTCAAGATGGAGGACCTGGAGGACTTCATGGACAGCGGCTTTTACCGGACCATCTTCGCCAACGCCGCCGCGTGGCTGGAGGAGCTGGGCCGAAAGCAGATGCTGTCGTAGCCGGAGGCCGGGGCGCCGTCACCCACAGATCTGCTCTAGCACGTGCCCCGGCCATCGGGATGGTGTATAATGGAGCCACAGAGGCAGGCCCAGGTCTGCCGTGACCATTGAAGAGGAGGTCCTTCCATGCTTTACACAAGAGAGGTCACTGTTCAGGTCCCCGGCGGCCTGCACCACCAGGCGGTCACCCGGTTCATCCAGACTGCAAACCGCTTTGACAGCACCCTCCGGGTCGCATACGGGGGAAACAGCGTCAACGCCAAGAGCCTGTTGGGAGTGCTCTCCCTGTCCGTCGGCGCTGAGGCGCGGATCACCCTCACCGCCGAGGGACCAGACGCCGAGGCCGCCCTCAGCGCGCTGGAACAGAGTCTCTCCGCGGAATAGGTCCCTTTGCGCTCCTGGTCCGCATCTATGGCAGAAAGGGCCGCCGGCTTTGCCGGCGGCCCTTTCTGTGGTGCGGGGAGTCCGGACAGGCCTCCGGACCCGCATCTGGGATGATCAGCTGGAGGGTCAGTTGGCCGTCTCCTCCTGGCCTACCTGGACCTCCATTTTGTCCTCGTAATATTTGACCAGAGCGGCCTGGTCGTCATCGATGTGGCCATTGTCCTTCATCCAGTCCATCACGTGCAGGACCACGTCCGTCAGCGGCGTATCCACGCCCAGCTTGTGGGCGTAGTGCTTGGCGTTGATGATGTCCTTCCGGTGGACCGCGATCCGGGCGCCGGGCTCATAGTCCCGCTTGATGATCTTGGGCACCTTGTTGTCGTACATGGGGCCGCCGGCAAAACCGCCCCGGGTGGCCTCGAACGTGGTCTGCAGATCGATGCCCGCCTTGGCGGCAAAGGCATAGCCCTCCGCGATGGCCACCAGAATGGCGCCGCCGATCATGTTGTTCACCAGCTTCGTCACATCGCCGCTGGCGGGGCCTCCGGTATATACCGGATGTCCCATGCACTCCAGGACCGGCTTGACCTGCTCAAAGGCCTCCTTGTCGCCGCCGGTCATGATGGCCAGGGTCCCGGCGATGGCCATGGGGTTGCCGCCGCTGACCGGGGAGTCCAGCAGGTACATCCCCGCCGCCTTGGTCTTTTCATACAGCTCCAGGATGATGTCCGGCGCGGTGGAGCTCAGGTCCACGATGATGTTGCCGGGCTTGCCGTACTGAATGGCCTGCTCCACGCTGTTGCGGATGATGGGATGGGTCGGCAGGATCTGGAGGATCACATCGCACTGCTTGTAGATCTCCACCGGGTCGCTGACCGGAATGCCGCCGGCGGCCTGAAAGGCGTCCATCTGCTTCTGGACCACATCATAGCCCAGCACAGGCAGGCCGCATTTTTTCACCACGTTTTTCGCCATGGGCAGGCCCATGACTCCCATTCCCAAAAATCCGATCTTTTCCATGTCCATGCCTTCCTTTCCGTTTCTGCCGGGTCCGCAGAGACATGGCGGCCCCGGAGCATTTGAAAATTCTCCGCCTGCAGTTGACTTTTTAGTTAAATGGTTATACCATTTAACTAGCAGTCCTACTATACCACGTCCCGCTCTGCCGGTCAACCCCCTTTCCGGTATTTTGCCGCTGGTCCTTCCGGCATCTTTGGCTGTTTTTTTGCGGATCCCTCGGTTTTCTTGACTCTCTTTTCCCACTATGCTATACTTTTCACAGTATGCAGTACCATGAAGGAGTGACTTGATGAAAAAGTCTTCTTCCGGACCTCTGTTCACGCCGGCCAAGACCCAACGGGCGTCCGAGGCCATCTATAACCAGATCTATCCCATGATCGTCTCCGGCGAGCTGAAGCCGGGGGACCGGCTGCCGCCGGAGCGGGAGCTGGCGGAGATGTTCCAGCGCAGCCGTCCGGTGGTGCGGGAGGCGCTGCGGATGCTCCAGCAGGACGGTCTGCTGGTGACCTCGGTGGGCAGCACCGGCGGCGCGGTGATCCGGGGCATCTCTCTGAAATCCGTGGAAGACCCGCTGAAAAATCTGGTGGCCATGGGGGCCATCAATTTGGAAGAGCTGCTGGAATACCGGCACATCAACGACCGGGGCTGTGCCCGGCTGGCGGCCATCCACCACACGGAGGAGGACGCCGAGGCCCTGCGGAAGACGCTGGAGGGCGCCCTGGCCAATGTGGACAGTCTGTTCAGCTTCCAGGAGTACGACGTGGCCTTCCACAGCGCCCTGGCCAAGGCCAGCCACAATACCCTGGCCTCCATGATCAACGACGTGATCGTCCGGCTGAACACGGATGCGTTCGTGGATACGGTCCGGGCGTACACGCCGGAGCGTCTGCGGGAGATCAATATGCGGATCTACCAGACCCACTACGCCATCATGGAGGCGGTTCTGGCCCATGACCCGGAGGGGGCGGACCATGCCGTGACCGCCATGGTCCAGCTGTTCCAGGATATCGTGCATTGACGAGGACCTCAACATATTCGAAGGCGGCTGCCGCTGGCAGCCGCCTCTTTTTTTGTTATTGCTTTTCCGGGCCCCCACGGGGGATGTTCTCCTGGATGAACCGGATCAGGTCCCAGCCCAGTCTGGGCAGATACCGTCCCTTTTTCAGGAAAAAGCCCACATCCAGCACCACCGGCTCCGCAAAGGGGCGGAGCGCCAATCCCTCGCAGCCCAGCGCCTGCTGGCCCGGAGCCACGCTGATGATGCCCACATACCGGCAGGAGCGCACCAGATTCGCCATGCACAGGATCTGGTCATAGTGGAACAGGATGTCCGGGATCACCTGATGGCGTTCAAACGCCTGGGTCATCAGCTCCTTCACCTTGGACTGGGCATCCATCATGATCAGTTTCTCCCGCCCCAGCAGGGAGAGAGGGATCCGCTCCAGCCGGGCCAGGGGGTGTTCCGGATGCAGCACCGCGTGGACCTCCATGGTGCTCAGGTGGATCAGCTCCAGTTCCTCCGCCTCGGGCGGCCCCGGGAAGGCGTTGCAGGCCAGGTCCAGCATCTCGTCCCGGACCATCTCCACGTGCTTGTTCATGGAGCCCTCGTTCAGATAGATGCGGGCCTTGGGGTGCTCCGCCAGAAATGTTGAGAAGATCATGGGCACAAGAGGGTCTGTCAGGACCTGTGAAATGCCCAGCCGCAGCCGCTGCTCCGCGGAGGTGGCCAGATCCCGCATGGCGTTCTCCGCCTCCTGGCAGCTGCTGAGGATCTGCCGGGCCCAGCGCATGAACTGCTCGCCCTCATAGGTGAAGGTCACTCCTCTGGAGCTGCGGACCACCAGCTTCACCCCCAGTTCCTCCTCCAGCGTCTGGATCGCAGAGGAGATGGCCGGCTGGGAGACGTACAGCATTTCACTGGCCTGGGTGAAGTTCTTGCACTGATAGACCGCGTCCAGATATTGCAGGCGCTTCAGATTCAGCATCCGGCATCCTCCTCTCCGGCAGAAATTGATCTGCCTCTGTTTTTTTCAGAATAAATGAATTTTATTAAAAAATCAAGATTTCCCTTATGTAAAAGGTGGATCTTGACGGGCATTTTGCCTCCTTATCATAAGTTTTTGTTATTCCTGCATAAAAACAAGGTATTTTACTATTCCGTGCGAACTTGATAAAATAGGTAAGAACGCGTTGAGAGACGCTCTGCGGACGCACGGCGGCCCTCTCCCGGGCTCCCGCGGTGCGTTCCCCGGGAAAAGCGGCGGCTGACCGCCGTCTGAAAATCTCATATTCCAGCAAGTTCTCTGTGATCCTACGTACAAGAAGAAAGGTCGTGTTGAACAGTGGCAACGTACGAAAAAGATTTCCTCCTGGGTCTGTATGGAGGCATGGTCCGGGTGCGCCGGTTCGAGGAGAAGGCGGCGGACTGCTTCACCAAGGGGATGCTGGCCGGCAACATCCACCTGTGCATCGGGCAGGAGGCCAGCGTGGTGGGCTCCAACGCCGCCCTGCGGCCCACGGACTACATCACCTCCACCCACCGGGGCCACGGCCACCTGCTGGCCAAGGGCGCGGACAGCGGGAAAATGATGGCCGAGCTCTTCGGCAAGTCCACCGGCTACTGCGGCGGCAAGGGGGGCTCCATGCACGCGGCGGACGTGTCCCTGGGCATCCTGGGCGCCAACGGCATCGTGGGCGCGGGCATCCCCATCGCCACTGGTTCCGGCATGGCCTCCAAGATCAAGGGCACGGATGAAGTGACGCTGTGCTTCTTCGGCGACAGCGCTTCCAACCAGGGCACCTTCCACGAGTCCATCAACATGGCCGCCGCCTGGAAGCTGCCGGTGGTGTACCTGTGCGAGAACAACCACTACGGCGTCTCCACGGAGATCCACCGGGTCACCAACACGGAGAACCTGGCCGTCCGGGCCAAGGCCTACGACATCCCCGGCGTCACCGTGGACGGCAGCGACGTGCTGGCGGTATACGAGGCCGTGAAGGCCGCCGTGGACCGGGCCCGCTCCGGCGAGGGCCCCTCCCTGGTGGAGAACCTCGTCTACCGCTGGCAGGGCCACTACTGCGGCGACCCGGCGGTCTACCGCCCCAAGGAGTACCTGGAGGAGGCCCACGAACACGACCCCATCGCCAATTTCCGCAGGAAGCTGCTGGCGGACGGCACCGCCACCGAGGCGGAGCTGGACGCCATCGACCAGCAGATGGCTGACGAGATCGAGGCCGCCTATGAATTCGCGGACAGCTCCCCTTATCCCGATCCCAGCGAGGCGTTCACGGATGTATATAGTGAAGACAATGAGAGGTGTGTGGCAAGATGAGTACGCTTTCGATCAGCAAGGCGATCCGCGAGGGTCTGCATGAAGAAATGGTCCGGGACGAGAACGTGGTGATCCTGGGCGAGGATATGGCCGTCATGGGCAACGTGTTTGCCATCACCCAGGGCTTTTTGGACGAGTTCGGCCCCAACCGGGTCATCGACACCCCCATCAGTGAATCCGGCTTCACCGGCATGGCCGTGGGCATGGCCATGCGGGGCCTGCGGCCCGTGGTGGAGTGGATGTACGACGACTTCATCACCGTCTGTTTGGACCCGGTGATGAACCAGGCCGCCAAGATGCGGTACATGACCGGCGGCCAGGTGAAGGTGCCCATCGTGTTCCGGGCCCCCATCGGCGCGGGGCGCCGCAACGCCGGCCAGCACTCCCAGTGCCTGGAGGCGCTGTTCACCCACATCCCCGGCCTCAAGGTGGTGTGCCCCTCTACCGGTGCGGACGCCAAGGGCCTGCTGAAATCCGCCATCCGCAGCGATGACCCGGTGGTGTTCCTGGAGCACAAGCTGCTCTACGCCAAGAAGGAGGAGATCCCCGACGGGGAGTACCTGATCCCCCTGGGCAAGGCGGATGTGAAGCGGCCCGGCAAGGACCTGACCATCCTCACCTGGTCCCGGCAGGTATACTTCTCCCTGGAGGCCGCCGAGACCCTGGCCGCCCAGGGCATCGACGCCGAGGTGGTGGACCTGCGGACCCTGGTGCCCCTGGACTGGGACGCCATCCGCGCCTCCGTCCAGAAGACCGGCAATGTGATGATCGTGGAAGAGGGCGTCCGCCGGGGCGGCGTGGGCGCCGAGATCGCGGCGGAGATCCAGGAGGAGCTGTTTGACGACCTGGATGCCCCCGTGGCCCGTGTGGCCGGCGCCAACATCGTGCCGCCCTTCTCTCCGCCGCTGGAGGACGTCATGTTCCCCCATCCCGCGGACATCGTCGCGGCGGCCCACAAGCTGCTCGCCAAGTAAGGAGGGAACCACATGGCAACGGAAATCAAAATGCCCCAGCTGGGGCTGACCATGGAGGAGGGCACCGTGGAGCGGTGGCTGAAGGCGGAGGGCGACACCGTCAAGGCCGGCGAGCCCCTGCTGGAGATCACCACGGACAAGCTCACCAACGAGGTGGAGGCGGAGGCCGACGGCGTCCTCCTCAAGATCGTCGCCCCGGAGGGCACGGACGTGCCCGTCCAGGGCCTGCTGGGCTACATCGGCCAGCCCGGCGAGCAGGTGGGGGCCCCTGCTGCGGCTCCCACGGCTCCCGCCGCAGCGCCTGCCGCGGCACCTGCGCCCGCGCCGGCGGCAGAGGCCGCGCCGGCCCGGGACAAGAAGATCCGCATCTCCCCCCTGGCCCGGAAGATCGCCAGGCAGATGGGGGTGGACTACACCGCCCTCACCGGCACCGGCCCCAATGGCCGGATCATCAAGCGGGACATCCTGGCCGCGGCGGAATCCGCGCCCAAGGCGGCTCCCGCCCCTGCCGCCCAGAAGAGCGCCGCGGCCGCTCCCTCCGGCACCGCCTTCCCGGTAAAGGACCTGGAGCTGATGGAGGGCGACACGGTGGAGAAGCTCACCGGCATGCGGCGGGTGGTGGCCCAGCGGATGTACACCTCCGCTGTGGAGATCCCCACCGTCACCCAGACGGTGAAGGTGGATGTCACCGCCCTGCTGGCCTTCCGGAAGGAGCTGAAGGAAGCGGGCCACGCCTTCTCCGTCAACGACTTCGTGCTGAAGGCCGTGGCCAAGGCATTGCGGAAGCACCCGGAGATCCTGGTGAGCCTGGACGGGGAGCAGATCATCCGCCGGGCCCATGTGAACCTGGGCATGGCGGTGGCACTGGATTCGGGGCTGATCGTCCCCGTCATCCGGGACGCGGACCTGCTGAGCCTGGAGGCTCTGTCCGCCAAGGCCAGGGATCTGGCGGAGCGGGCCCGGAGCAATCAGCTGGGGGCCGACGAGTACAAGGGTTCCACCTTCACCGTCTCCAACCTGGGGATGTTCGGCGTGGAGAGCTTCACCCCCATCATCAACCAGCCGGACGCGGCCATCCTTGGCGTCAACTGCACGGAGGATGAGCTGGTGATGGAGGCGGACGGCACCATTGCCAAGCATCAGGTGATGCGGATCTCCCTGACCTTCGACCACCGGCTGCTGGACGGCGCGGCGGCGGCCAAGTTCGAGATGACGATCCGGGAGCTGCTGGAGCATCCCATGGACATCCTGCTGTGAGGAGCGTAGACAATGGCAACAGAGATCAAAATGCCCCAGCTGGGGCTGACCATGGAGGAGGGCACCGTGGAGCGGTGGCTGAAAGCCGAGGGCGACACGGTCCAGGCCGGTGAGCCCCTGCTGGAGATCACCACGGACAAGCTGACCAACCAGGTGGAGGCGGAGACCGGCGGCGTTCTGCTGAAAATCGTGGCCCCGGAGGGCGCGGACGTGCCCGTCCAGGGCCTGCTGGGCTACATCGGCCAGCCCGGTGAGCAGGTGGGGGCCCCTGCTGTGGCTCCCGCCGCAGCGCCCGCCGCCCCTGCCGCCGTCCCAGCATCCAGCGGCCCCAAGACCGTCCTGGTCATCGGCGGCGGTCCCGGCGGCTATGTGGCCGCCATCCGGGCGGCCCAGCTGGGCGCCAAGGTGACCGTGATTGAGCGGGAGCACCTGGGCGGCACCTGCCTGAACATCGGCTGCATTCCCACCAAGTGCCTGCTGCACAGCGCGGAGCTGGTGTCCCAAATCCAGGATCAAGGAAAAGAGATCGGCGTGGAGGCGGACAACGTCCGGGTGAACTTCCCCCAGGTGATTGCCCACAAGAACGCCATCTCCAAGCAGCTGACCCAGGGCGTGGCCGGGCTGCTGAAGGCCAACAAGGTCACGAAGATCGACGGCGAGGCCAGCTTCACCGGCCCCAAGACTCTCTCAGTGAAAAAGGCCGACGGCACGGTGGAAACCATGACCGCCGATGCCATCATCGTGGCCACCGGCTCCGTCAACGCCCAGCCCCCCATCCCGGGGCTGAAGGAGAACCCCAGCTGCATCGACTCCACCGGCGCCCTGAGCCTGGAGAAGCTGCCCAAGAGCATGGTGGTCATCGGCGGCGGCGTCATCGGCCTGGAGCTGGCCTGCGCCTACGCGGCCTTCGGCACCAAGATCACCGTGGTGG
>DWZJ01000032.1 GCA_019118245.1 Candidatus Oscillibacter excrementigallinarum
GACTTATTGGACAAAAAAGTTCGCAAAATAGCAAAAATATGCTGATATTGGATATATTTTGACAGGTTATAGTAACAAACGGTAGTTCGGGACCAAGAGGCCGTGGGTTCAAATCCCACCACTCGGACCAAAAAAGTTGCGGTTTTAGCTTTGACTTTGCTAAAAATCGCAACTTTTTTGTTACAATGTATGTTAACATAATTTTCCTTGTATTCTGCCCACAGCCCATACCACAGACAGAACCGGCACCGGGAGTCCCCGGTGCCGGTTTTTTCATTTTGTATGGCAAGCCTCGCCCTGGATCTGGACAGTACGGCCAGTGTCTGGACTCTGGGCTGCGCGTCCTCCTTTTCAGCTTTTATCAAGAGAACGGAGCATCTCCGCCGTCGGTCAGACTCACAGGACCCGCCGGGCCACCACGACGAACCGCTCCTCAGAGCTGTGGTAGCTGCAGGTGGAGAGCGTCAGCAGCTGATCGCCGGGCACCGCCGTCACCCCCGTGTCATAGAGGGCGGCCGACTCCACCTGGGACAGGTACTCCGTGAACACCGCCTCGTCCCGTAGGTCCGTGTATGCATAATAGGGGAATGCCACGCCCGCATCCGTGACCGCCACATCCACATAAAACGCGGCAAGCACTTCATATGTCCCGGTCTCCTCCAGGGTGTCAAAGCGGATCGTGGGATGCTCCTCCCAAAAGGCCGCGTCGGCGTAGTCCAGAAGGGCGGCAAACATACTGCCGTCCCGCATATTATGGCCGTAGATGAGATAGTTGCCGCACCCGGCGAAGCAGTCCGCCGCCAGAAAGGGCGTCCCGCTGACGGAAGCGCTGCCGTCAAAGGCCCGGCGGAGGTAGAATTCCTCCTCCTGGGGCGTGTGCATCACCGGGTAGTCGATGGCCGTCCCTGCGATGGACAGCCACCCGGCCAGGTCCTGGTTCTGCTCCCACAGGGCCTGGTACTGGGGCAGGATGCCGCCCTCCGCGGCGGGCGTGCTGTCCGATCCGGCGAGAGATGCCTCCGCCTGATGCACCTGTTCGGCAAGGGCGTCGTAGGCCGCCTGCTCCTGGCGGGCCCGTAGCAGGTTCCGCAGCAGGAGACCGCCGGAGACCAGGAATACCGCCAGAAATACCAGAAACAGGCCCGTCCGCCAGATGCCGGGGCGGCGGCCGGTCCCGTGGGAGGGGGGCGTTTGTGCAGACTGTTTCATCGCTGTCTCCTTTCCGCGCTTGCGGGGTGGATGGTTTTGAAAAGAGGGGGCCGTAGGCCCCCTCTTTTCTGCTGCGTCGGACCGGGCACGTCCGCTGTCCGGTCACCGCAGGCGCTTGCCCCGGTATTTTCTGCCCAGCAGGCGCGGCAGGCCCACCACCGCCATGCCGCCAAGAGAGAGCAGGCACAGCAGGGCCAGCAGGCCGTTGTGGGTGGGATCGCCGGTCCTGGGGGTATCGGGATTGCTGGGCGTGTCGGGCGTATCCGGCTCGCTGGGCTCGTCAGGATCACCGGGCTCGCTGGGATCGGGTGGGATCGGCTCGTCCGGGTCATCAGGATCACTGCCGGGCCGGTGGTTGGTAAAGACGGCGGAGGCCGTCCCGCCGGCCGTGATGGTCCCGGTATCTCCGGAAGCGGTGGTGGAGTAGCCGTCCTGGTCCGCTTCCGCCTCGGTCACCGTGTAGGTGATGCCGTCCGGCAGATTTTCCGCCAGGATGGTCTCTCCGTCATGGAGGGTAAAGGTGGCGACACCGTTCACAAAGGTCATCTGTCCGTAGATTCCGGTGAGGTTCCGGTTGCTCAGGGTGACGGTGAAGGTGAATTCCCGGGTGGGATCGCCTGCCGAGCCGGTCACCCGCTTGCTCACCTGGAGGGAGCCGGGGGCCGTGTCCGATTTGCGGTTGGTGATGTTGTTGCCGTCATATGTGGGCTGATAGCCCTCCGGCACCTTCTCCTGTACAAAGTAGGTATACTTGTTTCCGTTCTCGTCCTCCTCGGGCAGGTCGTGGAAGGTGTAGGTCCAGGTGTTGCCGTTCTTGACCCAGGTGGGCTGGGCGTAGACCCGCTCCTCCGGACCGCCGCTGATCTGGCGGAAGAGGTACAGTGTGATCGAAACCGGCCGGGCGGAGTCGTTTTCGCCATCGTCTACCCAGGTCTTTGTACCGGTGAGGTCGATCCGATCGTCATCGCCTCCGCCGCTGTCGTGGCGGTAGTTCTCGAAGGCGGCGCTGGCGGTGCCTCCCGCCGGGATTTCCCCGGTCCAGCCGGTACCGCTGGTGCGGTAGCCGTTCTGGTCCATTTCCTTCTCGACGACTTCGTAGCCGATGCCGGCGGGCAGACCCTGGATGGTGATGCTCTCGCCGTGCTTGAGGGTAAATTCACCGGACACGCCATCAGTGAAGATGATCGTCCCAGGCGTTGCATTGCCGTCGGCATCGGTCTTTGTGGTGTTGAACGAATCGTCCACATCACTGGCCGCCGTGCCCGCCGAGGAACTTCCGGTGAGCTTCACGGTGAAGGTGAAGTCCTTGTTCTGATCGCCCCGGTTGCCGGAGACCGTCTTGCTGACGGTAAGACTGCCGTCCTTGTAGTTGGTGATAGTCAGGCCGTCCACGGGGGTGGCAGGATCTCCACCAACGGTCTCGGTTTTATAAGCTGCCTCATAATCTTCGGGAACCTTCTCCCGCACCCGGTACTCATACAGGACGCCGTCCTCGTTGTACTTGTCCAGGCCCGTATAGGTGTAGGTCCAGGTATTGCCCTGGCTCTTATCCCAAGTGGGCTGGTTTGTAACGGTCACTTCTGTCCAAGCAGATTCCTCTGTTTGACCGCTCAACCGCCGTTCCAGCGTCAGGGTGGGCTCTGATCCCACGCCGCCATTCCAGATCTTCCGGCCGAAGATCGTCACCGTTCCGGTGAGGACGTTGGTGAAGTTGTAGTTGTTGTCGGTACTATCTTTTTCGACTTCGCCGGTTGCTCCACCATCTTTTTGGTTTTTGAGAGCATACCCCGTCGGGACATCTTCCCGCACCCGGTAGGTGTATGGATTGCCGCCCGTATCGCAGCTGGGCAGACCGGCATAGGTGTAGGTCCAGACGTTGGTATCGCCGGTCTCCGGTTTTGTCCAGGTGGGGGAGTAGATGTCAGAAACGTTCGTCCAATTACTCTCCGTGTCTGTCTTCCGCTCCAAAATCAGGGTCAGGCTGCCCGGCCGGGTGTGATAGGCGTTGTCGTTGTCCACCCAGGTCTTGGTGCCCGTCAGGCTGGCAGCGGTGGTGTTGGTGACGGTGGTCCTGGTTTCATTTGTCCAGTCGTAGGATACCTCGTAGGACTTGTTCCCGATGGTGATGCTCCCGTTCTGGAGGATGGGGGTCGTTCCGTTCAGCTCCAGTGCGTAATAGTAATACAAAGCACCGTTGGCATCATACTTGGGCAGGTTGGTGAAGGTATGAGACCAGGTGCTGTCAGACAGCGTAATCGTCCGCGCACCCTTGGAGGAATCCAGCTCATCCACCGGCACGGCTTGGCCGTCCACAGAACCGACGCTGTTCTGTTCCGTGGTCCGGTAGAGGGCCAGGGTGACAGAGGCACCGGTGGGAGCGGGGCTGGGGTTCCACCGCTTCTCCACGCTGTAGCTGGTGGTAACGGAGTTCGTAAATGTGTAATAGTAAGTGGTCGTGCCGGTGCTCTCGTCAGGGATGACCTTCGGCTCTCCGATCTGCACCCAGCCAGAGCCCGAGAATTCCACTACCCGGTAGCCGGTGATGGTAATTCCAGAACCATCAGTGCTGGGCAGGTTCGTCCATTCCACGGTCCAGTGATTGCCTGCATTGGCCGATTTCTGATAGCCGGACAGGAAATTCGCAGGATTCCAGTCGGTTGCGTTTATCGTGTACTCTAGTTGGAAGGTCACTGAGCCGGTGATTTCTTCGTTGCCCGCCCATACTTTGACTGCCTGCACATTCTGGGGGACTTCTTCCGGTATCGGCGGCGTGTCCAGAGAGTTTTTCACGGTCCATTCATTCTCCGGGTGCTCCGGATATTCTGCCGTATAATTGACGCCGTCCGGGTTATAGGTGCCGCCGAGCGCCACGATGGCATCATCCAGAGCCCCCAGGTCAGCCGCCGTGTATCCGCCGTCCCTGGGCTGCAGCTCCCGCACGCGGTAGGTGTAGGGCTTGGCGGTTTCGCCGCTGTAGTCCATGGTGGGCAGGCCGGTGATGGTATCCGTCCACCTGCCGCTGGAATCCGGGTCGGTGTCGCTCACGCTCTCGGCGTTGTTGCCGTACAGCATCTCGAACACCGCCACATTCTTCCACTCAGCACTTTCATCCTCAGAATTGTATGCGTCTGTGGCGCGCTGGAGGACGAACCAGGAGCCCCAGGTCCACGGCGCGTCAGCGCCGGGGCGGGTGCCGTACTGGTTGTCCGTGTCGTCCCAGACCTTGGTCACCGACACGGAGGTGGTGTCCAGCTTGTTGGTGCTGGTGCTCTTGCCTGCGTTGTTATACCGGGTAAAGGTCGCGCCGGACACCAGGCCTCCGTTTGCTGTATCGACCGTATAGCTGCCCGTTGTCGTGACTCCGCTTGCGGCATTATCCAGATTGAGGTCTTTGATCTCTTGCTTGATACCGTTATAAGTCACCGATGTTTCGATCACCCGGTATTGCAGCAGGGTGTACCGACCGTCAATTTTGAGCACCGTGGGCAGCTTGGTGAAAGTCCCGCCAGTGCCCCAGACAGCAGCGTCCACCGTGGCTGTAATAGTGGCGGTATCCCAAGCGTCGCCGGTTCCCTGCTCAACGCCGGTCCCGGTCACTTCCATTTCATAGGTATTGATCCCTTGATTTTTGAAATACTCGCTGGCGTCTTGCCATGTTGCCTTGTTGTCAGCCGACACCTGAAGCTGGAAGGACACCGTCAGTTTAAAATCCTCACCCAGGTAGTTCTCGGTGATCTTATCGCCATTTTCGTCCACCCACTCCTTGCTGAACTTGTACTCCATGTGAGTGGTGTTGGTCAAGGAACCGAAATCGGTGTTCTGTGCAGCTGCCCCAGTTGTGGGCCGGATCGTTGTTTTCCATGTGCCGCCAGTATCGGCGGGCGGCGCGTAGATGTTGTTTTCTTCCGCATCATCCTTCGCAAGGTTTATTTGCAGGCGGTTGTTATTTGTGACAGGCTCGCTGAGGGAATAGACCCACGGCATACCGTTGGGCGCGTACAGCTCAAAAGCATTGGTGCCCATAGGCTCGATGGTAATGGCGTAGGTATCATTTCCACTGGAGGTTACTATTAGTTCATAGTCCACGCCCGCGATCAGGTATTCGGTCATACCGTTATGCTGACCGGTCTGGGAAGCCGCGGTGCGTTTCAGGGAGGCCCAAGTCGTACCAGTTTCGTCTGTCTTTTTATGCATCAGCAGAGTCTTAAACTTCTCCGTATCAGGCCGGAAGCCGTATGCATTATTGTTGTCATCCCACTCCTTGGTGGCGGTGAAGGCGTTTTTGTACGTCTCCGGGTTATTCGACGGCTCATTTTTGAAGGTGGCGGCAGGGGATAGCTTCGTTTCAGTGTCGCCTTCCGCAATATGAGTCGGCGTCAACCCGCTGATCTGGATCCCGTCGGTGATGCCGGAGTTGGGATAGGCCGCAGAGTCTGTCGGCGTCCATTCCACCCCCATTCCTGTAACTTCTTCGGGACTTGGTTTATCCCCGCTCTCTGCTCGGGTTTCATATCCCTTCAATTCGTCACGGTCCTCAATTACGGTGTACTGGTACGCCGTACCGTTGGGGGCGTACAGGGGGAGGTCCTCGAAAGTCGCATAGAGGGCGACATACTCCGCCGCTTGACCGTCTGCATCCAAGTCTTCCCATGCTTGCTGGACCACCAAAGAGCTGATCGTCACCGTTCGGGTTTCAAAGGACGTATCCGGATCATAATCATCCCCGCCATAGGTCACCTGCCGGGTGAGCTTGAAGGTCACGGCGGGGAACACATACTTGTCATCACTATCCTTGGGCAGATACAGGAACTTCTTCACCTGGATGCTGCCCGTATCCGGGTCATACTTGTTGGTGAAGTAGAAGCCGTTGCCCGCCTGGCTGACCGTGAACACGGCGTCGCCAGACAGATCGTTGTTTTCGTCCGCCCACTGGACCACCTCGCGGATCTCGTAGGTGTACAGATTGCCGTTTTCGTCGTACCGCTCCAGAGGAACAGCAGTCTCTCCTTCCTCCACGTCCCAAACCGGGGAACCCTTTTCATCAAATGTCAGGATATTGGTCCCCTTGTACAGGATCTGGTACTGGTACCCGTTGCCGGATTTCAACTGGCTCCATTGCTCCGGGGAGATCGTCAGCTGCGCGGCGTAGTATTTACACTTGGAATTGTCAATGAAGTTCCCGGTTTCAGCATCCTGAATTTCAGTGTCAGGTATTCTGTCGCCTTCCCATGTTTTTGTATCCTGCGTATACCGGTACACCAGGAACTTGACGCCGGGCAGGCGGGTCTCCGTGTCCCAGCCGGAGAGGTTGGTCCAGTACTTCATGCCGTTGATGGAATACTCCTCCGCCAGGGTGTTGGTGAAGGTGCCGTTTTCCACCAGGGCGTACTTGGCGTAGTTGCTGCCATTGCCGAAGGGGCCAATGGTGCCCTGCACCCTGTGGCCCTCCGCCCACTGGATGCTGCCGATCTCCGTTGTATCATTCTCATCTTGCTTGCCCAGCACCAGCAGCTCATAGGCATGGTCGCCGGATTTTTGCTCTGTATCGGCGGAGAGAATGTCTGCACCCTCCGCCGCTTCATCCCGGGTGCCAAGGTCCTTACTGTCCAGGGAATACTTTCCCGCCTGGTAGTCGTAGCGGTCGGCGGGCTGGGTGGTGCGCTCCACGGCGTAGTAGTAGATCTCGTAGCCGTATCGGTCAAAGGCTGCCACGTTTTCCAGGGTCAGCGTCCAGGTGTTGTTGTCTCCGTTTCTCTGCCAGTCGCCGCTGCTGCCCACGTACTCGATCTGACGCTGGTAGGTGGGAGTCCAGCTTGTGTCAGTCGGTTTATTGCCGAGCGCATCGTTCACCGCCACGTGCACCACCCGGTAGATGTCCAGGTACAGGTCGGGACGCAGGCCGCTCTCGTTGGTGTAGTTGTCCATCCACACCTTGGTCCAGGAGACGTTCTTGGGCGTGTTCCGCCGGTTGGTGACGTCCAGCGTCTGGATGTCCAGCGTGTGCTTGCCGTCCACATTATTTTCGTAATCCCATTCGAATTCCGGGTCCGTGTAGTCGCTCCACAGGGCGTATAGGTCGCCGTAGATATCGGGGTCTTCGGTTGCCCGTTTCTCGAGATCGACCACTTCAGGCTCTTTGCCGTTGTAGGCCGCCTCCGTCACATCCAGCCAGACTTCCTCCACGGAGTAGGCCACGGCGTTGCCGTCGCTGTCGTACTTGGGCAGGCCATAGAAGTGGGCGGTGTTGCTGTACACGGCCTCTCCGTTTTTGTCCACGCCGATGATGGTCTGCTCCGAAGAGACCTGCGTGGAGTATATGCCGGTATCTGAATCGTATTCACCATAGATCTTCGCATTCTCGCCGCCCACGGAGACGGTATCGGTCCCGGCGTATGGCCCGGAGTAGGTGATCTCCCAGTTGTCGCCCGTGCCGTTTTCGATTTCGGCAGAGTCATCTTCCTCCGTCTTGCCCATGGATTCATCGAACACCAGCCGGAAGACCAGGGCGAGTCTTGTGCCTTCCTTGCCGTCCTTTGATGTTTCCTGATAAATTTCTTCCAGCGCGGCCCCGATCTCGTCGGAGAGGGTGGTGTCGCTGACCTCCTCGCCGCCGTCTCTGGTGCGGCCATCCACCCAGTGCTTGTTCACCGTCAGGTTGATATTGCCCAGGCGGCGGTTGGTGATGGTAAAGGCCACATCCACGCCGCCGGGGAGGGTGCCCTCCTCAGGGTTATCCGTCCCGTCAATCACATCATACGTCACCTGATACCGGTGGTTTTGAGTGGTCACCTCGAAGATAGGCTCATTGGACTCTCTATCGCGGTAGAGATATGTGAATAAGTTTGTGGGAGTAATCTCTTTTGTTTGATTATTCACTTCATTGGGCTTTCCTTCAGCGTCCACACCCACAGAGGTCTCCACCAAAAACACATCGTTGGCATCAAATGTACCGCCGTCGGGAGTTTCTTTGGACTCTTCGGTGATTCCAGTTGATCCAATCCAGACCACGGAGCTCCAGATATTGGGCCCCAGCGTGATGGTGTAAGGCTCAGGTTTTGCGTCCGGATCGCCCTTTTTCATAATGGGCATTCCAGTGGTCTTATTATACAGCGTGAAGGTCACCGGCTCCCGGTGGGGGGTGTCGCTGTTGTCCAGCCAGGTCTTCCGCACCAGCAGATTGAAGCCTTCGCCAGGACCACCGTTGATCACAGCGGTCCGGTAATCGGCGGTGTCGGTCGGTCGATTCTCATAGACGGCGGAGACGTTGCCATCGGTCAACTCCAGCAGGATGTACTCATAGGCCTGGCCGTCCGCGTCATAGGCAGGGAGGCCGGTCACCGTGATGGGCCATTCCGTGTATTCATCGTTTTTTGGATCATAGCCTTGAATGTCCCAGCTTACCTCAACTTCTGGTGCATCAACCGGTTTAGAACCCTCAATAGAGACAGAAACTGGGTCGCTTGTCCCATCCATAGTGATCTCTAAATAGGGCGTCTCATAATTAAATGCTCCACCGGTGACGGCCCGGAAGATCTGGAGGGTGATTTTCTGCTTCCCATCCTCTATTGCTTTCTCCAAAGAGCCATCATGCCACTCCTTGATGACCTCATAGCTCACGGTGTCCTGGACGCTGTTGGTGATCGTCTCACCATCATAAGAGACGGCATAGCTCCGGCCATCTTCCTCGACTGTGAGCGTACCGGTGGGGTCGTCCAGCGAAGAATCGCCATACGTCACCGGATACATTTTGGTGTACCCATGTTTTTCAATGGCATCCGCCACACTGTCGGCGGTCTCATATCCGTCGATAACGACCCCCGTATAGACAGCGGTTTCCAGCCAGCGGTATTCCAGCTCCTTTTCACCGTTGCCGCTGTACTGCGGCATCGCGAGCCGGTCCGTCAGGGTGTCCGTCAGCTTCACGGCGGAGAAGTCGTACAGGTAGCGGGTAAACTTGTTCCCGCTCTCGTCTGTGCAGTCACTCCATCCGTCCTCCTGGCCGACCTCATGCACCTGAAGCGTCAGCTCCACTGCCACGTTGTCAAACCCGGACTGGAAGTTGGCCGCCTTCCACACCTTGGTGGCGTTGGCGGAGACGGTGTTCGATTGGAGATTGGTCAGTTTGTCGCCGTTGTACAGGTAAGTATTATTGGGGGCGCGTTCCGTAAGGCCCCAGTCTGCCAGATCGTCTTCTTCCACGACCCATTCGCCTGAATCGCCATCCCATGTGACCTCGCCGAACTGCTGCTCATACTGGCCCGCGTAGGTGCCGTCGAGCGTCTCCCGCACCACATAGATCCACTCGCTGCCGCTCTGGCCGTCATACTGGGGGAGATCGGCCAGCTCCTCGCTATCTGCGTAGACGACCTGGATCTCCCAACGGCCCCCGGCCGGTTCGGCGGTATCCTCGCCGCCGGTGGTTTCGCCGCTTCCGGTGTCATCGGTTCCGTCCGTGGGATCCCCACCGTCACCAGCCGCGTCCTCCACCCACACCAGGATGACCTCCACCGGAGCGCCGTCTTCCCCGGCATAGTTGGAGGCCGTATGGATGCCCTCGGACCGCAGATAGCGGTACAGGGTGAAGGTCACATGGGGGCGGGGAACAGAGCTGCCCTCTGGATTCTGCTCATAGGAATCCATCCAGACCTTGGTGGCGGTATACGTGGTCTCGCCGCCCCGGACCAGCGTCAGGGTGCCGCCGTTGTACACGGCGGTGGTGACATGGCCGGTGTTAGGGATGCTGGTGTTGTTGTACAGGATGTTATACCAGTCGTCCTCATCCAGGGGGTCGTTTTTGCCCGTCAGACTTTCGGGCAGCTCCCCGCCGGACAGCCTGCCGTCGGCGGTGTCCGAAGTCTCGCCATCGTCCGCTGTCTCCGTCAGATAGTAGGTGATGGGGGTGCCGTTGATGCTGTATTCCCACAGGCCGGAGATGGTGATTTCTCCGTCTGTATAGCTGGCGTTCAGGCCGTTTTCCAGCATATCCGCCAGAGTATTTTGATTGATGGCGTCATCGGGCATCCCATCATAGTCCCAGTGGAAGGAGAAGTTCTTCAAAAGGGCCTGTACTTCCGTGTCGTTCAATTCCCGCGCGATACCCTGCTGCACGTCCAGCGTGACGGTGAAATCCTGCAGCCGGACAAAGTACCAGCCGGCGTGCTCCACGCCGTCCACGCTGCTGGGGTCCTCAATATCCTGGAGGGTATAATCGCCGCCGGGGATGGTGTCGGGCGGCTCCAGGGACCAGGAGACGGTGTAGCGCCCATCCACGTTTCCGTTGGCGTCCCGCTCCTCCAGCTCCGTGGGCAGGCCGGTGATGCCATCGGCAGCATTGACGCTGAGGACGCCGGTGTTTTTGTTGTAGTCGACCGTAGGCATATCCGCCAGCCCCACGATGTCCAGATTGTCCCTGGTCAGCTCCTGGCGGGTGAAGGTGATCGTGCTCCCGTCCTCGTTCACCTGGGTCAGCGTAAAGTACAGCTTCGGGGTCATGGTTCCCTCGCTGGTGTCGCCAAGTGTCCTGCTCCAGTTAGGGCGGCCGCTGACATCGTTGTTATCGGCCCAGTAGATCTGCTGGGTCTTTTGCTGATAGTTCGAGCCCACCACGGGCCAGTCGCCCTGGCCGGGGAAATTCTCCCCGGCGGTGACGGCCACGGAGGCGGAGCCAGTGATGGTCTCTTCACCGGTCTGTGTGCTGACGGTGAGGGTGATGCTGCCGCTGACCGCGTCCGTGGACCGGGTGAGTTTTTCGGTGTCGAGGGTCAGGAGGATCTCATGGAGCGCAACCGCCGGCGTTTCCAACCCTGCTTTTGGAATAGAAACTGTAAAGGAGAAACCGTTGCCAGATGCGTTGAGCAAAAGGGTATCTTCTTCCAGAGAGAGACCTTCGGGAAGCTGCAGCGTTGCAACGACAGTTTCGCCACACTGAATGTTGAACGTAGTTGTCGTTGTTTTGTCCCCGCTCTGCTCAGTTGATGTCAGCGCGCCCTCCGGCAGAGCCAGGCCCTCCGGAAGCTCAACTGTAAAGGCATAGTCCTTTCCACTGCTTCCGGCGGCGGTTTTTTGGAGCTTGACGAGGTATGGAATCGTTGGCTTGTCCGTATCATCATCCAAATTGATATCTGGACTCTCTGCACTAACATCGATCTCTTCGGGAATGTCCGCGTAGACTGTGAAAACTGTGGTCTCGATACTGACATTGTCGCTGCCACTTTCCAGCAGCGGGGCTGCGGTAATATCGGGAACTAGATCAGAATCAGAATAAGTCCCGACGCGGATGTCCTCATTCTGCACAGACACAAGCGTATCCGTACTGCTGGAGAAAGTCAGCGTTGCCAGATACCTGGGCTGATCACCACTCAGCAAGATCCGCAGCACAGCGCCGCCATCCTCGAGGCCCGTGATCAGGGCGGCCTGAGAGTCGGGCTCCGCGTCGTTGAGCGTCCGAGTGCCCGTTATGGTGCCGGTTTCCTCAGCGGTCTCCGCCGTATCCGGGACAGTCGTCTCTGCGGCCGCCTCATTGGGCCCTACCACATCCGGAACAGTCTGGGTCAGGTCAGTCGTGTCCGGATCTGCCTCGTTGGGTGTGGTCACATCCGGATCGGCCCCAGTCGGGGCCGTCACGTCAGAGGGGTCATCTGTGTTGGAGACGTCTGCGTCCGGTCCTCCCGTGGTGGGCTCATCCGTGTCGCTTGTGTCGGCGCTGGGAGCGCTCGGGACATCCTCACCGGTGGTGGGATCGTCCGGAACGGTTACGTCTGAAATGGTGTCCTCTGAGACAGGTGGATTCGTGGTACTCTCGCCATCATCTTCTGGCGTCAAGTCGCCTGCCGCAATTTTGCCCCATCCTGCCGCTTCTAGGGCGTTCTGATCGAGGGCCGCCGCCTCCACCTCGTCCAGCGTGATCTCGATCATCGCGGCAGTGGTACTATCATTCGGCGTCAACGTGGCGGACAGATCCACCGTCACCACCCCGTCCTCGGTCTGCGTCCGCGGCGCCCAGGTCACCGACACAGGCGTATCCTCCGTGGCCAGCGCGATGATCGCCGACATGGGCAGAAGGCCCAGCAGGATGCACGCGGCCAGCGCGATGCTGCATATACGAGTTCCCAATTTACGTCTGGTTTTCATGGAATGATCACCCTTCCCCTCGGAAATTATCCACAGGAGCGGGGGAGCCCCCGCTCTCGTTCTCTATATTTTGAAATGCCGTGCCGGCGCGGGCTCACGCCCGGTCCCAGCCCACGGCCAGCTGCTCCGTGTCCAGCAGCCGCTCGTAGGACTGCTCCGCCAGCAGCCGGACGCTGTGCTCGATCTCCGTCTGCGTGACCAGACAGAGCTTCCGCAGGCACCGGGGAGTGCACTTGGACGCCTCCACCCGGGCGTCATGGGCCAGGGCCTGGATCTCCGACGTCACCTGCGTCCGCCGCAGGACGTGCCCGTTCCGGGACACGAACACCGGGCCGGAGCGGATGCCCTGCCTGGCCATGTAGTCGGACAGCTCCCGCCGCAGACAGCCGGGGATGGGGACATACCGCCGCTCCCCGCTGAAGGTGAGCAGCAGCCGCCCGGTCTCCACGGCCTCCGCCGTCACCAGAGCCAGCTCACCGACGCGGACGCCGGTCAGGGCAAAGGCCTTCACCATCAGATATGTCCGTTCCCGCTCCAGGGCCTTTGCGGTCTGCAGCAGCCGCAGGTACTCGGTCCGTGTCAGCTCCGGCTGCGCGTCCGGCTCGGTCTCCATCCGTTCAAGCAGCTGCAGGTCCCGGCGTCCCATGTGCTCCAGCAGGCCGTTGGCCGCGGAGAGGTGGGTGTTGACCGTGCCCGGGGAATACCCGTGCTTCAGAAGTATGTCGCGCCAGGCGGACAGTGTCTCCGGAAAGACCAGCTTGTCCGGCGGCAGATAGTCGTAGAACGCCCGCAGCTTGGCAGTGTACATCTTCACGGTGGCGGTGCTGCGGCCCCTGGCGGACAGGGCTTTCAAATATTCCTGGATCGCCTCACGGGTGACAGCGGCGGCTCCCGCCCGGGCCCCCGCCGGCGGGCGTCGGATCTCCTCAGCGTACGTACCCATCCCTCCAATCTGGACAGAATCATTCTTTTGTCATAAAACAGCTGATCGAAATCGCGGTCTGCTGGAAATCAGCACAGAAAACGGAAAAATCAGCTCACGTAGACTAATAAAGAGCATAAAAAGCCAAAGCCGGGAGAATTTCGAATCTGTTCCGGCTCTTTTTTGCTGCAAAAATACAGAGCGCCACTTGAAAGCAACGGCAATCTATGCTAAACTATTTCAAATATATGTAAATTATTTGTGCAGCTTTTTGGCAAAAGAATGATTCTGTTGTTAGGTGACAAGCCCCAGGCGGTCCAGGGTCCTTGCGTGTTCCGCTCCTGTGGAGATCAGGTAGATGCGGGTGGTATCGATGGAGCTGTGGCCCAGCACGTCCGCCAGCTTGGCCACATCCCGGCACACCCGGTAGAAGGTACGGGCGAACAGATGCCGCAGATTGTGGGGGAATACCTTGGAGGACTCCACGCCTGCTTTCCCACACAGCGCCTTCATCTCCGCCCAGATCTGCCGGCGGGAAAGGCCTCTTCCGCTTCTGGTGAGAAAGAGCTCGCCGGAGGCGATCTTGTTTTTCCGGGCGTATTTCAGCAGCTTGCGGCACAGCTTTCCGGGCAGCAGAATGGTGCGGATCTTGCCCTTGAGACTGATCTCGGCCCGGCCCCGCTGTGCCGCATCCACAGTGAGATAGCGGACCTCGCTGACCCGGATGCCGGTGGCGCAGATGGTCTCCAGCAGCAGGGCCAGCCGATCCCGGCCAAGGGCCTCCGCCGTGGAGACCAGGCGGTCGTATTCCGCCCGTGTCAGCTCCCGGCGGTCCTCCCGGAACAGCTTCCGCTGGAGACGCAGAGGTTTCACCCGGCACTCCGGCCAGCCCATGCAGATGAAAAAGTGGTTGACGGCCGCCAGCTTGGTGTTGACGGTGGATGGGGCCAGGCCGTTTTCCAGCAGAGCGGTCTTCCACGCGGCCGCCAGCTCCTTGGTGACCGGTCTGCCGTGCAGCCACTGTGCAAGGGCCGCAACGTCCCGCAGGTATTTTTCGAGGGTGGCCAGGCTCCGCTCCTCCTGGCGGAGCTTTTGCGCAAATGCAGAGATCCGTTTTTCTGTGATCAGATTCGCTTTCATAGGGAACCTCCTGACAAGCATTTTTACTTATTTTACCTGCCAATAAGGGGTTTATGTATGTACCGTTCTCAACGCTGCCGGAGAAGAAGCGGTCATACGCTATGGGAGAAGCTCCGCGCCGCTGTGCGGCAGGGGAGGAGCCGTTCTTTGATCTTTTGCGGTATGCAGCGGAAAAATCAGTTTTGCCATACTGCGCAAACGCTTCAGGCAGCAGCCTTCGTGTGCAGCACAGTACACCGCAGATACAAGGAAATGCTGCCGCGCGTGAAGCGTTTGCGCATCATTTCGGGCTGCCAGGCAGGGGTGCGGAAAGTGCTGAGACACTGCATCGCTTCTTGAAAAATAAGAACAAAATTAGTATAATGCATATATTAGGACGAAATTTGTCATTGTTTGCGGATTTTTAAGGATGCGTACGAGGATCCAGACCTTTTGGGGAGCCCTGCTGCGGAGCTCCAGGTGCCGGGGCCGCTGATCGGACGGAGATGGCCAGAGCGTTCTGAGCGAGGCGGGCTGCGCTCCGTGTCAGACAAATCGCAGCGGGCAGACCGATTTGTTCTCATCCGGCTCGAGCAGGAGGACCGCTTTTGGCCGGACGAACAGGTCCGCAGACGGGGAAAGAATCTTTCAGGGAAGGGGGGAGTTTGATGAGGCATTTATCCGCGCAGCGCCGGCTCACGGACCGATATGTGCTTGGCGCGCTGCTGGCGATCGAGCTTTTGATGTCCTTTTCGTTCCTCGGATACTTTCACGTGGAGCCGATCTCCGTTACGATCGCCTATCTGCCGGTGCTGCTGGCGGGCGCGCTGCTGGGCCCCATGGAAGCTACCGCTGTGGGCACGGTCTTTGGCCTGACCAGTATGTGGAAGGCGTCCGCCAGCTATGTCATGCCCTCCGACCAGATGTTCTCACCCCTGTTCAGCGGCGACCCCCTGGGAAGCCTTGTCCTCAGCGTGGGCAGCCGTGCGCTCTTTGGCCTGCTCTCCGGGCTCCTGTACGCCGGCGCCAGGCGGCTGCGGCCTCTTGCTTTAGGGGTTGGGGCGGTATCCTTTTTCGGACGTCAGATACATTCCCTGCTGGTCTACAGCGCGATGGCCCTGTTTTTCCCGGAGGCCGGCTATGGCCCGGGCATCGTGTTCGCCCAGGTTTTCAGCAAGAGCGATGTACTGGCCAACTGCGGCACGGTTGCCGTCGTGCTGCTGATCTGGGGGGCATCACAGACCCAGCCGTGGATCAGATTTCGGCAGAAGCTGGAACGCTCCCTCTCCATGCACACGGGAGAGTGGTACCGCCGGCTGACCATCGCGGTCATGGCCGCGGTGACCCTGGCTGCGGCCTTCGCGGTGACCGTGTACTTTGTTCACCGGATCGACTATGTGCTGTCCGGCCGGGGGATCGACATCAGCGGAACGAGCTACGCGGACATCTTTCACCTGCAGGTCCAGTTCCTGTTCGGGATCATGTCCCTGATGGCGCTGATGGTCCTGTTCCTGGTCCTGAACCGGCATTACAACTCCTATATGGCTTATGAGGGGAAGATCGACTTTCTGACCAGCGTGATGACGCGCAGGGCGTTCTTCTCCGCCTGCGGCCGGGCGCTGCGGTCCGCCAGGAACCAAGCCGCTCCGTCCGGTTACTTCATTATGGTGGATCTGGACCGATTCAAGGAGGTCAACGACCAATACGGCCACCCGGAGGGAGACCGTGCCCTGAAAGCCGTTGCCCAGTGCCTGAAGGAGACCCTGGGGGAGCAGTGCGTCATCGGGCGCATGGGGGGCGATGAGTTTGCCGCGCTGCTGTGCGCGGAGCTTCCGACCGAGGAGCTGGAGGTCGCTCTGCGGCATTTTCTGACCCGGGTCCATCGGATCACTTGGGGCGACCAGCATTTGACCTGCAGCATCGGCGCGCTTCCCATCGGCCCGGAGCTCTCGCCGGAGGAGCTGTATCAGAGGGCGGACCGGCTCTTATATGCCGCGAAGGAACAGGGCCGCGACCGGTATGTGATCGGAACGTGACCCTCCACGGGCCCTATCAAAAAAGAGCCATGACCATCCCAGCATGGGATAAGGTCATGGCTCTTTGCTTTTGCCGGGCCGCCGCCCGGATTCACGCCCGCTCCCCGCCGGGGGTGCGGTTTAGCCGGGATCGTGCGCCCGGTCCTGCAGGGAGCGGTCTCCCCGCAGGATGCGGCTTTTGGCCTCCGCCGCAGGGAGGGGGACGGCAAAGCGGAATCCCTGGAACGCGTCACAGTGCAGCTTCTGCAGAAGCGCGATCTGGCGTTCGTCCTCGACGCCCTCCGCCAGGATGGTCAGGCCCATGCGGTGCCCCACCTCCACCAGGGCCTTGAGGATGATCTGGCCCTTCTCCGTCTGCATATGGTCCACCAGCTCCTTGTCCAGCTTCAGGCCGTCCATGGGACAGGCCTGCAGGTCCCGAAAGGAGGAAAAGCCCGCGCCGAAGTCGTCGAAGATGACCCGCATCCCATTCTCCCGGACTGCGCGGATGTTCTGGCGGAGCCGTTCCATTTCGCAGGAGGCCATCTGCTGGCTCTCCGTCACCTCCAGGATCAGAAACTTCCGGGGGAAAGTGTAGCGCTGGACCACCTGGACGCACCGCCGGGCAAAGTCCGGGGCGCTGAACGTCATGCGGGAGAAGTTGCAGGAGATGAAGAAGTCCTGCACCTGATGAGCGCGCAGATCTTCCAGAAATCCACAGGCCTGTTCCAGTCCGTAGAGATCCAGTCGCTCGATCTGCCCGGTCTCTTCCAGCAGAGGGACATAGCGGGACGGATTCAGAAGGCCGAGCCTGGGGTGGTACCAGCGGGACAGCGCCTCGCCGCCCACGACCCGGAACGTGGCGGCATCCACAAAAAATTGGACGTAGAGCTGGAACGCGTTCCGCTCCAGCGCGTCAGAGAGATCATCCAGCAGCTCCCACCGCTCCTGGCAGGGCCGGCACTGGTCCGTGCCGCAGAGCCGGCAGGTCTGTCCCGTCCGGCAGGCCGCCCGCGCACACTGGCTGACATGGAACAGCGTCTGCTGGAAGTCATGGGACGCCGTCGCCAGCGGATAGACGCCCGCCGCCGCGTCCTGGGGGCGCAGGCCGGCGGGGAATGTGTCCCGGAGCTGCCGCACCACGCCGTCCGCCCACCCCAGGACCTCCTGGGGATCCGCCGCGCGTTTCAAGAGCAGCAGGTCTTCTCCACAGTGCGCCGCAAGATCGCCGGCTCCCGCCTCCCGGCGAAGGAGCTGTGCCCCGTGGAGAAACAGCGCCCTGGCCCGTTCAAAGCCCCACAGCCGCCCCGTCTGATCCAGCTCCAGATGGATGCAGACCAGGCTGTATTGACTGCGGGCAGGACCTCTGGCGATGTTGGCAAACGCGCGCTTTAATGTGTCAAGAGACCCAAGACCATCCCCCGAGCGATCCTGTGCCCCGCGCTCTTTTTCCCTCCGGCGCAGGAGCAGGGCGAGGATGGACGTGATCACGGCAAGGGCGAGAACGGCCAGCCCCGCGCCCCACAGCAGACCGGAGGGGACCTGCTGGGGCTGTGTCTCGCCCGCGGACTGCAGGATCGCGCCGGTCCATTCCGCCTGGGAGGTCCGGGCCGCGTATGCCCGCAGGTCTGCCTGGAACGAAGCAGGGGAGACCCGGGTCAGAAACAGGGCATAGGCGGTCTCCTCGCCGTTTGCCTGACTGGGGAAGAGGACCAGAGGTTCCCCGTCCACGTGCGCATAGCGGTCGCCGGCCTCACAGCCGGAGATCAGATCCACCTGCTGGTTTTCCGCAAGCTCCGCCCGGCGGTCGTCTGTCCCCGGCTGGAAATAGCGCAGGTCATATCCGTATTCCTGGGCAAACGCGGCCAGGAATTCCGGGATGACGCCCTGATAAGTCTGGCTCTCCGCGTCATAGTATTCCAGCGGAGAGAGGTCCGGATTTCCGGCCACATAGATGATCGTCCCGCCCGTCTGCAACGATTGCTCCTCTCTGCTCATTGAAACAGCGTCAGGTTCCTTTGGGGCGTCGCCTCAAACAGTTCCTCCGCCTGCTGTTCCATCTCGCCCGCCTGCTGCCCCATACGCTCCAGGGCCGTCTGGATCGCCTGCCGCAGGGCCGTGATCTGCTCCCGATAGCCGGCCAGCTCCGCCAGGTCCCGTTCCAGGGCCTGCCGCACGGTCTCCCGGGCTTCCTCTTCCTTCGCACGGCTCTCCGCCCGCAGGGCCTCGGCGCTGGACCGGGCGTCCAGGATGGCCTGGGAGATCTGATCCTGCTGGGCCCGCAGCCGGGTCAGCTCCTCTTTCAGCGCGCGGTTCTCCTGCTCCAGCTCCTGAATGCGGGCTTGATCCTGCTGGCGCATTCGGTCCAGCTGGGCGTCCTTTTCTGCCATTTTTTGGGTAAACTGCTCCTCCTGCTGGGAGATGTACTGAAATACCACATCTTTTCGATAGCCCCACAGGCCTTTTTTCAATTCTTCCAGTCGCATAGGATCGACCCTCCATCTCATTTGATTTGAATTTTCTGTCGCTCGATCCGGCCCCAGGTATGCTTTTTCTTGCGATATCCGATCAGGGCGGTCATCCGCACCCAGGCCATGACGAACCGCAGGCAGGACACCTCCACCACACACAGCCCCACGGCTTTGAGCACATCGGTGGGGTACAGCTTCAGGTCAATGGTGTGGACGCGGGCAAAAAACGCTGTCAGGGACAGGATCGCCGTGTAGACCACATAGATCCCAAAAAAGAGGACCATGAACGGAACATTGATCAGGTCCACGGCGAATGCCAGCAGCGTGGTCAGCACGCCGAAGATCTCGATGTAGGGGGAGAGCAGTTCATAGAATAGGAAGTAGAAATAGGAGATAAAGCTGACTGCTCCATATTTGGGGTTCGCCAGGATATTTTGATACTTCGTCATGCTCTGGAACAGGCCGATGTGCCACCGCCGGCGCTGCCGGCACAGGTCCCGCAGCCGCTCCGGCACCTGGGTCCAGCACACCGCGTCGGTGACATAGCGGATGCGGTAGCGCCGGCCGTTCTCCCGGCAGTACACGTGGAGCTTCACCGCCAGTTCCATGTCCTCGCCCATGGTGGTGCTGTCGTAGCCGCCGGCGGCGATGACGACGCTTTTCAGGAACAGGCCGAAGGCCCCCGAAATGATGATGTTCCCATTGAACCGGTCAAAGAGGATGCGGGACGCCAGGAAGGAGCGGTCATACTCCATGACCTGCATACAGGCCAGCAGATTCCGGGGCATCTGGTAGCGGACCACCCGCCCGTTCTCAATCTCCGCCCCGTTGCAGGGGCGGACCGTGCCGCCCACCGCCACCACGCTGGCGTCCTCCAGCACCGGGCGCACGATCTTCTCCAAAGAGTCGTGCTGGAGGACCGAGTCCGCGTCCAGGCAGAGGAAGTAGGGATAGCTGGAGACATTGATGCCCATGTTCAGGGTGTCCGCCTTTCCGCCGTTTTTCTTCCGGACCAGGGTGATGGGCACCTTGTACGCCCGGGTCTCGTAGACCTCCTCCTCCGGCTGGCAGGGGATCCGGCGCTGGATCGGCCGTTCGATCTTCCACATGTGGAAGGCCTCCCGCAGCACCCGGGTGGTGTTGTCGGTGGAGCCGTCATCCACCACCACGATCTCATAGAGCTTATAGTCCAGGGTCAGCAGGGAGCGGACCGTGGCCTCGATGGTCACCTCCTCGTTGTGGGCGGGGACCAGGACGGAGACCGGTACATAGTAGTCGTTGGCCAGCTCGTTTTTCAGCCGGTTGCGCCGTTTGGCGGCGTAGAGGTCGGAGGAGCCCACGGTGACCGAGAGGAACAGAAAGCTGGAATAGAGGACCATATACAGGATGAAAAAGGACTCCACGCAGAGCAGAAATATCTGGATCAGATCTCTCATACGCCCACCGGCACCTCCTCTCCCTGCGTGTCTCCCGCCGCCGCGGGAGCCGCCTCTTTCGCCAGCCGCTTTGCCCGCAGCCGGTAGGTCAGCATTTCCCGCGCGTACCGGTCCCCGCCGCCCAGGACCTGGAGCATCTCCTCGTAGGAGAGCCCGTGGGACTCCAGGCTGGACGCGGCGTTGCTGCGGATATACCAGTTGCTGCTGTTCATGGCCCGCAGCAGCGCGTCCACCACATCCTGCCCCGCGTACCCCGCCAGGGATGAGGCGCTGATGGCGGCGAACTCCCAGTGGGTGGGATCTCCGTCTTGGAGGAAATCCAGCAAAAGCGGGCGGGCGGACGGATCGGGATAGCGCCCAAAATACCGGATGGCCGCGAGACGCAGCTCCTTGTTCCGGCGGCCGTCTCGCAGAATGTCCAGCATCTGCCTGCGGTAGCCGCCGCTCTGAAAACGGATGTAGTCCAGAATGGCCCGCTGGACCGGGACTGAAAAGCGCTCCAGTCGGGACCAGAGGGTCTCAATCAGCTCTCGGTGATCGCCCGTATAAGCGAGGAGCGCCTCCGTGATGACCTTTTCATGCAGCTGGCTCTCCTCTCCATCACCCAGCTCCTGCAGCGCAGTCACGATGACGGAGGGGCTCCCGAAGCTGCACAGCGCCTTCCACGCGTTGATCTTGCAGTACAGGCTGTCCCTCCGCAGATAGGAGAGGACCACCTGCTGGATCTGATCCAGTTCCATGTGGCGGCGGAGCTTGTGGCGGGAGAGAAAGTAGCAGAAGTACGCCGCCTGGGTGCTCTCCCGCTTCCAGTAGACGGTGGCCAGATATAAAAATACCGGCTGCATCTGTTTCAGATAGCTCTGATAGACCTCGGACTGGTCATCCAGCTCGTCCAGAAGGCGGTCAAAGGCCAACAGGCAGTTGACATGAGAGAGATGGCGGCGCATCCAGGTCAGATGACTGACCTGGACCGTCTGGGCAGGCCTAGACGATCCCTCCCGGAGACGATCCAGCTGCTCCGTCACCCGGCGCCGGATCGTCTCCACCTTGGAATCCATCCGGCGGTCATCTGAGCGCAGGTGCAGCCCATAGAGCACGTTGAATACCAGCATACTCAGACACACCAGGCCATAGCCGTACAGCAGGATCTCCGCGCCCATCGGCACACCTCCTCTCCGCGGGCGGGCCGGCTCAGCCGTCCAGCCCCGCCCAGTATTCCTGCAGAATGTAATAGGACTCCTTCAGCCGCTCGTGGTAGGTGACCGACTTGTCCCAGCCTTCCAGGGGGAAGGAGCTCATGGGGATGCGGGCGTCATTTTCCTCGTCCCAGCTGAAGCCCACCCACATCTCGTCGATGTGGAGGTACTCCACGCCGTAGTGCTCATAGTAGTCGTCGTGGATCATCATCTCGGAGGGATCTCCGAAATTCAGCAGCTCCCACGGCAGCCGAAGCTCCACGCCGCTGCTGGTAAAATGAAAATCAGCCAGCGAGTCATAAGCGGCGCTGTCCGGGTCGGCACTGCCCTCCCGGAGAAGCCCCGTCTCATAGGTGGGGTAGGGCTCCCAGCCGCCCACGGGCACCGGATCCTCCCGCTGTACCAGCAGACGGATGGGGCGGAACAGCGGCGAGTCCAGATCCCGCAGCTCCTCATAGGGGTCCTCCCGGTCCGTCTCAAAGGCGTGCATGGCCCATAACGTCTCATAACGCTCCTGGACCACCACACGGCTCGTTCCGCCGCCGTTGATGCAGACCACAAAATCGCAGGCACGCGCAAAGGTCAGATCGTAGGCTTCGCAATAGGTGCTGCCGGACCTGGGCGTGGTGTCGATCGGAATGTAGAGGACGTCGGCTGCCGGATCAAAGCCCTCCAGCTCCGCGAAAAAGTAGAGATATTTCTCGTCGTACCGCATGGAGAGGCTCCCTTGGGCATTGGAGAGGACCACGTCCGCCTCCGTCCATTCCGAGGGGTCGCCGTCCACCACACAGGCCGGCTCCTCCTGCCAGGAAAACTGCAGCAGTCCATAGCCCTGCCCGCCGGACTGCACATCCTGCCACACGGGCAACAGCGAGTCCAGCGTCGCATAGGTGGTGTTCCAGGTCCGGCGTTCCCACACATCCTGCCAGGTGGAGACGAACACGCCGGCCCAGCCTGCATCCGAGGCCTCCCGGCAGACCTCCACGATCCGCTGGCCCTGCTCCTGCTCCGTCAGGGGCGCTTCGCCCTCATACACCGGCGCTCTGGCTGTGGAGAAGCCGAAGCCAGCGGCCACCACCGGAATGGTGTGGTAGCGCCCCAGCAGTTCCAGGTATCCGTTGTAAATGGCCGTGGTGTCCAGCCCGGCGAGGGTACTCCCCAGCCCCGCACGCTGCTCCTGGGAAAAATAGTCCAGAAAGTCCTCACTGAACTGGCTCAGGCGGTAGGCGGCAAAATAGCCGGAGCACAGTGCCTGGGTCGGAACGATATGCTCGGCGTCCACCTGGTTATATTTGAAAAACCGCGTGGCATAGAGGTCCTCATACGCAAAGGGGTCGTTGTTCGGGTCATTGACAAAGGCGATCAGACGCTGGGTCTTGTATTTGTCCGATTCATACTGTGTGATCCGGTCCATGATCTCGGCCATCAGGACCTCAAAGCGGTTGGCCTCGGGCACAGTGGCAAAATAGGTCCCCTCATAGGACAAGGGGTGCAGAGTGCTGTTGTTGGTATAGGCGATGTTGCCGCTGTCCCATTCGCTGCCCACCAGATAGCCCAGCACCCAGGGGGACACATCCCAGCGGTAGATGCCGGTGCCGCTGGTGTCCCCAAGGGCGATGTGCCTGCGCCCGTGGATGACATCCACCGCGGCCTGTCCGTTCTGGATCAGCAGCTCCCGGAACTCGCTGTCATAGGCATCCGCGGCGCCGTAGTTGGCCGCGTCGGACACCTGCAGCCCCTGGAGCAGATAGAGGGTGGATCCGCTCTCTGTATTGAACTGGTAGAAGGCCTCGTAAAAATCGCTGTCCATGATCGTATAGACCCGGACGGTGTTGGCTCCCAGGGCCGCGATGGACTCGAACCATCGCAGATAGTCCTCGCCGCCGGCGGCGAAATCCATGGCCGGCTCCCCGGGCAGGCTGGAGGACACGTCCACACCGCGGATCTCCAGCGTTTCCCACCGCCCGTCCGCCAGGTGCTGGATCTCTCCGCCCAGGGTGCGGAAATCGGCGCTGACCGGAGCGCCCGGGTGCAGATCCAGATAGAACCCCTCGTAATAGACCGCGTACAACAGGCCGCCGCCCAGGGCGACCAGGATACAGACAATGATGATGAACCGTCTCATGTGCGCCCCCTACTGCACCCACTGGGCGGCGTTCTTGGAGCGGTGGCAATACTGGTACAGGCTCTGGATATTCTCATCCAGCCATTCCGCCCGGGAGAACATATAGCCCTTCATACGGCCGATGGCGTCTTCATAGCTGTGGGGGTTGGCGTCCTCCAGGGTCTCGTCGGCATCGGGTTCCCGGCGCTGACGGACCTCCAGGAGATCCGGATCGTAGCTCCAGCCCCAGACCTCATCATTGCGCTGGATGGCCGGCCCCAGATACTCCACCACATCGTCGATGTATGCGTCCAGATAGTCGTCAGAGAGAATGCCCTGCCGCAGCTGCCGGTATCGCGCGATGACCCGTTGGACGAACCCTTCGTCGGTCATCAGCCGGCCATACCAGCTGCGGTCCTCCAGCAGAAAGCCCTCCCGGGAGAACTCATGGAAAAAGTTGTTGAGGACGTTGTTGTAATCCCAGACCGGGCCGATGTTCAGCTTGCCGCGGATATCCCGATAGAGATAGGTGGACCGGGAAAAGGCGTCGTTGACGGCCAGAAATTCCTGAAGGATATAGTAGTCCACAAAGGAGTCCACGTCGATCTCTTCCTCATAGTCGTACCGGCCGGTCACCATATCCGAGGAGTACAGCCCCCGCTCGATCCGGCTGATGTCCCGCTGGATATAGTCGATGACCTCCTCGGTCAGATCCTCCGCATGGGGATAACGGATATAAAAGGCCGTGGTGGACACCTCATCAAATTCCATCTGGTTGGTATACCAGGTATAACTCTCCACGATCGCCTCGGTCACGCCGGAGGCCGGCGTCTGCGCATCAGACACGCCGTCCATCTCCAGCAGGTAGCTGTAGGCTCCCGCCCCCGCCTCATAGTCGCTCAGATCCACGCGGTACTCGTCCTCCTTGATGGTTTCCATCAGCACATAGACGCCGATGTATTCCCCGTCCAGCAGCACTTCACAGAAGCGCACCTCCGGAGCATACCCCATGATCTCGGCCGAGAGGTTCATCCACACATAGTTGCGTAGCAGCGTCTTATCCAGGAAGGGACCGTGGAGGGCCCAGTCGTTGTCTGGATCCATACCCAGAAGCGGGAGCTCCAGGTTCTGGGTGCCGGTCTCGTCCGCCACCAGCTCGATCCGATAGTTCTTTTTCGGAAAATTGCGGGAGCTGTTCCCCCGGATGCGGAACCATGCCAAGCCGCTCTGGTCCGCCTCATCCGAGGCATGGTGCCAGACACCCTCGGCCTCCACCGTCTCGATGGACACCAGGATCTCCTCCGCCCCGGTCTCCGTGGTGGTGTACCCCAGCACCACATCCTCATCCTCCGGGTCCCGAATGATGCTGCCGGGGATCTCCTGACCTCCGGTCTCGATGCGGATGATCGGCAGATGGGTGCAGAGGTCCTCACCGCCGCAGCCGCATTCCTCCCGGGGGACCGGAGCGCTCAGATGCTGGTGGTAGCGGTTGGCGCCTGAATCCCGGTCAACGGCGGACGCCCCCAGCGCGCACAGCAGCATCAGCACCGCCATGGCACTGCCCAGCAGCTTGTATTTCATCTCTCCGCCCTCCTTGCATCTTCAGGCGCATCAGCCGCTGATCTCGTCGTTCTGCGTGACGATGTTGAAGTACTCGATCCCGCCGATCTCATAGACGGCGTCGGTGATGCTCTTTCCGCTCCTTTTTTCGCCGCCCGGCTTGCGCAGGTATTTCCCGTTGAGCTCGTAGATGTACTCCGCGCTCTCCTCCGTGGTGTTTTTGGCCCGCAGGATGGCCTTGCGGTCATAATACTGGAAGATCAGGGACTCCACCTTGGTCTCGTTCACGCGGGCGGTGCGCAGGATCAGCAGGACACGGTTGTCGCTGCGGATCCGGCCGAAGAGAAGCAGGACCGCAAACACCACGGCGCTGCCGGCCGCGGCCACCAGATAATCGCCGGAGCCGCAGCAGATGCCCACCACGATGGCCCAGAAGATGTACACCGTGTCCCGGGAGTCTTTGATGGCGGTGCGGAACCGGACGATGGACAGCGCGCCCACCATGCCGAGAGACAGGGCGATGTTGTTGCCGATGACGATCATGACCGTGGTGGTGATGACCGTCAGGGCCACCAGGGAGACGTTGAACTTGGCGCTGTAAATGCTGCCGCTGTGGCTGAGGCGGTACGACAGGAAGAGAAACGCCGCGATGACCGCCGCCATGACCAGGCGGAGCAGGATCGTCTCGGCGGACAGCTCGCCGCCGCTGGTCTCCAGCAGCTGAAACAGGGTCTCTCTCATACTTGGGGGTCCTCCTTCTCCTTGGGATTCAGCTTTGCAGGCTCAGTGACACGCTCCGAGCCAGGCAGTATTTGCTCACGGACAGCTCCGGACGCGCGACCAGGTCCAGCAGATCCTTGAGATAGCTGAGCAGGAAGCCGTTGTATTTGACCTCCAGCACCATCTGGAACGGGTCCATGACGGTGTACAGCGGAAGCTGCTGGGAGAAGAGGTCATAGCTGGACTCTGTTGCCGTGATCTGACTGTCCAGGGTGATCCGGATGTGGTTTTCCCGGGCCACATACGCCTGCCGGCGGTACGCCACCACCGCCTTGGGCCGGTAGCACCGGCAGTGCATCAGCCCGTAGCACTCCGCCGCGAAGGGGTCCGTGTGGGACAGGAGCGGCCGGTAATCCCCCTGACAGAGCCGCACCGCTTCCTCCCGGCGCAGGCGGAGGGACCGCTTGCGCTGATAGGGCCCCTCTTTCTGCTTCATCTCCAGCATGGCGAAATCCGACTGGGGACTGTAGGTGCGCAGGCGGATCTTCCGTCGGAGCTCCAGGCCGTCGACCTTGTCGGCAAAGTCCTGGTCGTCCGGCGTGTCAAAGTAGAGGGAGCGGATCTCATATCCCTGTGGGCCGTTATGGGGGTCGCCGTGCATCACCGCCCCCAGCCGCCCCCGCAGGACGGTGCCGTCCGCCAGGTTGATGGCATATTTTTTCTCCTGCCGGGAGACCTCGTTCATCACACAGCACCTCCAGGCCCCCAGGAACAGACGGGCCGTCCTCCAGAAAAATAAAGCGGCCTATTGCATGGCCGCAGGCAAAAGCCTGCCGCCATCAATAGACCGGTTGCGCTACTCGCTCCGTGGTATGAAAGCGCCCAAATAGTCATACCACATCATCGCATTCTATGGACCACGCCCGGCTGGGCATGGATTTGACAGGATATAGGACAATATTTATATTATAGATAATTTTTCAGGTTGTCAAGTGCCTTTTCATATTCCAAAGACGCGGTGCGGCAGCCCCTACAGAAGAGGGGCCTGCCGCCTCAGGCACCGTTTCCCTCCAGCATCCGGGGAGGGGGGCTCCGCATGAAGGCCGCGTCGAACGCATCCGCGCTGACCGGGCGGCCGTACAGATACCCCTGCCCCAGGTCACAGCCGACCTCCCGGACCAGCCGCTCGTCCTCAGCCGTCTCCACGCCCTCCGCCACGGTGGAGATGGAGAGCTGCCGCGCGATCTGGACGATCTCCTTCAGGATGAGCCGGACCCGGTCCTGCTCCCGGGAGGAGACGCCCAGAAGGAAGCCGCGGTCCAGCTTCAGCTCGTCGATCCGCAGCTTGCCCAGGGTGTTCAGGGAGGAGAAGCCGCTGCCGAAATCGTCCAGGGAGATGCGGAACCCCACCGCCTGGAGCTGGCCGATCTTCTCGTTCAGGGCGTCCACGTTTTCCAGCGCCAGACCCTCCAGAATCTCCAGGGTGATGAAGCGGGGCGGGATTCCGTAGGCCCGCGCCAGATCCGTCAGCGACTGCACGTAGTCAGGCTCAAAGAACAGGCGCTTGGACTGGTTCACAGAGAGGGGGATGGGAGCGATGCCCCGGTCCATCCAGGAGCGGATCCGGCGGCAGGCCTGCTCCGCCATATAGAGATCCAGCCTCGCGCAGAACCCGTTGCGCTCGAACAGGGGGATGAACTGGTCCGGGAAGATCATCCGCCCGTCGGACGTGCGCCAGCGCACCAGGGCCTCCGCCCCCGCCAGCTCCCCGCTGCGCAGGTCCTTTTTCGGCTGCAGGAACATTTGAAATTCCCCATCCAGCAGCGCTTGGTGCATATGGGACTCGATATCATTTTCCAGCTCCTCCTTCTTGTGCAGCTCCGTGTCGAAGAACCAGATGGTGCTGGTGTGGCCGCCTCTCGCCCGGTCCAGGGCAAAGAGCACGCTGGTGAGCAGATGGTCCGCGGCGGCCTCCGGATTGCCGCCGGCGGAGGCGGACACGACGCCGCAGTAGAAGGCCAGCTGATAGTCCAGCCTGCTGATCTCGGCGCTCTGTTCCAGGTCCCGGATCAGCTCCTCCAGGCGGGCGCGGACCGGCTCCTGCTCCATATCCCGGAGGAAGAGGTAGAAGAGGCCGCCGGAATCCCGGCAGAAAAACTCCCTCTCCCGCAGGTGTCGGTCCGTGATCTCCCTGATCTGACAGAGCAGGCGGTTTGCCCGCTCTTTGCCGAAGATCTCCGTGATGAAGGGGAACTGCCGGACGCTGAGGGCCGCGACGCTGCCGCCGCCGGCGCCCAGGGCCTCCACCAGCCGCTGGTGGAAGCGCACCGCGTTCTCCGCGCCGGTGAGCGGGTCATAGTACGCCAGGCGGCGCAGGTCCTGGCTGTAATTGCGCAGCAGACGGTAGCCCCGGACCATGAGGAACAGGACCAGCAGGAGCACCAGGGCGAACAGGACGCCGATGGTCAGGCTGGAGTCGGCGGAGGCGGACGCCAGGCCCTCGCCGGTGTTGACGCAGAAGAGATACCAGCCGTTGAGACCCACCGGCTCCAGCAGGAAGGGGTAGGAGCGCCCTTCGTAGGTGAAGGCGGAGAAGATCCGCTCCTGGTTTTCCATGGCCTCCCGGACCTCGCTCTCAGAGGAGCCGGACAGGTAGGGGCCGTCATAGATGGTGTCAGCGTGGGTCTGGACGACGGTGTGCGGGGAGCGCACCAGAAAGCTGCCGTCGGAGCCGATCAGGTGGATGTAGCCCCCGCCGCCCAGCACGGTGTCGCCGGAGAGAATGTCCGTGAAAATGTCGATGTGATCCGTGGCGGACAGGGCGCCGATGACGGCGCCGTCCGCATAGACGGGGATGCTGTAGGCAAAGACCCGCTGCTGGGAGATCGTGCTTTGGAACAGCCGGGAAACAGAGGGGCTGCCGTCCAAAGCCAGCGTAACAGCGCTCTGGGCTTCAGGGTCGAGCTCCGCCAGTGGGGCGTTCGCCAGAGGCGCCTGATCCTCCGCGCAGACGATGCCCCGCAGATCCCGGCCATAAAAGGCCATGGACAAAAAGTCATTGCCCTGCTTGGCCTCCCGCAGCTGCCGCGCCAGGCGGGACCAGTCCTCCTCATCGCTGGGCTCTTCCAGGAAGGCAGACAGGGAGGACAGGATCTGGAAGCCCGATTGCAGCTGCTTGTGGATGCGGGATCGGTACTCCTCCGCCTCTGCAGCGACCTGGCTGCGGACAGCGGCCTCCTGGACATCCCGGAGATGGGAGAACAGCAGTCCGCCGCACACCAGGAGGACAGCGGTGACGATGGAGACCTGAAGCACGGCTCCCCGCAGCTTTTTCTGTAGTTTGCTCTCGATCATGGGGCACTCCTTTTCCGGAGATCGGTACAGGGCGGCGCCTGTGGGACATCCGGTCTGAAAAGACGGGGCGGACCGGGGCGATCCCGCGGCATCCGCGCGGCCATGTCTTTTTGCTATGATTATAACGGAAACGAATGAGAATTTCCATTCCCCAATTTCCTCTTTCTTTCACGGAAGAGTCCGCGACCGGGTGCGGCCGGCGGCATCCTGACGCTGAAGAACAACGCATCTGGATTCCCCACATAAGAGCCTCCTTCCGGACCCTGCCCGGACGGCATGGCCGGTCCCGGGCGCGTCCCCTCGCACTCCGGAAGGATCATACGATCGACCGGCCCCGTCCGTATGCTGGCGTTACAGCGAAAAGGAGGTCTCCTGAAACCGTTTGCCGATCCGGCGAAGGGGGCGGTGCTGCGGGAGGGCCTCGCGCGTCCCTCTGCATCGCAAAAAAATCGAGACCTCCGAAGAAGTCTCGACGGGCTGTGAAAAAACGTCCCCGGGATGTCTCACTGGGCATAGACCGCCTTCACCGCGTTCAGAAAGCGTCTGACGGTGGGGGAGGGATGGGGGGAGTGGAGCAGGCCGTAAGGGATGGTGTAGCTCCAGCTCACAGGGAGGGTCTTGAGCAGGGGGTGAACCTGCCGCCAGTTGTCGATGGTCATGAGGATGTCCTCCGAATTCTCGCACTGGTTGAACACGTTGATGTTGAACATCTCAAAATCCACGATATGGATCTGGGGATGGTTCCGCCAAAGCTCGTCCCGCATCTGGTCCAGATAGTGGTTCCAGCCCCGGCGGATGAGCAGAAAGTTTTCCCCGTGGAGATCCTCCACAGCAAGGCGCTCCTTGGCTGCCAGGGGGTGATAGATGGACACTGCGCACCGTATGGGCTCCCGGCTGAGCTCCAGGGCGGCGCACTGCCGGGTCTCCAAAAAATTCTGATCGAACAGGCCGGCCACGATGTCGATGTTCTGCCCCAGGTTCCGCAGGATCTCCACCGAGTTTTCCGGGGTGTTCTCATAGGGGATCATACGGAATTTTATGTCTGGACAGTATTGCTGGATCCCCGGCCACAGATCCAGCAGAAACCGTCCTGGCGTCATGGGGACACCCCGATGCGGATCGCCTTGTCCCCCTCCTGGGCGGCGTTCTTGGCCCGCACCACCGAGTCCTTGCAGTATTGGATGATGTACTGGGCGTCCCGGTAGATGGACTTGCCCGCCTTGGTGAGCTTCAGCCCCCGGGGGCTGCGGAGGAAGAGCTGCACGTCCAGGCTGGACTCCAGGGAGGTGATCTGCTTGATCACCGCCGGCGGCGTGATGAACAGCTCCTCCGCCGCCTTGTTGAAGCTGCCTGCGTCTGCCACCCGAAGGAACGTCTCCAGCTGAGGGTTATACATGACCCACCGCCTTTCCCAGGATACGAGCGTTCTCGTTCCTATTTTAGGAGGTGTTCCGCTGGATTGCAAGCATTTTCGCTGGCCCCGTGGGAGAAGGCCCGCCCATCTGCCCGGGAGGCGTCCCGCCGCAAAGGACAGCCCCCGGCGCGGGACCATTCCCGCGCCGGGGGCGCGCCGCCGGAGGCGGCTCACAGGTTTTTCACGAACAGGGCCCGGATGGCGTTCAGCACCGCCAGGATCATGACGCCCACGTCGGCGAACACCGCCAGCCACATATTGGCCAGGCCCAGGGCCACCAGCACCAGGCAGAGGAGCTTCACGCCGATGGCAAAGACGATGTTCTGGTACACGATGCCCAGGCACTTCCGGGAGATCTTGATGGCCTTAGCGATCTTCATCGGATCGTCGTCCATCAGCACCACGTCGGCGGCCTCGATGGCGGCGTCGGAGCCCATGGCCCCCATGGCGATGCCGATATCCGCCCGGGAGAGCACCGGCGCGTCGTTGATGCCATCCCCCACGAAGGCCAGCTTCTCTTTCGGCCCCTTGCTCCGCAGCAGCTCTTCCACCTTCTCCACCTTGCCGGCGGGGAGCAGCTGGCTGCACACCTGGTCGATGCCCAGTTCCACCGCCACGTGGTCCGCCACCCTGGCGGCGTCGCCGGTGAGCATGACGGTCCTGCGGACGCCGGCAGCCTTCAGCGCCTGGATAGCTGCCCTGGCGTTGGGCTTCACCACGTCGGAGATGACGATGTGTCCGGCGTACTTGCCGTCGATGGCCATGTGGATGATGGTGCCCACGCTGCGGCAGGGGATGTACGGGATGCCCAGCCGGTCCATCAGCTTGTCGTTGCCGGCGGCCACGGCGTGGCCGTCCACCACGGCGGTGACGCCGTTGCCGCTGAGCTCCTGGATGTCGGACACCCGGCTGCGGTCGATCTCCCTGCCGTAGGCCCGCTGGAGGCTCTTGCTGATGGGGTGGCTGGAGGCGCTCTCCGCCAGGGCGGCGTACTCCACCAGCTTTTCATTCTCCAGCTGGCTGTGGTGGATGCCGTTGACCTCGAACACGCCCTGGGTCAGGGTGCCGGTCTTGTCGAACACCACGATCCTGGCCTGGGACAGGGTCTCCAGGTAGTTGGAGCCCTTCACCAGCACGCCGGCGTTGCTGGCCCCGCCGATGCCGGCGAAGAAGGAGAGGGGGATGGAGATGACCAGGGCGCAGGGGCAGCTGGCCACCAGGAAGGTGAGGGCCCGGTAGATCCAGGTCTCCCACCCGGCGTCCAGCCCCAGGCCGAACATCCGCACCAGGGGCGGCAGGACGGCCAGCACCACGGCGCTGCCGCACACCGCCGGCGTATAGATCCGGGCGAATTTGGAGATGAAGTCCTCGGACCGGGACTTGCGGGAGGAGGCGTTCTCCACCAGGTCCAGGATCTTGGAGACCGTGGACTCCCCGAACTCCTTGGTGGTCTGGATCTTCAGCAGGCCGGTCATGTTGATGCAGCCGCTGATGATCTCGTCCCCGGTCTTCACCTCCCGGGGCAGGGACTCGCCGGTGAGGGCGGCGGTGTTCAGGGTGGAGACGCCCTCCACCACGGTGCCGTCGATGGGCACCTTCTCGCCGGGCTGCACCACGATGAAGGTGCCGATGGCCACCTCGTCCGGGTCCACCTGCTCCAGCTTCCCGTTCTGCTCGATGTTGGCGTAGTCCGGCCGGATGTCCATGAGCTCGCTGATGTTCCGGCGGCTCCTGCCCACGGCATAGCTCTGGAACCACTCGCCCACCTGGTAGAACAGCATAACGGCGATGGCCTCCAGATAATCCCCGTTCTCATACACCGCCAGGGCCAGGGCCCCCAGGGTGGCCACGGCCATCAGGAAGTTCTCGTCAAAGACCTGGCCGTTGCGGATGCCCTTGAACGCCTTTTTCAGGATGTCGTGGCCGATGACGGCATAGTCCACCAGATAGCAGGCCAGCCGCACCCACCGGCCGGCGGGGCCCAGCCCGTCGAACAGCGCCGGGCCAGCGGCCTGGAGCACCAGCAGCAACAGGGCGGCGGCCAGGATGCGCCACAGCATGGTCTTCTGCTTCTTCGTCATGCCGCTGTTGGGCCGGGCACCGATCAGCTGGAGAATGGCGGCCAGGGCCGCCACCACGATCAGCAGGCCGCTTTCAAACACCTCTTGCATGGAGATCGTCCTTTCAATTCAGTAATCATTTAATTGTTATCGGGAAAAATCGCCCCGCAAGCACTGGCTCTTGGGGCGAGGGAGAAGCGGCTCACAGGAAGATCTCGCAGTCGTCCTCCACCTTTTTGCAGTTCTTCCGCACCTGCTCCATGACGGCCTTGGGGTCCTGGCCATCGGCAAACTCCACGATCATCTTCAGGGCCATGAAGTTCACGGTGGCGGCGGCCACGCCGGGGGTCTTCCGGGCGGCCTCTTCCATCTTGTTGGCACAGTTTGCGCAGTCCACGTCGATCTTATAGGTCTTTTTCATGGGGAGGACTCCTTTCAAATGACAGTCGAAAAAAATAATTAAGTAATTGTTTAATTGTAAGAACAGCATACACCCAGGCGGGGAGGATGTCAAGAGGGAAAGGGGAGAATTTTTGGAACGTGGGGAGCGGAATTAGGAGTTAGGAGTTAGGAATGAGGAATTCGGGATTTCCGCGGAACGCGGCGCAGGGGCCGACCTGTGTGTCGGCCCGTTTATCGATGACGGAACAGCCGCGTTCCCCGCCGTAGGGGCGGCAATCTGCCGCCCGGGGGAAACGGCATGGGGATGGTGGGCGGGCGGACAAGGTCCGCCCCTACGCCTACCGCCAAATCCCCTTATTTCCGATTCGGCCGCCGCTTGATGGCCAGCAGCTCCATATAATCCTCAAACACAGCAGAACTCGTCGGCTCCAGCATGACCCATTTTCCGTCGTGGTAGGTCTCGGCTGCGTCATACTGCTGGCAGACCGTGTCGGAAAGGGTCCCTCGGATCGCCTCGAATTTTGTCCGTTCCTCTTTTCCGAAGATCACCATGAACCCGATGTGATCCTGCTTTGCATACAGGCAGCAGAGGGTCTTGCCGCCCCGCCGGTATTTGTATTCGTATGTCCAGTTCTTGCCGCCGGGGTTCCACGTCTGCTCCATGTCGTATTTTTCATCGATGGCCGCGCAGAGCTGCTGCCAGACTCCAAACAGGGATGGCCCCAGCAGCTCCGTCATGGCCGCCGGAGATGGGATTTTTTCCAGCATGGTATCTCCTCCCAAACGTTCAGTGATCTGCTTCCAAACTCCTTCGGGGCGCCTGCTGCCCTCATCCTACCATATCTCCCGCGCCCCGGCAAGGGCCTGCGGAATTTTGACTCTTCCCCAACGGCGCCGGGTGTGGTAGAATACTTCTCCGGAAGGAGGCGACGCCCGATGGACGAGAGAAAACTGCCCCACGACCATGGCCAGTCCATGGAGCGGGAGCTGGACCATATGCCCAGTGTGGAGGAGTTCCAGACTGTGGCCGACATCTTCAAGCAGCTGGGGGACGGCAGCCGCATCCGCATCTTCTGGCTGCTGTGCCACTGCGAGGAGTGCGTCATCAACCTGTCCTCCATGGTGGACATGAGCTCCCCGGCGGTGTCCCACCATTTGAAACAGCTGAAGGCCGCCCGGCTGATCGTCAGCCGCCGGGAGGGCAAGGAGGTCTACTACAAGGCCGCAGACACGGAGCGGGCCCAGCTGCTCCACCATATGATCGAGGCCATGGTGGAGATTGCCTGTCCGTCGGCATGAGGGCATCTGAGAGGGGGAGCGGGACATGAGCACCGTGACGACGGCACAGCCCCCGGTCCGGCCCCGGCGGCGCATCGCCGTCCTGGACGCCCTGCGGGGGCTGACCCTGCTGAGCATGATCGCCTACCACACCTGCTGGGACCTGGTGTATCTGTTCGGCATGGACTGGGACTGGTACCGGGGCACCGGCGCGTACATCTGGCAGCAGAGCATCTGCTGGACCTTCATCCTGCTCTCCGGGTTCTGCTGGTCCATGGGGAAGCGGCCTCTCCGCCGGGGGCTGACGGTGTTCGCCTGCGGCTGGGTGGTGACGCTGGTGACAGTGGTGTTCATGCCGGAGGAGCAGATCTGGTTCGGCGTCTTGACGCTGATCGGTGCCTGTATGCTGCTGCTGATCCCCCTGGAGCGGGTGCTGCGGCACGTGCCCGCGGGCGTCGGCCTGGCGGCCGCCGCCGCGCTGTTTGCCCTGCTGCGGAACGTGAACCGGGGGACCTTCGGCTTTGAGTCCCTGGTGCTGGGGAGCGTGCCGGAGGGGCTCTACCGCGATCTCTTCACCGCCTGGCTGGGCTTTCCGGGGCCGGGGTTCTCCTCCACGGACTACTTCTCCCTGGTCCCCTGGCTGTTTTTGTTCCTGGCGGGGTACTTCCTCCGCCGCCTGCTGGACCGTCCGCTGGAGCGGCTGGACCCGGATGTGCTCCGGTGCCCGCCCCTGTGCGCCCTGGGGCGGTGGTCCCTGCCGGTGTACATGCTCCACCAGCCGGTGGTCTACGGGGTGCTGCTGGCGGGGGCGGCGCTGCTGAGAGGGTAACCGCTCCGCTCTGCGGGGGATGGCATGGTCCATCCCCCTTTTTGCGCCCCGGGGCGGAAAAAGCCACCCGGCAAAAACACACATATTTTTCCTAAAAAATATGAGAAAAAGCGACAGCTAAACGATTGACATCGCACTTGAGAAATGCTTTAATAGGCAGGACGATCCGTACCAGAGAAAAGGAGGACCACCCGTGGACCTTTACAGCATTGGCGAGATGTTGATCGATTTTGTGCCGGGCAGCGAGCCCGGAAGCTATATCCGCAACGCGGGCGGCGCCCCGGCCAACCTGGCCATCGCCGCCGCCCGGAACGGACTGGAGACGGCCATGTGCTGCGCCGTGGGGGACGACGACTTCGGCCGCTTTCTGCAGGCGACCCTGGCGGAGAACGGCGTGCACTGCGTCAAGCAGGACCTGTGCCGGGAGGCCGTCACCACCATGGCCTTCATCACCCTGTCGGAGGCGGGGGAGCGCAGTTTCACCTTTGCCCGGAAGCCGGGGGCGGATATGTTCATCCGGGAGGCAGACGTGCGGGAGGCGGACATCCGGGACGCGGTGATCGTCCACGCCGGCTCCTGCTCCCTCTCCGCCTCTCCCGCGGCGGAGGCCACCGCCAAGGCCCTGCGGCTGGGCCGCCAGATGAACAAGCTGGTGAGTTTCGACTTAAACTACCGGGACATGATGTGGAACAACAGCCCGGAGACCTGCGCCGCCAAGGTGCGGGAGGTGCTGCCGTACGTGGACCTGCTGAAGGTGGCGGACGACGAGGCGTTCGTGCTGGGCGGGGAGGAGGCCCTGCCCGGTCTGATGGAGCGCTACGGCCTGACCCTGGTGGTGGAGACCCGGGGGGACCGGGGCGCCGTGGGCTTCTTCCGGGGGGAGCGGATCCCGGTCTCCGGCCGGTCCGCCCGGTGCCTGGACGCCACCGGCGCCGGGGACGCCTTCTGGGGCGGCCTGCTGTCCATGCTGCGGTTCCGGGGCGTCACGGCGGCGGAGCAGCTGACGGTCCCCCTGGTACGGGAGGCCATGGCCTACGGCAACGTGGGGGGCTGGCTCTGCATCCAGGGCATGGGGGCCATCCCGTCCCTGCCCACCAGGCGGGAGATTGAGCGGCACCTGGCCTGAATCCGCCCCGCGGCCGGGAAAAATGGGGATTGACAAAAACCAGACAAGAATTTACAATAACGTATTGCAAGGGAGCTTCCGCGAGGAGGCTGAGATGAGGGGCCAGTCCCTCGACCTGACCTGATTTGGGTAATGCCAACGTAGGGACGCAGCACAAGGGCCGTGCGGAGTCTCCTCCGTGCGGAGGAGGACCGATCAAGCATACGGCGGGGTGTCCCTGGGGGGCACCCCGCCTTTTTTGATCGCCGGGGACGGCATCCCGGCCAAGGAAATTGGAGGAATGCGAGATGAAGACCACCCAGCGGCTGTACGAGGCCGCCCACCCCATCTGGGAGCAGTGCCACGCCCACCCCTTTGTCCGGGGCATCGGCGACGGCAGCCTGGACCTGGAGAAGTTCCAGTGGTTCCTGCTCCAGGACTATCTGTACCTGTTCGACTACGCCCGGGTGTTCGCCTACGGCGTGGTGAAGGCCCGGGACCCGGACCTGATGCGGACCTTCTCCGCCAATGTGGACGCCATCCTGGGGGGCGAGATGAAGGTCCACCGGGCTTACATGGCGCGCCTGGGCATCACGGAGGAGCAGGTGTTCGCCGTGAAGCCGGCCCTGTCCAACCTGTCCTACACCCACTATATGCTGGCGGTGGCCGCCGCCGGCGGCCCGGCGGAGATCATTGCCGCCATCCTCTCCTGCTCCTGGAGCTACGCGGAGATCGGCACGCGGCTGGCGGCCATCCCCGGCGCGGCGGACCACCCCTTCTACGGCGAGTGGATCCGCAGCTACGCGGGGGAGGACTATCAAAAGACCAACGACGCCCTGGTGGAGCTGATGGACCGGCTGGCGGAGGGCTGTACCGAGACGGAGTACCGGCGGCTGGAGGAGATCTTCGTCGCCTGCAGCCGGTACGAGCTGGGCTTCTGGGAGATGGCCTGGACACTGGAGCGCTGACCATGCTGGAATTTCAGAATGTCTCCTACCAGTATCCCAGCGAGGACTTTGACATCATCGACCGCCTGAGCTTTTCCGTGGCGCCCGGCTCCTTCCACTGCATCATCGGCATCAGCGGCTGCGGCAAGAGCACCATCTTCCGCATGACCAACGGCCTGCTCCAGCCCAAGGGCGGCACCATCCTGGTGGGGGGGCAGTCCATCGCGGGGCGGAAGGGCTACTGCGGCTACATGCCACAGAAGGACCTGCTGTTCCCTTGGCGGACGGTGGGAGAGAACGTGGCCCTGCCCCTGGAGATCCAGAGGGGCCTGACGAAGGCCGAGCGCCGGGACCGGGCGGAGGCGGCTCTGGCCGACGTGGGCCTGGCCGGCTGCCTGGACAAGATGCCGGACGAGCTCTCCGGCGGTATGCGGCAGCGTGCGGCCTTTGCCCGCACCATGCTGACGGGCTGTGACCTGCTGCTGCTGGACGAGCCCTTCTCCGCTCTGGACTTCCTCACCCGCATCTCCATGCAGGAGTGGCTGGTGGACCAGTGGCAGCGCCACAAAAAGACCATCCTCTTCATCACCCACGACGTGGAGGAGGCCCTGTTCCTCTCCCAGAGCGTGCTGGTGGTGGAGCACACCCCCATCCGGGAGCTGGCGGAGATCCCGGTGCCCGCCGCCTTCCCCCGGGACCGCTCCAGCCTGAAGCTGCCGGAGATGGTGGAGCTGAAGGAGCACCTCATCGATCTGTTGCGAAAGCAGGTGACCGTATGAAAAAAGCCTGCAAGGCCAATCTCCCGGCCCTGATTTTTCTCTTTGCCCTGCTGATCCTGTGGCAGGCGGGGGCCATGGGCATGGACGCCGCCTACATCCTGCCGTCCCCCACCCAGATCCTGGCCAAGCTGTGGGAGCTGCGCCTGCCCCTCTTCACCGTCCACCTGCCCGCCACCATGCTGGTGACCGCCATCGGCCTGGGCATCTCCCTGGTGCTGGGCCTGGCGCTGGCGGTGGTGATGGACGGCAGCGACATGGTGCGGCGGATGATCTACCCCATCGTGGTGGTGTCCCAGACCATCCCCACCACCGCCATCGCACCGCTGTTTGTGCTGTGGTTCGGCTACGGCATCTGGAGCAAGGTGCTGGTGACGGTGCTCATCACCTTTTTCCCCATCACCATCACGGTGTACGACGGCCTCCGCTCCGCCAAGACGGAGATGGCGGAGCTGCTGCAGACCTACGGGGCCACGAAAAAGGACATCTTTTTGAAGATCAAGGTGCCCTGCGCCCTGCCCTACTTCTTCTCCGCCATCAAGATGGCGGTGCCCATGAGCATCATCGGCGCGGCCATCGGCGAGTGGCTGGGGGCCAAGAGCGGCCTGGGGTACTTCTCCCGCCGGATGATGACCCAGCTGGACGGCGCCGGGGTGTTCGCCCCCATCGTGCTGCTGTCCGTCGCGGCCATTCTGGCGGTGGCGGTGGTGAGCCTGCTGGAAAAGCGGTTCGTCCGCTGGCGTGGTGAGTCCTAACGCCCGCTTCCTATACAAACCATACAGAAAGGATACAGACTATGAAAAAGACACTTGCCCTGCTGCTGGCGGCCCTGATGCTGCTGAGCGGCTGCTCCTCCGGCGGAAGCGCCGGAGACACGGACAGCGCCTCCGGAGAGACCGGAGAAGACCTGCGGGAGATCAGCGTGGTGCTGGACTGGTACCCCAACGCCCTCCACGCCTTCATCTACGACGCCATCGCCAAGGGCTACTATGCCGAGGAGGGCCTGAAGGTCAACATCCAGTTCCCCTCCAACGCCAATGACGCCATGAGCCTGGTGGCCGCCGGGCAGGCGGAGATCGGCCTGTACTATCAGCAGGACGTCATCATCGCCCGGGCCAATCAGGACGTGCCGGTGAAGTCCATCGGCGCGGTGGTCCAGGGGCCTCTGAACATCGTCCTCTCCCTGGCGGAGAAGAACATCACCTCTCCGGAGGACCTGGTGGGCAAGACCATCGGCTACGCGGGCACGGAGCTGTCCGAGGCCCTGATCCGCTCCATCATGGCCTACGTGGGGGCGGACTCCAGCGACGTCACCATGATCGACGTGGGCTTTGACCTGATGAGCTCCATGACCACCGGAAACGTGGACGCCACCATCGGCTGCCTGGTGAACCACGAGGTGCCCCAGATGGAGGAAGAGGGCTTTGACGTCAACTGGTTCGACCTGGACGACTACGGCGTGCCCACCTACTACGAGGGCGTGTTCCTGGCCAGCGACGATACTATCGAAAACGACGCCGACATGCTGCGGGCCTTCCTGCGGGCTTCCGCCAAGGGGTTCGAGGACGTGAAGGCGGATCCTGCCGCCGCCCTCCAGACCCTGCTGGACAACCAGAACGAGGAGAACTTCCCCCTGTCCGAGACGGTGGAGACCGAGAGCCTGAACACCCTGCTGCCCATGATGGAGACCGCCGACGCCGCCTTCCTGTCCCAGAGCGAGGAGTGCTGGCAGGAGAACATCGACTGGCTCCTGGACCAGGGGCTCATCGACCAGGCCCCCGCCATCTCCGACGTGATGGTGGACCTGCTGTCGGAGTGAACGGATCCGGATCGGATCCGCACACAAGCCGCCGGGAAAAATCCCGGCGGCTTTTTTGGGGGACAGCTCCGGCTCCCCATGGCATATCCCGCCCGGTCGCCGCATACAGTTCGGAATAGGTGAGATCAGGGGAGGGAGCGTCATGGCGATTCGGCAGATGGGGCGGCGGGTCAGCACCGTCTCGGCCCGGCAGCGGGCGGCGGAGAAGCGGCGGCGGAGCGCCCCGGCCGCGCCCGGCAGGGCCCGGCACGGAAAGCGGGAGACGCTGTCTCCCGGAGAGAAGCGGCATCTGGCGCAGCTGGTGGCCTGCGGCAGCATCTTCGTGCTGCTGGTGGCGGTGAAGCTGCTGCTGCCGGGCCGGATGGCCCAGGTGAACGAGCGCCTGACCGGGATGCTGGAGCAGAACATCGACGTGCAGGGGGTGTTCTCCGCCGTGGGGCGGGCCGTCTCCGGCGAGGCGGATGTGGATGTGGCCCTGCAGGATATGTACCAGGCGGTGTTCAATCCCCAGGAGGCCCCGGCTGTGGAGGCGTCGGCCCCCGCCGGAGGCGAGGCGGTGGACGTCCGGCTGCCCGCCGCCATCGAGCCCCTGCGGGCCTTCCGGACCGGCGCCGGCGGCAGCGACGGCTGGCTGGACCTGCCGGCAGCCTCCGCCGGGACGGCGGAGACCGCTCAGACCGGCGGCACGGAGGCGGCGGAGCCCACGGAGACCGCGTCCCAGGACACGGCGAAGGCCGCCACCCTGGCCTACGTCCTCTACTCGGACCAGAACCTGCCGGACAACGTCTGCCTGGAGCAGGCGCTGCTGGGCTTTGACTACTGTACCCCGGTGATGGGCACCCTGACCTCCAACTTCGGCTACCGGGAGCACCCGGTAGAGGGGGAGGAGCGGTTCCACTACGGCGTGGACATCGGCGCCGCCACCGGGACGGAGATCGGCTGCTTTGCCGACGGCACCGTGACGGCGGTGGGGGAGAGCAGCAGCTACGGCAAGTATATCACCGTCTCCCACCAGGGGGGCTTTTCCACCCTGTACGCCCACTGCTCCAAGATTTTAGCCTCCTCTGGGGACACGGTGAAGGAGGGGGAGGCCATCGCGGAGGTGGGGGAGACCGGTATCGCCACCGGGCCCCATCTCCACTTTGAGCTCCACCAGGGCAGCCAATATCTGAATCCCATCTATTATGTCTCGCTGGTGTGAGGGGCTGCACATCTCCGGCGGATTCTGGCTGCTGGCGGCCTGGTTCGCCCTGGTGAACGGCTGGCGGCTGCTGGCGGTGATCCTCTCCGCCGCCCTCCTCCACGAGCTGGGGCACCTGGCGGTGCTGGGGCTGCTGGGGGGCCGGGTGACAGGGCTGCGGATCAGCGTGTTCGGCGCGGAGCTGACCACCGACGCCGCCCGGCTGTCCTATCCCCGGGAGATCGCGGCGGTGCTGGCGGGGCCGGGGGTGAACCTCCTCTGCGGCCTGCTGCTGGCGGGACATCACGCCTGGGTGGCCGCCGGGGCCCACCTGTCCCTGTGCCTGTTCAATCTGCTGCCGGTGCGGCCCCTGGACGGGGGCCGGGCGCTGTATCTCCTCATCGCCGCCCTGGCGGGGCCCGCCGCCGGAGAGCGCTGGGCCCGGCGGGCCGGGGCCTTCACGGCCCTGGCCCTGGGCGGCCTGGCGGTGTGGCTGGTGGTCCGCACCGGCGGGAGCCTGTGGCTGCTGCCGGCGGCCGCGGGGCTGCTGGCCGCCGGGGTGCGGGAGGCCGCCGGCAGGGGCGCGGATTTTTTGTAAAAAACACTTGCATTTTCATCCTGGCTGTGGTATCCTATTACGGCTACAAAGGGTGGTCCTCTGCCGTGCACGCGCCTGGATGCGCTGAAGTGCCTAATGAAAGCGGCATGAACACCTATTATTTAGGAGGAACATCCATGGATCTCATTCAGGAACTGAACAAAGAGCGTCTGGCCAACGAAGTGACCACCGTGAAGGTGGGCGACACCGTCCGTGTCCACGTGAAGGTCAAGGAGGGCTCCCGCGAGCGTATCCAGGTCTTCGAGGGCACCGTCATCGCCAAGAAGCACGGCGGCATCACCGAGACCATCACCGTCCGCCGCATCTCTTACGGCGTGGGCGTGGAGAAGGTCTTCCCCGTGCACTCCCCCTCCATCGACAAGATCGAGGTGGTCCGCAGCGGCGCGGTGCGCCGGGCCAAGCTGTACTACCTGCGCGGCCGCGTGGGCAAGGGCGCCAAGGTCAAGGAAAAACTGTGATCCCAGACGAAAGAGAGAGGCGTTTGCCTCTCTTTTTTGTTTTCCCATCCGCGAAAAAATTCCCGGGCAGTCCCTTGTGATTTGGCTGGTTCTTTGTTATACTAATAAAATTGTATGGATATTTCACGGTGCGCCCGTGGCGCTGGAGGAGGCGGATGGATGCAGGGCGGAAAACGGCTCAGCAGGGACGCGGTCCCCTTCCGCTGGCTTTACGAGTGGGTGCAGGCGCTGGTGACGGTGGTGCTGTGCGCCGTGGTGGTGTTCGCGTTCGCGGCGCGGCTGGTGCTGGTGTCCGGCCCCTCCATGCGGGAGACGCTGCAGGACCAGGACTGTCTGGTGGTGCTGAATCCGCTGCTGTGCGGCAGCTTCGATGCCGGGGACATCGTCATCATCCGGCGGGAGACCTTCCGGGACGGGGAGCCCATCGTAAAGCGGATCATCGCCACGGAGGGCCAGACGGTGGACATCGACTTTGACGCCGGCGTGGTCTATGTGGACGGCGCGGCGCTGGAGGAGGACTACATCCGCCAGCCCACCTGTCTGGAGGAGGGACTGGAATTCCCCTGCACCGTGCCGGAGGGGTGCGTCTTCGTCATGGGGGACAACCGCAACGACAGCGACGACAGCCGGGACCCGGACCTGGGCCCGGTGGACACCCGGGAGATCCTGGGCCAGGCGGTGTTCCTGCTGTACCCCGGCATGACGGCCGGCACCTGGGAGCGGGATCTCAGCCGCATCGGCCCGCTGGTGTGACGGGGCGGACTCGAACTTTATCATCAGGGCGGGAGCGCCCGCGGAGGTTTTGAAGCTATGTGGAAGAAAAAGAAGCAGGAGGCGCAGGTCGGACAGGAGGACGCCTCCCAAAAGAAGGAGGAGGGCCGGGACCTGTATGAGTGGACCCAGGCCCTGGTCTGCTCGGTGCTGGCGGTGGTGCTGCTGTTCACCTTTGTGGTGCGGCTCATCGGGGTGGACGGCCACTCCATGGTGCCCACCCTCCAGGACGGGGACCGGCTGCTGGTGCTGAACTCCCTGTGGGACAGCGACTACGAATACGGCGACATCGTGGTGCTGCGGAAGGAGAGCTTCCTGGAGGAGCCCATCGTGAAGCGGGTCATCGCCACGGAGGGCCAGACGGTGGACATCGACTTCGCCTCCGGCTCCGTCTATGTGGACGGAGAGCTGCTGGAGGAGGACTACATCAACGAGCCCACCTATGTGGACGAGGGGACGCAGTTCCCCCTCACGGTTCCGGAGGGATCCATCTTTGTCATGGGCGACAACCGGAACCACTCCAGCGACAGCCGCAGCAGCGACCTGGGCACGGTGGACACCCGCTACGTCATCGGCAAGGCGGTGTTCCTGCTGTTCCCCGGCGCGGACGAGGGCACGGCGCGGCGGGACTTCGGCCGCATCGGCCCCATTGAGGAGGCCGTATGAACATCCAGTGGTATCCCGGTCACATGACCAAGACCCGGCGGATGATCGCCGAGCAGATCAAAAACGTGGACGCGGTGTGCGAGATCGTGGACGCCCGCATCCCCGTGTCCAGCCGGAACCCGGACATCGACCAGCTGACGGCGGGCAAGCCCCGGCTGGTGGTGCTGAACCGGGTGGACCAGGCGGACCCGGAGGCCACGAAGCGCTGGGCGGCCTGGTTCCGCTCCAGGGGCTGCGCGGTGATGGAGTCCGACGCCAAGAGCGGCGCCGGCACCAAGCAGTTTGCCGCCTCTGTCCGGACGCTGCTGGCGGACAAGCTCCGGGCCTATGCGGAGAAGGGGCAGAACCGGGTGGTCCGGGTGATGATCCTGGGGGTACCCAACGTGGGCAAATCCACCTTCATCAACAGGATCGCCGGGCGTAAGACCGCCAAAACGGAGGACCGGCCCGGCGTCACCCGGGCCAAGCAGTGGGTGCCCATCGACCGCGGCCTGGAGCTGCTGGACACCCCCGGCATCCTCTGGCCGAAGTTCGAGGACCAGAGCGTGGGCCTGAACCTGGCCTACACCGGCGCGGTGAAGGACGAGATCCTGGATGTGGAGACCCTGGGCTGCCACCTGATGGCGTACCTGGGCGCCAACTACCCGGAGGCCCTGCGGACCGGCTACAAGCTCCCCGCCCTGCCGGAGCGGGAGGACGGCGAGGAGGATGTGGCCTGGGGCTACCGCCTGCTGGAGGCCGCCGGGAAAAAGCGGGGCTTCCTCATCTCCGGCGGCGAGGTGGACACGGAGCGGATGGCGAAGATCCTCCTGGACGAGTACCGAGCCGGCAAGCTGGGACGGTTCACGCTGGAAATGCCGGAGGAGACGGAACAGTCTGCAACGTCAGAATAAGGGAGGCGCGCCGATGAACTGCCCAGTCTGCGGAAAAGAGATGGAGCGAGGGATCCTCTATACGGAGCTGGGGCGGGGCCTGTTTTTCCTGCCGCCCGGCGGAAAAGTGGGGTTCTGGGATACGAAGCGCAGCGTGGAACAGCGCGGCGGGATCATTTTAGATGGCCCATATCATACAAATTGGGTCAACCGTTCCAGCGTACACGGCTATATCTGCCGGGGTTGCAAAAAGATCCTTATAGAGTATTGATATCGCCTGGCGGGACCTGCGGAAAGCGGAGGACCCTGCCCTGTGAGGAGGGAGACATATCCATGAACTGTCCTGTCTGCGGGAAAGAAATGGAGCCCGGATCTCGGAACACGTATGCAAAGTGGGATTACTTTTTGCCCCAGGGTGCGCCAAAGCTGAGCTTGCACACGACGAAACGCATTGAAGAGCGGGGCGGGATCGTGCTGGATGATCCCTATACCAGCGGAAAGGATTCCGGCGCACTGGACCGGCCCGCCTGGGTTTGCCGCGCCTGCAAGAAGATCGTCATACAGTATTGGTAAAATGGGCGTGACCTGTTTGGCTCATGTGCATGCGTGAAGGGGAGGCGTCTTCATGAACTGTCCCGTCTGTGGAAAAGAGATGGAGCCCGGGGTCTTGAACACTCTTGCGAATTGGGACTATTTCCTTCCTGCGGATGTGCCGAGACCGAAGTGGCTTACGACGGGCGGCATCGAGAAGCGGGGCGGGATCCTGCTCCAAAATCTATATACCAGCCCGAAGGATGCCGGCGCCTGGGAACGGCCCGCCTGGGTCTGCCGCACCTGCAAGAAGATTATCATGGAGTATTGGTAAGATGGGTGTGACCATCTGGTTTATGCACATACGTAGGAGGAGTACGATTATGTCAACTGCTGACAGGCAGGACTGGTCTGAGCGGTCTGCGAAGCTGGCATTTCTCATGCTTGGCCTGCATTTTCTGACATTTCTGGAGAGTGTTGGCAGTGATTCAGAGCGGGCGTTTTTGCGGCTTCTGCTGCTTGCGGCTTATGCCGTTTGCATGTGGCAGCTGGATCGGGCCCTCTGGAAATGCTCCAGCCGCCGCGCATCCCGCTTTCTGGCGGGCTACTGGCTGGCGGCCTCCTTGTGTGCCTGTGCCGGTTTGGCTTGGGGAGAGCATTGGCTTGCGTCCAGCAATGACGAGATAAAGCTGCTGTTCAGTGCCGCGATTCTGCCTTATGGACAGATTTTCTTCATCAATTATCAAGGATGGCCGTGGGACAACAGCCGCCTTTGCGCCTCCGCAGGCGCGATTGCGGTACTCCTTCTGTGCTTGGCACATTTGCTTTGGTATATCTGCCTGAGTCGGCGGGGAAAAGAGGCGTGAGCGTGGACCTCTGGACCTATGAGCGCGAACAATGGAATCACGGCTTTTCCACCCTCTGCGGTGTGGATGAGGCGGGGGCCGGGCCCCTGGCGGGGCCGGTGTACGCAGCCGCCGTCATCCTGCCGGGAGAACTGGACCTCCCCGGCCTCAACGACTCCAAGAAGCTGACGGCGAAGAAGCGGGACACCCTGTTCGATGCCATCACCCGGACCGCCGTCGCCTACAGCGTGGCCGCTGTCACGGCGGAGGAGATCGACCAGATGGACATCCTCAACGCCCGGATGCTGGCGATGCAGCGGGCCATCGGCGGGCTTTCCGTCACGCCGGACCTGTGCCTCATCGACGGCAACCGGGACCACGGCAGCAGCGTGTCCATCGACGCGCCCCACGTGTGCCTGGTGGGCGGGGACGGGAAGAGCGCCTCCATCGCGGCGGCCTCCATCCTGGCCAAGGTCAGCCGGGACCGGTATGTGACGGACGTGCTGGACCGGGAATACCCCCAGTATCAGTTCGCAAAACACAAGGGCTACGGGACGAAGCTCCATTATGAAATGCTGGACCAGTACGGCCCCTGCCCGGCCCACCGGCGGACATTCCTGAAGAAGTGGGAGGCCAGACGGACATGAGCACCAAAGCACTGGGAGATCAGGGGGAGGACCTGACCGGAGACTATCTCCTGGCCCGCGGCTGCACCCTGCTGGACCGCCAGTGGCGCTGCCGGTACGGGGAGCTGGATCTGGTGGCCCGGGACGCCGACGGCACCATCTGCTTCGTGGAAGTGAAGCTCCGCAGCGGCGGCCGCGCGGGCCTGCCCCGGGAGGCGGTGGACCGCCGGAAGCGGGAGAAGCTCCGGGCCGCGGCGGCCTGTTATCTCAGCCAGCACGATCTGGACGCCCCCGCCCGGTTCGACGTGGCGGAGATCTATACGGACGAAGCGCATCGGCCCCTCCGGCTGGAATATCTGGAAGATGCGTTTACATAATCAATTGATCACATGATCCAAAGGAGAGATCGCTATGAAGTACTACAGCACACGGGACGCCGCCGTCCGCATGGACGCCGCGGAGGCCATCAAGATGGGACTGAGCCGGGACGGCGGCCTGCTGACCCCCTGCGAGATCCCGCAGATCGACCGGGCCTTTTTGGAGAGCCTGGTGAACGCCCGGTACCAGGAGCGGGCCGCCAAGGTCATGGGCCTGTACCTGACGGACTACACCTATGAGGAGCTGTCCGCCTTCGCGGAGAACGCCTATGGCCCCGAGAAGTTCGACACCGACGCCGTGGCCCCCGTCCGCACGGTGGACGGCACCACCCACTGCCTGGAGCTGTGGCACGGCCCCACCAGCGCCTTCAAGGACATGGCCCTGCAGATGCTGCCCCAGCTGCTCTCCGCCGCCCTGGGCAAGACCGGGGAGCACAAGACGGTGTGCATCCTGGTGGCCACCTCCGGCGACACCGGCAAGGCCGCCATGGAGGGGTTCGCCGATGTTCCCCAGACCAAGATCCTGGTGTTCTACCCCAAGGACGGCGTGTCCAAGGTCCAGGAGACCCAGATGGTCACCCAGGACGGCGCCAACGTGGGCGTCTGCGCCGTGGTGGGCAACTTTGACGACGCCCAGGCCGGCGTGAAGCGCATCTTCTCCGACGAGGCCATCCGGGCCACCCTGGCGGACCGGGGCTACTTCCTGTCCTCCGCCAACTCCATCAACTGGGGCCGCATCCTGCCTCAGGTGGTCTACTATATCTCCGCCTACTGCGACCTGGTCCGGGACGGCAAGCTGACCATGGGCGACCAGGTGAACTTCTGCGTGCCCACCGGCAACTTCGGCGACATCCTGGCGGCCTACTACGCGGGGCGCATGGGCCTGCCGGTGCACAAGCTGATCTGCGCCTCCAACTGCAACGATGTGCTGACGGACTTCCTCCGCACCGGCGTGTACGACAAGAACCGGCCCTTCCACACCACCATGAGCCCCTCCATGGACATCCTGGTGTCCAGCAACCTGGAGCGGCTGCTGTTCGACCTCTCCGGCGAGAACGACGCGGAGGTGAAGGACTACATGGACGCCCTCAGCAAGACCGGCAGGTACGAGGTGTCCGACGCCATCAAGGCGGCAATCCACAACCAGTTCTGGGGCGGCTTCTGCGACGAGGCCGGCACCTCCGCCGCCATCGCCAAGTATTACAAGGAGGACGGCTATCTGATCGACACCCACACCGCCGTGGCGGCCAGCGTCATGGAGCAGTACCGGCAGGCCACCGGCGACGAGACCGTGACGGTGTTCGTTTCCACCGCCTCCCCCTACAAGTTCTGCGACCACGTGCTGCGGGCCATCGGCGAGACGCCCGCGGGCGACGGCGTGGAGCTGCTGGAGCAGCTGCATGAGGTCACCGGCGTGGACATCCCCCGGCGCCTGGCGGCCCTGAAGGGCAAGGCCCGGCGGTTCGGCCTGACCTGCGAGAAGCCCGGCATGGACAGCGTGGTGCTGGAGTTTTTGAAGTAAGGCAGGGCTTGCCGAAGGCGGGCCGCCGGACAGCGGCCACGGTGGTCTCTGCTCCCGCAGGGGGCCGTTTCCACGGGGGATGCGCCCCCCATTGCGTCGTCGCAAAGTCCGCTAAGCTCCGTTTCCGCCTGCGGCGAAAACTGCGCCCGCTCCCTTGCTCCTCCTCTCCCCACCGCGCGGAGCGCGGCGGG
>DWZJ01000033.1 GCA_019118245.1 Candidatus Oscillibacter excrementigallinarum
GGCCAGCGGTTATTTCGTAGGGGCGGATGCCCTCATCCGCCCGCCGGTACAAGCCGCCACGATCGCCAGGGGAGCGCGTAGCGAAGCGGAACGCGCGGAAAAAGAAGCAGCTCAAATGCGTTCTTGCACCCCGACGCTCTCCGCACCATCCGCCACGGGACGGCAGTTGCAAACTTGCAGAAGATGATAGCGTGCCCGAAGGCCAGCCCAAATCGACGCTTGCACCGATACGTCGACCCCCGTCGCGCGCGGAGGGCCACTGCACCGGAGCGCGCTAAGCGGCCTTTTCTTTTGAACCGTGCACGGCCCGTTTTCTTTTCGGCCAAGACCGAAAAGAAAATGGGGGGTGCATCCCCGCTGGACAAGCCCCCTGCGGGAGCAGAATCCCCCGTGGCCGCCGTTCGGCGGCCCATCTCAGGTTACCTCCGCTTGTCGCTGCGCCCCACCAGATAGTCGATGGTGACCCCAAAGTGGTCCGCCAGCTTCCAGGCATTTTCCAAATTGGGGAGGTTGACCCCGCCCTCAAATTTCTGGTAGTGCTGTTCCACGATTCCAATCGCCTCAGCAACCTGGACCTGGGTCTCCTTTTTCTCCTTGCGCAATTCTCGCAATCTTTCTTTCAAAAGCATTTCTATTCCTCTTGACACACCAAATTAACTGTGTTATCTTTTTATTATAGCACAGCGAAAATGGTGTTTCTTAGAAAGGTGTTCTATCAAATGTCCGACTTCATGAAATGGCTCCACGAGCACTATATCAAGCCCTATCTGGACACTGTCCCAGTGGGCGACTATAGCTTCCACATGGATATGATTCATAACGAGTTGGGCTATCACGCCTTGGAAAGCTATGAAAAGAACCTGGAGTTCACCGCCATCCACGCCTTCCTGCTGGGCCTGCGCACCGGCCGGGGCCTGCCCCGGGAGTGATTCACCGTCCGATGCCCAGCTCCCCCAGGATGGCTTCCTCCCGCGCCCGCATCTGGGCCTTCTGGGGCCCCTCGTCCAGGTGGTCGTACCCCAGCAGGTGCAGCACCGAGTGCACCACCAGATACGCCAGCTCCCGCCGGTTGGAGTGGCCGTACTCCTTGGCCTGGGCCGCCACGTGCTCCATGGAGATCACCATGTCCCCCAGGGGCACCAGGCCGGTGCCCGGGTCCGCGTCCTCGGCCCCCGGCAGCTGGCCGGGCGTCAGGTCGAATTCCGGAAAGCTCAGCACGTCCGTGGGCCGGTCCACCTGCCGCATCTCCCGGTTGATGGCGTGGATGCCGCTGTCGTTGGTCAGCAGCACGTCCACCTCGCAGGGGAAGTCCACCCCCTCCGCCGCCAGGGCCGTGCGGATGACCTTGCGGATCAGGGCGCAGTTGCCCTCGCTGGCGGCACCGGGCACGTCCGCCGTGACGGGGATATAATGCCGCTTGGCCATCACTTCCGCCCCTTTCCGCCGTTTTTCGCGGTCTCATACCGCTCATAGGCCTCCACGATCCGCTGGACCATCACGTGGCGGACCACGTCGGCGTTGGTCAGCTCGCAGATGCCGATGCCCTCCACGCCCCGCAGGACCCGCATGGCCTCCTTCAATCCGGAGGCCTTGCCGTCCGGCAGGTCGATCTGGGTCACGTCGCCGGTGATGACGATTTTGGACCCAAAGCCCAGCCGGGTCAGGAACATCTTCATCTGCTCCCGGGAGGTGTTCTGGGCCTCGTCCAGGATGATGAAGCTGTCGTCCAGCGTCCGGCCCCGCATATAGGCCAGGGGGGCCACCTCGATGTTGCCCCGCTCCAGGTACTTCTGATAGGTCTCCGCCCCCAGCATATCGAAGAGGGCGTCGTACAACGGCCGCAGGTAGGGGTCCACCTTCGACTGCAGGTCGCCGGGCAGGAAGCCCAGCCGCTCACCGGCCTCCACCGCCGGGCGGGTCAGGATGATGCGGTTCACCTGCTTGTCCCGGAAGGCCTGGACGGCGGCGGCCACGGCCAGATACGTCTTGCCGGTGCCCGCCGGGCCCACGCCGATGGTGACGGTGTTCTTCAGGACGGACTTGATATACTCTTTCTGGCCGATGGTCTTGGGCTTGATGGGCCGGCCCTTGGCGGAGATGCACAGCACGTCGCCGGTGAGCTCGGTGATCTGGGCCTCCTTGCCGCTGCGCACCAGGCCGATGACGTACCGGACGTTCTGCTCCCCGATGGCCTCCCCCCGGGAGGAGAGGGTCAGCAGGGTCTGAATGGCCTTCACCGCCAGCATGGTGTCCTCCGGCTCGCCCTCCACCCGGATCTCTCCGTCCCGGTTCACCACCGTCACGTGAAATTCCTGCTCCAGCAGACGGATATTGCTGTCAAAGGAGCCAAAGATGTTCACGGCCTGCTCCAGCCGCTCGATGCTGATTCGCTGTTCCAAGGTATCACTCCTGTATCTTCCGGGCATCAGCCGCCCGGTTCTTCTGTGGGCTCTGTGTAGATGGGTACGGTCTGGCCGATCTGCTCCACGCACTCCGCCGACAATGTCACCAGCAGTCCATCCGCCGTCTGGCGGGTGGTGCACAGGGTGGAGCTGACGGTGCCGTAGGGGTCCACCAGGGTGTGGAGATACTCCGTGAGGATCTCCTCCCCCCGCGCCTCCGCCTGGGCGGCGGAAACTTGCGCGGCGACCGGCTCGTAATACCGATAGGTCTCCACCACCGCCGTCACCGGCAGCGGCAGGCCGAACAGGGACCACTGGGTCCTGTTGGTTATTTTATCATAGTTTCCCGTCCCGATGCTACTGTTTGAGAAGAATTTTACCCGATTTGTCCCAAAGACCAGGGACAGGCCGTGTTTCTCCTCCCCGGTGTACCGCTTTTCCTCCACGGTCAGGGGGACGACGGTGGAGAGGGTGTACCAGGTCCGGGCCTCCACGGTCCCCTTGCCCGCCATCACCCGGGCCCCCACGGTCTCCGTGTCCTCCACGCCGGAGATCAGCAGCTCCCCCGCCTCCACAGAGGTTCCCGGCAGCACACACTTCACCCCGTCCAGGGCCTGGATCTCCAGCACCAGGCCGCCCCGGCGGGCCACCACGTTGGCAGGCTCCCGCTCGTTGACCGGCTCCGGCACCTCCTCCCGCTCCCGGACCTCCACATAGGCCCGGCAGCCGGAGACGTTCACGGTGATCCACACCAGCTCCGGGATGTCCAGCAGCACATGGTTGCGGATGTCCTCCCGGTCCAGGGAGATGCCGAAGGTGCCGATGGTGACCCCCTGCCGCTGGAGGGCGCGGAGGATCTCCTCCTCCGACACCCGCACATTGCCCTCCACGGTGAAATCCCAGATGAAGAAAGAGCCGAAAAACAGCATCGTCCCGCACAGCAGTGCCCCCGCCGCCAGGGCGTGCCGCCGCCGGAACCGGCCCAGGAAGAAGGGCACCCCCTCCTTCCGCACCACCGTCAGCGTGCAGTCCAGCTGCTTCACCGCCCGGCGCAGAACATAGAAATCCCGGCGGCTCATCCGGCAGGTGAAGGCGGTGTCGGACTCCCAGGCCATGTCCCAGAAGGCCAGATTCCGGGCCCCGCACAGGTTCAGCACCCGCTCCGGGAAGGGCGTCTCCACCCGGATACGGACCTGGCCCTGCAGGCGGTTGACGATCTGATTCAGCACGGTCTCACCTCACCCACTCCACGGCGGCGATGCTCCCGCCGATCCGCAGCTCCTCTGCCGTCATGGCCAGCAGGGCCAGCCCCTCTCCCCGGACCCGCAGCACGCCGCCGGTGGTGTTCACGTCGATCTGCGCCTCGCTGTAGGACAGGATGCCCGTGTGATGCTCCAGATACAGCTGGCGGCTGCCCACCATTTCCAGATGGGGCAGGCCCGCCACCAGGTCCGCCGGCAGATCAAACAGCTCCGCCACCGTGTCCAGCACGCCGCCGTTCCGGTCCTTTCGATTCCGTTCCATACGTTCACCTCTTTGGAACTGTATGCGGGGGCGGGCCGCATCATACCCCGGCATAACGCCTGAGACGGGCGCATATGGTGTATCGGGTGATGGAGATGCGGATCCGATGGCGGATATTGGCCTGCCTGTGCCTGGGCGGCCTGCTGGTGTGGTTCCTGGCAGACGCCGGCGCGGTGCGGGCGGTGATGCAGGAGGGCCTGTCCCTCTGTGTGCGCTCCGTTATCCCCTCCCTGTTTCCCTTCATGGTGGTCACCTCGGTGCTGCTGTCGCTGGGGTTCGGGGAACTGGCCGCCCCCTGGCTGGCGGGGCTGATGGAGCCGCTGTTCCGCGTCCCCGGCGCCGGCAGCGCGGCGCTGCTGCTGGGGCTCATCGGCGGCTACCCCATCGGTGCCCAGACGGCGGCGCAGCTCTACCGGGGCGGTCTGGCCACCCGGGAGGAGGCGGAGCGGCTGCTGGTCTTCTGCAACAACTCCAACCCGGTGTTCCTCATCAGCGTGCTGGGCGCGGGGGTGTTCGGCAGCGTGCGGACCGGCGTCTGGCTGTGGCTGATCCACGTGCTCTCCGCCCTGCTGACAGGGCTGGTCTTCCGGGGGACGGGCGCGGACGCACGCTCCTCCCGGGCCGCCAGGCGGCCGGCCTTTCGGGCCGTGGGGCTGGTCCCCGCCTTCGTGGGTGCCGTCCGCTCCTCCGTCTCCGGGATGCTGTCCGTGTGCGGGTTCGTGCTGTTCTTCTATGTACTGGCCCATCCCCTGGCCGCTCTGGGCGGGCGGCTGGGCCCCTGCCTGGTGGGGATTACGGAGCTCTTCTCCCTGACGCCGCTGCTGACGGCGGACGCCTTCGGATTCATCCTGGCGGCCGGAGCCGCCGGGTGGGGCGGCATCTCTGTTCTGTGCCAGACCCTGGCGGTACTGGAGGGCAGCGGCCTGCGGCTGCGGAACTGCCTGCTGGGCAAGGCAGTCCAATGTGCCTTCTCCCTCCTGCTGGCCATGCTGCTGGCGGGATATGTGCTTGGATAAAAAGGGCTCCCTGCTGCCGGAATGGCAGCAGGGAGCCTTTCTGCTCGGATTGCGCGGATCAGGTCAGGCCTTACCGCTGGCCCTTGTCGTAGGGCACGCCCTCCGCCTTGGGAGCGCGGGACTTCTGAGAGGTGAAGGCCAGCACGATCAGGGAGATGATATAGGGCAGCATATTGTACACGGAGCTGGGCAGATTCAGGCTGCTCAGCAGGTCGAAGCCGCTGTACACATTGCCCAGGGCCCGGAAGAAGCCGAACAGCAGCGCCGCCAGGGCGATGCGGGTGGGCTTCCACTGGCCGAAGATCATCACCGCCAGGGCCAGGAAGCCGAAGCCGGCCACGCCGTTTTCGAACTTCCACTCGCTGACGCCGGCGATGATATACACGATGCCGCCCAGGCCGCCCAGCACGCCGGAGATCAGCACGCCGGCATAGCGCATCCGGTAGACGTTGATGCCCACGGAGTCCGCCGCCTGGGGATGCTCGCCGCAGGCGCACAGCCGCAGGCCGAAGCGGGTCTTGTACAGCACCACATAGGCGATCACCAGGGCGATCACCGCCAGCAGCATGCACCAGTTGAACTCAAAGCTGCCGATGTTCACCAGGAAGGCCTTCCGGCCGTCCAGATACTGGATGGTGGAGGACACGTTGTCGGGGTCGGCGGCGGTGTTCATGGCCTTCACGAACACGGTGGCCGCTGCGGTGCCCAGCAGGTTCATAGCCGTGCCCACCAGGGTCTGGTCCGCCTTGAAGTTCACGGCCGCCACCGCCAGCAGCAGGGAGTAGATCATACCCAGCAGGATGCTGGCCAGCACCGTCAGCAGCACCACCACAAGGGCGGAGGTGCCGACGGGCAGGAACTTCATCATCAGCGCGCCGCCCAGGGCGCCCATGACCATGATGCCCTCCAGGCCGATGTTGATGACACCGGAGTGCTCCGAGAAGCAGCCGCCCAGGGCCACCAGCAGCAGAACGGAGGCGAAGATCAGCGTATATTGCAGCAGCAGTAGCATTACGCCTTCCCTCCTTCCTCAGCGCCGGACTGGTCCTTCTTGGTCCGGCGCTTTTCCTCCCGCCGGTCCAGCCAGCCGGTCATGGATACCTTGAAGAACAGCACGAAGCCGCACAGGTAGATGATCAGCGCGGAGATCAGGTCGGAGATCTGGGCGGAGTACATGGTCTTGTCCACATAGGCGCCGCCGTTGGTGATGTGCTGGATGAAGTAAGAGGAGAAGATGGCCCCGATGGGGTTTAGTCCGCCCAGGAAGGCGGCGGCAATGCCGTTGAAGCCCATGGCGGGCACCGCGGACTGGGTGGTCTGCCACTGCTCGAAGCCGGAGAGGAACAGCGTGGCCGCGCCCATACCGGCCAGGCCGCCGGCGATCGCCATGGTGAGGATGATATTCCGCTTCTCCCGCATACCGCAGTATTGGGCAGCATACTTGTTGCAGCCGGTGGCCCGCAGCTCGTAGCCCAGCTTGGTCTTGGCCAGCAGCACCCAGATGCAGATGGCCACCACGATGGTCAGGGGGATGGCGATGGTCACATACTGGTTGTCGGAAAACAGCGCTCCCAGGCCCAGGGAGGGGAGGATGGCGTCCGGATTGGTGCTGCTCAGGGTGTAGGTATAGGGGCTGGCCGTCTCCTTCACGTTCGTCAGCAGGGCGTTCACCAGGTACAGGCTGATCCAGTTGAGCATGATGCAGGAGATGACCTCATTCACGTTGCGGTATGCTTTCAGGATGCCGGAGATGGCGCCCAGCACCGCGCCGGCCACGATGGCCGCCAGCAGGCAGACATACCAGGGCATCCCCAGCCCCAGGGCACAGTAGAGGGACGCGCCGGCGCCGATGACGTACTGGCCGGCGGCGCCGATGTTGAACAGACCCACCTTATAGGCGAACAGCACCGACAGGCTGCACATCAGCAGCGGCGCGGTCTTCACCAGGGTGTTGCCGAAGTAGCGCAGCCGGGCGGCGGCGCTGGGATAGTACAGGAAATTCTCCACAATGGTGCGGATGGCCTCCCACGCGCCGGCGGGGTTGATGATCAGCAGCACGATGTAGCCGATCAGCAGGCCCAGCACGATACACAGCAGGGATGCCAGCAGGGACTGAACGCCCTGGTTCCGCAGGAGGGATGTCTTTTCTTGTCTCATGGTCACTCAAGCTCCCTTCCGTTTGGCGCCGGCCATGTACAGGCCCATCTCTTCCGGCGTGGTGGTCTTGGGGTCCAGCTCTCCCACGATCTCCCCCTCGTAGATCACCAGGATCCGGTCCGACAGGGACATGACCTCATCCAGCTCCAGGCTCACCAGCAGTACCGCCTTGCCGGCGTCCCGCTGGGCCACGATCTGCTTGTGGATATACTCGATGGCGCCCACGTCCAGGCCCCGGGTGGGCTGGACGGCGATCAGCAGCTCCGGGTCCTTGTCGATCTCCCGGGCGATGATGGCCTTTTGCTGGTTGCCGCCGGACATGCTGCGGGCCACCGTGACAGGACCCTGGCCGGAGCGGACGTCATACTGCTCGATCAGGCGGTTGGCGTACTCCCGGATGGCCTTGCGCTTCAAAAAGCCCGCCTTGCTGACGAACTGGGGCTCGAAGTACCGCTGGAGCACCATGTTGTCCTCCAGGGTGTAGTCCAGCACCAGGCCGTGCTTGTGGCGGTCCTCCGGGATGTGGCTCATGCCCAGGATGGACCGCTGCCGGATGGGGGCCTGGGTGATGTCCTGGCCGCAGAGGGTGATCTTGCCGGACTCCAGGGGCTCCAGTCCCGTCAGACCGTAGACCAGCTCCGTCTGGCCGTTGCCGTCGATGCCGGCGATGCAGACGATCTCTCCGGCCCGGACCGTGAAGGAGACATTTTTCACCGCGTTGTTGCCGTGGGTCCTGGAGGCCACTGTCATGCCCTCCACCTGGAGAATGGGCTCCTTGGGCTGGGCCGGTTCCTTATGGACCGCGAACTCCACATCCCGGCCCACCATCATGCGGGAGAGCTCCTCCCGGCTGGTCTCGGCGATGTTCACGGTGCCGATATACTTGCCCTTCCGCAGGACGGTGCACCGGTCCGCCACGGACATGATCTCGTTGAGTTTGTGGGAGATAAACAGAATGGACTTGCCCTCCGCCGCCAGATTCTTCATGATTTGCATCAGCTCGTCGATCTCCTGGGGCGTCAGCACGGCGGTGGGCTCGTCGAAAATCAGGATCTCGTTGTCCCGGTAGAGCATCTTCAGGATCTCCGTCCGCTGCTGCATGCCCACGGTGACGTCCTCCACCAGCGCGTCCGGGTCCACCTGCAGGCCGTACTTCTCCGACAGGGCCAGGACCTTCTCCCGGGCCTCGTGCTTCTGCAGGAAGCCGTGGCTGCACGGCTCCACGCCCAGGATGATATTGTCCAGGATGGAGAAGCACTCCACCAGTTTGAAGTGCTGGTGCACCATGCCGATCCCCAACGCGTTGGCGTCATTGGGATCTTTGATCTGCACCACCTGGCCGTCCTTTTTGATGACGCCCTCCTCCGGCTGGTACAGGCCGAACAGCACGCTCATCAGCGTGGACTTTCCGGCGCCGTTCTCGCCCAGCAGCGCGTGGATCTCGCCCCGCTTCAGCTGGAGCGTGATGTTATCGTTTGCAACGATTCCCGGAAAGCGCTTGGTGATGTTCAGCATTTCAATGGCATATGGCTGTTCCAAGCTACCGCCCTCCTCCTCTTGTATAGTAGTTTTATTGTACTATATATTCCCGAATAATTCAAAGAAAAAATACAAAGAATGCCGGGTTTCTTTTGTGAAATTTGCAAATACTCTTCCGGCGCGGAAAAAAGAGGACGGGATCGCTCCCGTCCTCTTTTTGCTTGAGGGCTCTCTTACTTGATGTTGCCCGCGAAATTCACGGTAATCGTCGTCTCGGGCATGGCAGAGGTGTCATTGGAAACAGTGACCTCACCGTCATACATGGCCTTCACCAGGGCCTTGTAGTCGTCCTGGGTGAAGCCGTCGCCCCACTGGGTGGTCTCCATGGGCAGCTGGACATAGTTGGCGGTGGGATCATCGCCGCTCACCAGGCCCAGGGTCTCGATCTTGCCGCCGTAGTTGGCGAAGTTGCCGGCCACGACCTCGCTCAGCATATGCTGCACGGTCTCAGCCAGGCCCTTCATGGCGGAAGTCACGCACATCCCCTCGCCATAGGTGTCGATATTGGCGGACTGATCCACATCCACGCCGATCAGCTTGCCGCCCACCTTGGCAGCAGCCTCAGCCGCGGAGGTGTAGATGCCGCCGCCGGAAGCGAACACGACTTCCACGCCCAGGGTCTGATACCAGTTGTCCATGTAGGCGGTGATGTCGGCGTCGCCGAAGAACTGGTTGCCGTAAGCGTACTCGATCACGACCTGGTCAGCGATGCCCAGCTCCACGGCAGCGGCGTCAGCGCCCTGCACGAAGCCGTAGCCAAACCGCTGCACGGCGGGAACGGCCATGCCGCCCAGCACACCCAGGTGGGTATAGCCCAGCTTCACCGCGGCGTAACCGGCCATGTAGCCGCACAGTTCTTCCTGATACACAGCGCAGTAGACATTGCTGGGCAGGGTATAGCCCTCCCCATTGGGGTCCAAATCACCCTGGGCCACATCCAGCGCAATGAAAGTGACATCAGGATACAGCTCAGCAGTCTCCTTGATGGTCTCGGCAAAGGCATAGCCGGGCATCACAATGACGTTGTAGCCATCAGCAATCGCAGCATCCACCATGGCCACACGCTCGGGAGTGGAGTCGCCCTGGGGCTTGTAGTACTCGAACTGCAGGCCCTGGGCGTTGCAGAACTCCTGGCAGGCCTCATAGGTGGTCTGGTTGAAGGACTGGTCGGTGATGTCGCCATAGTCGGTGATCATGGCCACCTGATAAGAGGCGGTCTCGGCGGTATCGCCGCCCTCCGTATCGGTGCTCTCGTCAGTGGTGGTATCGCTCCCGCCGCCGCAGGCGACCAGGGACAGGGACATCACCAATGCCAGGAGCAGTGCAAGAAACTTCTTCATTGGAATCTACCTTCCTTCGTTTTGATATCCGTGGGAGATCCCCACAAGACCCCCTTCACGGGTCAGGCCCATTATATCAACACTTTCCCATGATTGCAACCGGATTTCCGAATCGTTTTCTTTTTCGACACATTTTGTGGAATTTTTTATGGAAAACGTCAAGATTTTTTTCGCTTTTGTAAAATTTTAGCCAAAGGCCGAAAAAGTTTTCGTCTTTTGCTGCCAGCCTGTTTTTTCTCTGTCGCCATTCCGTTACAAGCTGCGGGATCCCCGACAGCGCGGTCGAATACAGGGAGATACAGCGCCCCGCCCGGCGGCTGTGCCGCCGAGCCTCCCGCTTTCGGCTCCGCCGAAAGCGGCCGCTGCGGCGGGGATGATCAAACAGGAAGGGGGGCTCAGCGTCCCCGCCCGACGGCTGTGCCGCCGGGCTTCCCGCTTTCGGCTGCGCCGAAAGCGCCGCTGCGGCGGGGTGATCAAACATGAAGGGGGGCTCAGCGCCCCCCTTCATACTTCCCCCGCGCAGTTGCGGGAGCCTTATCTTCTATCTGAAAGCGACTGCTTACTTCTTCGCCATCTCCACGGCGACGCCCAGGGCGATCTCCATCATCTGGGTGAAGGTGGTCTGGCGGTCGGCGGCGGGCAGCTCCTCGCCGGTGACCAGACTGTCGGAGATGGTGCAGATGGCCAGCGCCCGCTTGCCCGCCTCGGCGGCGTTGCAGTACAGGGCCGCACTCTCCATCTCCACGGCCAGCACGCCCATCTTGCCCCAGTCCAGGGTGTTGCCCGCCTTGTTGTAGAACACGTCGGAGCTCAGCAGGTTGCCCACATTGGGCTCAACGCCCATCCGGCGGGCCACCGCCACGGCGGTCTCCAGCAGGGTAAAGTCGGCGATGGGGGCAAAGGCGCCGCCCAGGCCGAACTGGTGGGCATAGTTGGAGTCCGTGCAGGAGCCCTGGCCGAACACCACGTCCCGCAGCTTCAATTTGGGAGAGATGGCGCCGGCGCTGCCCACCCGGATGATGTTGTCCACGTCATAGAAGTGGAACAACTCGTGGGAGTAGATGCCGATGGAGGGCATCCCCATACCGGAGGCCATGACGGACACAGGCGTGCCTTGATAGGTGCCGGTGTAGCCCTGGACGCCCCGGACGTTGTTCACCAGCTTGGCGTCCTGGAGAAAGGTCTCCGCGATGAACTTGGCCCGCAGCGGGTCGCCGGGCATCAGAACGGTCTTGGCAAAGGCCCCCTGGGCCGCCTCATTGTGGGGAGTTCCCATGCAGTGTATTCCTCCTTATTTCTGCTCCATGGCCTTCACGGCCTTGACGATGCGGCTGGTGCCCAGGCGGGAGGCGCCCAGGTTGATAAAGTCCTCCGCGTCCTTCAGGTCGGCGATGCCGCCGGCGGCCTTGATCTTCACATTGGGCCCCACGTGCTTGGCGAAGAGGGCCACATCCTCCCGGGTGGCGCCGCCGGTGCCGAAGCCGGTGGAGGTCTTGATATAGTCCGCGCCGGAGACGGTGACGATCTCGCACATCTTAATCTTCTCCTCGTCGGTGAGGAAGCAGCACTCGATGATGACCTTCAGCAGCTTGCCCTTGCAGGCGTCCTTCACCGCCTTGATCTCAGAGAGCAGGTCGTCCCACTTCTGATCCTTCACCCAGCCCAGGTTGATGACCATGTCCACCTCCTCGGCGCCGTTGTCCACGGCGTCGGACGCCATGAAGCACTTGGCGGCGGTGGTGTCATATCCGTTGGGGAAGCCGATCACCGTGCAGATGGGCAGCTTCCCGTCCACGTACTCCGCCGCCTGCTTGACATAGCTGGCGGGGATGCAGACACTGGCGCAGCCGTACTTCATGCCGTCGTCGCAGATGGCCTGGATCTCCTTCCAGGTGGCCGTCTGGGCCAGCAGGGTGTGGTCACATTTGCTCAAAATCTCTTTCACGTCCATGGAAAGCACTCCTTTGTATCCTTCATATTTTGTCGCCTGCTCCGGCGAAATATACCCGTTTGCCGGCGATCTCCCGGCAGTGGACCTGTCCCCGGACCTCCAGATAGTCCAGGTGGGCCATGGCCTCCCCCACGGCGAAATACTTCTGGGTCAGGGGGAAGTCCTCCCAGCTGCGGCAGCGGATGCTCCATCGCATCCGCCCGGCGATCTCATAGGCGTTGAGCCCCGGCGTCTCCGTCACGGTCCGCAGGGCGTCCGCGATCCGGCGGGCGTGGTGAGCCTTCAGCTCCGCCGTCCGCGCCCGCAGGTCCCCGGTCTCCGCCCGGTGGGCCGGATACAGCTCCGCCACATCCAGCTCCGCCGTCCGGTCCAGGCTCTCCAGATAATCTCCCAGGGAATCCCGCACCCCCTGCCAGCGGCAGATGTTGGGGGTAATGTGGAAGAGGATATGGTCTCCGGAAAACAGCCGCCGGCAGTCCGGGTCATAGAGGCACAAGTGCCCCGGCGTGTGGCCCCGGGTCAGCACGCACCGCAGGGTATGTCCGCCGTAGCGGAGCTCCGCGCCGTCCGGCAGAAGAGTGTACAGTCCCTCCCGCCAGAGCGGGGCCGCGTTTTTGGCCGGATTGGTGCCCCAGAGCCGGTCCATCTCCTCCCGGGAGAAGCCGTCCCGGATATACGTCCGGTTCAGGGACTCCCAATAGGCCGCGTCCGCGCTCCGCCGCAGCCCAGGCCCGTCGATCTCCCCGATGAAGATCCGGCAGCCGGGGCGGATCAGCTCCGGCGCCAGCCCCGTGTGGTCGCTGTGGAGATGGGTGCAGAAGATATCCATCCGGTCCCGGTCCACGCCGATCTCATCCAGCTGGCGCTCCATGGCCTCCCGGCAGGGCTGCTGCCGGAAGCCGGTGTCGATCAGCAGACTCCGCTCCCCCAGGAGCAGATAGCTGTTTAGGTTTTTCAGCGGGTTCCCCACCAGGGGAATGTCCAGCCGCCAGAGGTCCTTTGTCAGTCGTTCCGCCATGTGCCGCTCCTTTTTCGAATCAGTACCAGTATAACAGATGTTCCTCCGTATGTCCAGTGAAGAGGGCCTTGTCATTCTCTCACAGGGGTGCTAAAATGGGGGCGATTTCAATGTTCGGAGGCTATCCCATGAAAAAACGGCTTGCTGCATTCCTCTGCGCGCTCCTCCTGACGGTGAGCGCGCTTCCCGCCGCCTCTGCTCTGGAGGGGGAGGCTGCCCGGGCGGCGGACACCCTTGCCACGCTGGGGCTCATCGATCCGACATATGATCTGGACGCCACCGCCACCCGGGCCCAGGCCGCCGTCCTACTGGTGGGGCTGGCCGGGGCGGAACAGGCCGCCGCGGCGGACAACTGGATCGCCGGTTTCCTGGACCTGCCCGCCTCCATCGCCCAGGAGGTGAATTACGCCGCCCGTCAGGGCTGGATCAACGGCGTCACCTCCGTGTCGTTCCGGCCCGACGGTGCCCTAACGGCCAACGCCTGGAGCGCCTTTCTGCTTCGGATGCTGGGCTGGTCTGACGCGGACGGCGACTTCACCATCTCCGACGCCGCGGGCTTTGCACAGCGGATCGGCCTCTTCCCCATCTCCTATTCCACCGGCGCCCTGACCCAGGGGGAGCTGTTCCAGATGGCGGTGGACGCCCTGGCCTTCTCCTACCGGGACGGCAGCGCCACGGTGATCCAGCATCTGGTGAGCCAGGGGGCCGTCTCCCGCTCCGCTGCCAACGCTCTGGGCCTGCTGGATCCCGCCCTCACCGCCCGGCAGGCGGCGGACCGCTGCACCCCCGCCGTGTTCCGCCTGGACACCTATGAGACCGAGGACTATTGGAAGGACGGCATCCCCACCGGCGATGCCAGCGGCTTCTTCATCACCGCGGACGGCCTGGCGGTGACCAACTACCACTCCATCGCGGACGCGGTCCGGGCCACCGCCGTCCTCTCCACCGGCGACGTGTACGAGGTGGAGTCCGTGATCTACTATGACGTGGGTATCGACATCGCGGTGCTCCGCATCTCCCAGACCGCCCTGGAGGGCCGCGACACCACCGCCTTTGCCACGCTGGACCTCGCTCCCTCCGGCACCGGGGACCTGCGGGTGGGCGACACGGTCTACGCCATCGGCAGCCCCCTGGGCCTGGGACTGGCGGTCAGCTCCGGCATCGTCAGCGCCACGGAGCGGGTGGTGGAGCGGTACACCCTGCCCTGCGTCATGAGCACCGCCGACATCTCCGAGGGCAGCAGCGGCGGCGCCCTGCTGAACGTCTACGGCCAGGTGGTGGCCGTCACCTCCGGCGCGTATGTCTACGGCAACAGCATGTATCTGGCGGTACCCATCGACCCGGTGCTCACCGCCGACCTCACCGGCCAGGGCCAGACCCTGGCGGAGGTGAAGGCGGCGGAGGCCGCCTGACCCGCGCTGCATCTCCCAATCGAAAAGCGGCGTCCCGTATGGGACGCCGCTTTTTTTCCATGGTTTTTCAATGGCTCAAAATAAACTGCTCCAGCTCCTCCGGGGTCCGGACCACCGCCACGGCGCCGTTCTCCGCCAGCTCGCCGGGGGCGGCATAGCCGAAGAACTCCACCCCCGCGCAGTCGATGCCGCACTCCCTGGCCCCCAGCGCGTCGAACTTCCGGTCTCCCACCATCAGGATCTCCGGTCTCTGTTCCGCCGTCAGGCCCAGGCGGCGCATGGTCTCCCGGATCACGTCCGCCTTGGTCCAGTCCCCCACGGGCGGACTGCCGGTGATGACCGCCAGGGACGGTGTGAAGCCGAACCGCTCGCAGATGGGCACGCACAAACTCTCCGGCTTGGAGGAGGCCAGGGCCAGCACATAGCCCCGCTCTTTCAGCCGGGCGCACAGGTCCGCCATGCCGGGGGCGGCCATGTTCTCGAACTTGCCCACGGGCTCGTACCGCTCCCGGAACGCGTGGATGGCCTCCATGGCCCGCTCCGCCGTGAAGCCGCAGAATTCCACGAAGGAGTCCTGCAGGGGCGGGCCGATGAATTTGATGAGGGTGCTCTCCGGCGGCACCGGCTCCCCCAGCTTGTCAAAGGCATACCGCAGGCTGTTGAGGATGCCCTCCTTGGAGTCTGTCAGCGTGCCGTCCAGATCGAAAAAAATGTAGTGATACATGAACCTCTCCCCTTATCCTTCGCAGGGGAGATTCTATCATGTTTCCCCCTTCTCCGCAAGAGGGCGCCGGCTCTTTTTCCACCGCATCAGCGTCCAGATCAGCACGCCCGCCCCGGAGACGGCGCCGGCGAGCAATACTCCCTGCCGCAGGCGGATCCAGTGGCCCACGTCCGCCTCCAGCCGCCCCCGCAGGATGGTCCAGCTCTCCGGGAAGCCGCTGCGGACCAGGTCCTCCCCATACTGGGCGATCCAGGGGGACAGCGCCCGGTCCACCTGGCCGTCCGCCAAAAACCAGAGCCCCGCCAGGACCACCGCCCACACCAGCCACGCCAGCCAGATCTGCCGGGTCCGCCGCAGGAAGCGGTCTCCCCGGCGGAGTGTTGGCCGCAGCCGCTCCGGCACCCACAGCAGGGACGCCTCCGCCCCCGCCCGGCGGCGCAAGGCCCGCTCCAGTACGGCGCACAGCACTGCCAGGCCCACGGCAAAGATCAGCGGCTTCCACGCATCCATGGTGTCATAGTACCGCATCTCCGCAAAGTCCAGCTCCAGCCTGCCCAGCGGCACCAGCCGCAGCAGCGCCCACCACTGGACGGCGGAGGCCGTCAGCAGCTTGCGGTACAGATTCTCCCAGGTCCCGGTGTCCAGGGCCACGTCGCCGTATCGGGCCGGGTGGGCGGCCAGCACATAGCCGATCCATAGGAGGCCCACCGACACCGGCCAGGCTGCCAGGCTGACGTAGGCCACCTGGAACGCCGCCAGCACCGCCAGGGCCACCGCCCCGGCAAAGCAGATGTCGAACCGGGTCCGCAGCCGCACCAGCAGCAGGCGCCGCCGGGCCTCTCCGGTCCCCGACTCGGGCCGCCCCCGCAGCGTCTCCCCGGCCAGGATGTCGTCGGCGGTGACGCCGTACAGCTCCGCCAGGGCGGGCAGCACCGTGATGTCCGGCAGCCCGGCGCCGTTTTCCCACTTGCTCACCGTCTTGTTGGAGACGCCCAGCTGCTCCGCTGCCTCCTGCTGGGTCATGCCCCGGGCCTTCCGCAGCGCCGCCAGATAGGCGCCTGTCCTTCCAGCATCCATAGGCCGCCCTCCTCTCTGGGTCCAATATACCGCAAACCGGGCCGCTTGACCATCCCCCGCCTTTGAATTTTGTCTGCGGAGCGTGGAATCAGGCTGCAAAAAACGCGCTGCCGTTACGCCTCCTCGTCCCGGATATATCGCATGATGTCCCCTACCTCACAGTCCAGGATCTTGCAGAATACTTCGATGGTGTGGGTGCTGACGCTCTCGTTCCGCTTCAGCCGGGTGATCTGGGCCGGGCTGATGTGATAGGTCTTGATGAGCGCGTATTGGGAGATGCCTTTTTCCTTCATCACATTCCACAGGTTGTCATAGGAGATCATCGTATGCAAGCCTCACTTTCTGCTTGCATATTAACCGAAATTGATGTATCATTAGATTAACCAATATCGGTTAATGTAAAAAATCTGCAGGATGCGCGGCCGCCGCAGAAACTTCAAAACACTATGCAGCCAGTTAATTGTTTTTCGATTTTCGTTTCAATATAATAAT
>DWZJ01000034.1 GCA_019118245.1 Candidatus Oscillibacter excrementigallinarum
CAACGGAAAGATGATGCCCCCGAGACCGTGAAAGCGCGGCTCGAGGTCTATCATAAGGAGACGGAGCCGCTGAAGGCCTTCTATGCCCAGCGGGGTCTCCTGAAGCCTGTGGAGAATCAGCCCTCCGTGGCGGCCACCACAGAGGCCATCCTGCGGGCGCTCCGCTGACCCGGCCATATTTTCGACCACATAAGGAGGATGGAATTTTATGTTAAAGATCGTTGGAATCGGCCAGAGCCACTTCGCGGATTACGACCAGGCGGTCAGCTCTCCCGATATCGAGATAGAGCAGATCACCCCCAATGTATTCACCTTCCCCGGCATCCGGGGCTGCGACCCGTCCATGGTCCTCACCAGCCAGGGCGCCGTGTTCATCGACACCGCCCAGTGGATCACCCAGCTGGAGCAGATGATCGGCTTCGCCAAGGAGAAGTGCGGCGGCGTCAGGTATGTGATCAACACTGAGTCCCACATCGACCACGTCTTCGGCAACCCCTATCTGAAAAAGGAGGGCGCCACCATCATCTCTCATGAGAAGATGGCGGACAGCTATTACAAGATCCCCCCTTCTTTCAACCAGACGACTTATGAATACAACCTGGACCTGCTGAGGCGCCAGGACCCCACCCAGACCGCCAAGCTGCTGCCGGAGGGGGAGGAGGAGATCGGCAAGCCTGACATCACCTTCTCTGACCGCATGACACTGAAGCTGGGGGACCACACCTTCCAGATCTTCCACACCCCGGGCCACTCCCCTGAGCAGGCCAGCGTCTATGTGCCCCAGGAGCGGTGCGTCTTTGTGGGCGACAACATCTTCAACGCCTGCCAGATCTGGCTCCACAGCGTGGATTTCGACGACCTGTTCCACAGCCTGGACTGGCTGCAGAGCCTGGATGTGGACTACATCATCCCCGGCCACGGCCCCGTGAAGGGCAAGGAGTGCATCGTGGAGAACAAGCAGTTCCTGTACGCCTGGCTGGCCGCCGTGGGCGAGGGCATCGAAAAGGGCTGGAGCAAGGAGGAGTGCGTGGAGCGCATCAGCTTCGCGGACCGCTGCCCCATGGACATCGGCCAGCCGGAGTGCATGGAGTACGTCCAGACCAACAATGTCCGCAAGTGCTATGACTACCTCATGCGCAAGGCGGAGCTGTGAGGGGTGACGGGATGACTGGACGCTCTGTCGCCATCATCGGCAAAGGCATGATCGGCATCAGCATGGCGGTGCTGTTCACCGGCAACGGGATCCCCACCATCGTGCTGGCCAAAAACGCGGAGGTGGGTCTGGAGAAATACCGCACGTACTACCGGGACCTGATCGACCAGGGCCTGGTGACGGAACGGCAGGCGGCCACCTGTGAGCGGCGGCTGTCCTTCACGGAGTCCTACCAGGACCTGGCGGACGTGGAGATCATCTTTGAGTGCGTCACGGAGAAGCTGGCGGTCAAGTACGAGGTCTACCGCCAGATTGAGGCCAACTGCCCCCATCTGAAAGCCATCGCCTCCACCACCTCCGCCATCTCTCCGGCGGACCTGGCCAAGGGCATGGCCGCCCGGGAGAAGGTCATGGTGGCCCATCCCTACAATCCGCCCCACATCGTCCCCTGCGTGGAGCTGGTGAAGAACGACTTCACCGACCCGGAGGCGCTGGAGGCCGTCTCCTCCCTGCTGGAGCACTGCGGCCGGGAGGTGTGCCGGATGAACAAGCCGGCCCCCGGCTTCATCGCCAACCGCCTCCAGCACGCATTGTACCGGGAGGCCGTCTACATGGTGGAGCAGGGGATCTGCGGGCCGGAGGACATCGACAAGTGCATCCGCTCCAGCTGGGGTCCCCGCTACACCTCCATCGGCCTGTTCGATCACTTCGACTACGCGGGCCTGGACCTGATCGCCAACATCGAGACGTACCTCTATCCGGACCTGTGCAACGACACCGCGGTGCAGCCCTTCATTCAGGAGCGGCTGGACCGGGGGGACCTGGGCTACAAGACCGGTGTGGGCGTCTACGACTGGCGGCAGCGGGACATGGACGACTTCCGCCGCCGGGTCTCCGCCCCCTATCTGAAGACCTTCAACTGGAAGCTGCCGGAGGACTGAGCGCGCCGCCCCCGGAGCTCCGCATGGAAAAAGAAAAGCCGCCCCGGAGAACTGCGTTCTCCGGGGCGGTCTTTGTTCCGGTCTTTTGATCTCTCAGGGCACGCCCGCCGGCGGCAAGGTCGCGATCTGGCCACAGACCCGCTCCAGAAGGGCGCTGTTGTGGCTGACCACCAGGAGCCCCAGCTCCCGCCGCTGGGCCTCCTCCAGCAGGAACTGCCAGATCTGGGCCTGGGTGATCAGGTCCAGCATGGCGGTGATCTCATCGCACAGCAGGTAGCGGGTCCGGGGCCCCAGGGCCCGGGCGATGCAGAACCGCTGGAGCTCCCCGCCGGAGAGCTCCTGGGGATACCGGCGGAGCCACTGGGGCTGGATGTGGAGGGCCTCCAGCAGGCGGCCGTCCACCGGCCCGGCCTCGTTCAGGGAGGCCTCCAGCGGCAGGAGCGGGTCCAGGGCTGTCTCCGGGTGCTGCCAGATCATCTGCACCGGGCAGGCCCCCCGGTACCGGGACAGGGGCTGCCCGTCCAGCAGGATCTCGCCGCCTGTGGGCCGCTGGTACCCCGCCAGCAGCCGGCAGAGGGTGGTCTTGCCCCGGCCGCTGGGGGCGGACAGCCCCAGCCGCTCCCCGGGCTCCAGAGTGAGGCTGACGTGCTCCAGCACCGGCCGTTTCCCCCGGCGGGGATAGCGGAAGGTGAGATTTTTTGCCTCCAGGCTCATGGACGCTCCCCTCCCTCCGGAAAATAGCACCGGACCCAGCCGCCCCGGAGGGCAGTATCCGGCACCGGCCCGCCGGACCGGCAGACCTCCTGGCAGCGGGCGCACCGGGGAGCGAACTGGCAGCCCACCGGGATCTCCCCCGGATAGGGCTGGGTGCCGGGGATGGGGACAAAGCCGTTCTGGGGCAGGGCGTTCCACAGGGCCCGGGTGTAGGGGTGGCGCAGGGCCCCGGCGGCGAAGTCGGCGGCGTCCGCCTCCTCGATGGTCTCTCCCGCATAGAGCACCAGCACCCGGTGGGCGATGGTGAGGGCCAGCTCCAGGTCGTGGGTGATGAGCAGCACCCCGGCCCCCTCCTCCGCCAGCTCCCGGAAGTGGCCCAGGATGCGTCCGGCGGCCCGGGCGTCCAGGCCGGGGGTGGGCTCGTCGGCGATGATCAGCTTCGGCCGCTCCACCACCGCGGTGGCGATCAGCGCCCGCCGGGCCATGCCGCCGGAGAGCTCAAAGGGGTACATTCGCTCCACCTCCGGCCCCAGGCCGTACCGGGCCAGGACGGCGCGGCTCTCCCCCCGGGCCGCGTCATCCCGCCGGCCCCGGCGGAGCTGGGGGCCGATCTCCATCAGGGGGTCCAGATAGGTCACCCCCTGGGGCACCAGGACGATCTCCCGGCCCCGGAGGGCCTCCGCCCGCCGCTGGGTGAGGGGCTCGCCTCCGTAAGCGATGGTCCCCTCCAGATGGGCGTTGTAGGGGAGGATGCCCAGGATGCCGTGGGCCAGCAGGCTCTTGCCGGAGCCGCTGGAGCCCACCACCGCCGTCACCTGGGCGGGCCGGATGGCAAGGGACAGGTCCCGGATCACCGGCAGGCTCCGCTGCCGGGTGCCCCGGTCATATTGGGTAAAGGAGATGGAGAGGTGCTCCACCTGTAACAGAGACTCCATGGACGACCTCCTTTCCTGAGATCCGGGCGGACACACAGGTCCGCCCCTACTGGTGCACGCTGGAGGGGTCCAGCAGCCGCCGCACCTGCTCCCCCAGGCCGGCAAACAGCAGCACCACGCCCACCAGGGCCGCGCCGGGAAACAGGGCCAGCCACCACCGGCCGGTGGTCAGGTACTGCATGCTCTCCGACAGGATCACCCCGATGGCGGGCTGCTCCGAGGACAGGCCGAAGCCCAGGAAGGTGACGCTGGCCTCGTGGAGGATGGCGTGGGGGAACTGAAGGATCAGCCCCGTGAGGAACTGGGGCAGCAGATGTGGCAGCAGATGGCGCCGGACCAGCTGTCCCCGGGGGACCCCCAGCTTCTCCGCCGCCAGCAGATAGGGGGCCTGGCGGAGCTGGAGGACCTCCCCCCGGACCAGCCGGGCCAGAGAGGGCCAGTGGCTGAGGGACACGCCGGCCACCACGCCCCAAAAGCCCCGGCCGCAGGCCAGGGAGATCAGCATCACCAGCAGGATGTGGGGAATGCCCAGAAACAGGTCGATCAGCCAGGAGAGGGCCGCGTCCGCCCGGCGGCTCAGGGCCGCGGTGACGCCCAGCACCAGGGCGATGACGGCGCTGACGCAGGCGGTGAGCGCCCCGATGCGGATGGACAGGGACAGCCCCGCCAGGGTCCGGGCGAGCATATCCCGGCCCAGCCAGTCGGTGCCGAACAGCCTGTCCAGGCTGGGGGCCAGATTGGTGTGGGCAAAGTCCGTCTCCGTGGCCAGGTTTGTCAGGAGCGCCCCTGACACCGTGACGGCCAGCAGGATCAATGCCGTGAGCAGCAGCAGGCAAAGGGTCCGCTGCCGCCGGTTCCAGGTCTTCATCGCCGGGCCGCCCCCCTTCTGATCTTGGGGTCCACCACGCCGTAGAGCAGGTCCGCGGCCAGATTGCCGGCAAAGACGATGGCGGCGGTGATGACGGTGATCCCCAGCAGTAAAGGAAGATCACTCCCCAGCCCGGCGTTGACAGCGGCCTGGCCCAGGCCGGGATAGGAGAACACCTGCTCCACCAGCACGGAGCCGCCGATGATCTCGCTGACCGAGGCGAACTGCAGGGTGATGGCCGGCAGGGCCACGTTCCGCAGGCCGTGGCGCAGGACGATGGCGGGCAGCTTCTCCCCTCTAGCCCGGGCGAAGAGCACATAGTCCGACTCCAGCACGTCCACCATCTTCTCCCGGGTGTGGAGGGCGATGGAGGACACCCCGGTGATGCTGAGGGTCAGGGCCGGGAGCACGGCGTGCTGGAGCCGCTCCAGGAACGTCACGCTGTCCGCCGCCGCGCCGATGGGCACCGACAGTCCGATGGGGAACCACCCCAGCCAGACGGAGAACACCATCAGCAGCAACAGGGCCAGCCAGAAGGTGGGGGTGCTGGAGATCAGCAGGCACCAGCCCCGGATGAGCCGGTCCGGCCACCGGCCCCGCAGGGCCCCGGCCGCCACGCCCAAGGCCAGGCCCAGCACGCCGGACAGCACCCAGGCGAAGAGCAGTAGTCCCAGGGAGTTCCCCAGCCGCTCCCCGATGATCTTCAGCACCGGCTGGCGGTAGAGCAGCGAGGTGCCGAAGTCCCCCCGGACCGCGTCGGCCAGCCAGCCCAGATACCGCTCCGGCAGGGGGGTATTGGTGCCCCAGTAGTCCTCCAGCTGGGCGATCTGCTCCGGGCTCATGGAGCCCAGGGCCGCCTGGCCCACGTTGGTCTGCAGCGGGTCCAGGGGGGAGGCGGCCATCAGCAGAAAGGCCGCCAGGCTCACTCCCAGCAGGAGCAGCACCATCCGGATGCACTTTTTTCCCGCGAATTTCAAGCGGTGTCTCATGGGTGGGCCTCCTCCCTTCTGCCAGGATATGCGTCCGGCGTTACGCCCAGCTCCACCGGTCCACATTGTTGACGATGGACCAGCCGTGGCCGTGGGGGTGGATCTTCTGCTCCGCGATCTGCAGCCCGTCCCGGACCCAGTACAGGTGGTCCACGTTCACCAGCCACACCCAGGGGATGTCCCCCGTCTGGGTGACGCCGGTGGTGCCGTCCCACTGGGCCAGCTGCCACAGCTCATAGGACGCCTCCAGATCCGTGCTGGCCAGGGCCTGGTCCATATAGCGGTCCACGGCGTCGTTGGCGTAGGGGGTGTACTGGGCGGAGCCGGCGTCCCCGATGGTGTGGTAGAGGTTGTAGAGCTCCATGGGGGTGTGGGCCCCCCAGCCCCAGATCAGAGGCTGGGACAGGGCCCGGTCATAGGCGGTGTCCCAGCCCACCCCCTCCAGGGTGTAGGCGATGCCCAGCTCCTCCAGCTGGCTGGCAAAGTCGGCGCACAGGGCCTGGCGCACGGAGTCCCCGGTGGAGTAGAGCAGGTCCAGCTCCGCCCGGACGCCGTCCTTGTAGCGGTAGCCGTCCTCGGCCAGGCGCCAGCCCGCCTCGTCCAGCAGGGCCGCGGCCCCCTCCGGGTCATAGGAGACCTCCGAGGCCGCATTGTACCAGGGCAGGTTGTCGCAGACGCTGTAGGCAGGAGAGCCGTAACCGTTCAGCACGTGGTCGATCATCTCCTGCCGGTCGATGCCGATGTTGATGGCCCGGCGGACCCGCACGTCGGCGGTGAAGTCGTTGCCCACGGCCCGGCCCTGGCTGTCCGTCCCGGCGGGGACGGCGGGCAGGTTGAACCCCCGGTTGTCCACGCTGTCATAGGCGGCCAGGGCATAGCCGTCGATGGTCTGATCAGAGTAGGTGGCGGAGGTGTAGGCCACGTCCACCTGCCCCGCCTGGGCCGCCAGGAAGGCGGCGTCCTCCTCCATGAAGAGGATCACCACCCGCTGCATGGCAGGGGCCTCTCCGTAGTAGTCCGGGTTGGCCTCCAGGATCACCTGCTGGCCCCGGTCCCACTGGGTCAGGATGTACCGGCCGGAGCCGATGGGGTTGGATCCGTAGGTGGCGGGGTCATAGGCGTGCTCCGGCACGATGCCCACGATGGCCATGGTGTAGGGCCAGATGGAGAAGGGCCGTGTCATGTGAAAGACCACGGTGGTGTCGTCCGGGGCCTCCGCGTAGTCCAGCATGGTGAAGTCGTTGACGGAGCTGCTGGACTTCACGGTGTTGTAGGTGAAGGCCACGTCCGCCGCCGTCAGGGGCTCCCCGTCGGTGAACACCGCGTCGTCCCGGATGTGCACCATCCAGGTGAGGCCGTCGCCGCTGACCGTGTGATCGGTGGCCAGGTCATAGCCGATGGTGAGGTCGGTGTTGGTGACCGTCAGGGTGGACTGGATCAGGGGCTCGTGGACGTGCTCCCCCGCTCCCCAGCCGAAGGCCGGGTCAAAGCCCGCGGCGGGCTCCGAGTTGGGGTCCATGGCCACGACCACGGTGTCCGTCCCCTGGGCGGGGCCCTCCGCCGCGGGATCGCCGGCGGAGGCGCTCCCCCCGCAGCCGGTCAGGGCGCCGGCCGCCAGCGCGGCGGCCAGGAAGATGCTGACAAGGTATTTTCCTTTCATGGAACTGCGCTCCCTCACTTAGCGGAATTCTTCCTGCCGCAGCTGCCCCAGGGCCTCCTGGAGGACCGCCTGGTAGGGGACACCGTGCTTCCGGGCCAGCTCCGCCGCGTCCTCAAACTCCGGCTTCACATGGGTGATGCCGTATCCCCGGGCCAGCTTCAGCTTCACCGGCCCCCACTGGGTCTGGACCATCCCCGCGCCGGGCGCCAGGAAGTACTTGCCGCACCGCCGGACCCGCAGGCCGTTGGTGGTGGTCTCCGCCAGGACCCTCCGGGCCAGCGCGTTCTCCTGCTCCGGGGCGCACAGCACCGTCAGCACGTGGCCGGGGCGGCCCTTCTTCATGGTGCCGGGAGTGGTGTACACGTCCAGGGCCCCCGCCTCCAGCAGGCGGGCGGCGGCAAAGGACAGGGCCTCCGGCGTCATGTCGTCGATATTGCACACCAGCTCCAGGATCTCCCCGTTGGCCTCCTCCGCCGTCTCTCCCAGGAAGGCCCGGACGCAGTTGGCCTGCTCAAACTGCTTGGTGCCGATGCCCACGCCCACGGCCCTGGTGACCATGACGGGCATGGGGCCGTAGGCGTCGGCAAAGCTGGTCAGCAGGGCCGCTCCGGTGGGGGTGCACAGCTCCCCCTGGACCGTTCCGCCGTAGACAGGCACGCCGGAGAGCAGGTTGGCGGTGGCCGGGGCCGGGACGGGCATCACCCCGTGGGCGCACCGGACGGTGCCGCTGCCCACGTGGATGGGAGACACCACGACCCGCTCCGGCGCCAGCAGGTACAGGGCGTAGCACACGCCCGCCACGTCGGCCACCGCGTCCAGGGCCCCCACCTCGTGAAAGTGGACGTCCCCCACCGGGCAGCCGTGAGCCTTGGCCTCCGCCTGGGCGATGGCGTCGTACACCCGCCGGGCCCGGCAGCGCACCTCCTCCGGCAGGGGCAGGCTGTCCAGGAGCTCCCCGATGTGCCCCGGCGTGGCGTGGTGGTGATGGTGATGGCCCGCGCCGTGGTCATGGTCGTGATAGTGGTCGTGTCCATGGTCATGGTCGTAGTGCTCGAGGTCATGTCCATGCTCGTGGTGGTGCTCATGTCCATGGTCGTGGTCATGGTCCGCTTCATGGCTGTGGACGTGGGGATGGGGCGCCTCCGCGGGGATGGAGCCCTCCGTCTCCTCCTGGCCGTGGACCGTCACCGCCATGTGGGTTCCGGCGATGCCGCAGGTGGCGGCGGCCTGGGCCTCCACCCGGACGCCGGGCAGGCCCAGGCAGTTCATGGTGTCCAGAAACGCCTGCTGGTCGTCCAGGAGCTCATACAGGGCGGCCATCAGCATATCCCCGGCAGCGCCCATGTTGCATTCGATGTAAAGTGTTTTCATCTTACTCCTTCAATCCTTCCATCTGGTTGATCCGGCTGGCCAGGTACCCCGCGCCGAAGCCGTTGTCGATATTCACCACGCTGCACCCGGAGGCGCAGGAGTTCAGCATGCTCAGCAGGGCGGACAATCCGCCGAAGCTGGCCCCGTACCCCACGCTGGTGGGCACGGCGATGACCGGGCAGTCCACCAGGCCGCCCACCACGGAGGCCAGGGCCCCCTCCATCCCCGCCACGGCGATGACGCACCGGGCGGCCATCAGGGTGTCCAGGTTGCTCAGCAGCCGGTGGAGCCCCGCCACCCCCACGTCGTACAGGCGGGTGACCCGGTTTCCCATGGCCTCGGCGGTGAGGGCCGCCTCCTCCGCCACCGGGATGTCGCTGGTGCCGCCGGTGGCCACCACGATGCTGCCCAGCCGCTTCTGCTCCCCGGGGAAGGCCAGGCCCAGCCGGGCGTCGGCGTGGTACTCCAGGGGGACGGACCGGGCGACGGCCTCCGCCTCCTCCGGGCCGATGCGGGTCACCAGGATGTTCCGGCACCCCCGCTCCCCCATGGTTTGGGCGATGCCGGCGATCTGTTCCGGTGTCTTGCCGGCGCCGTAGATCACCTCCGCCGCCCCCTGGCGGACGGAGCGGTGGAAGTCCACCTTGGCGTAGCCCAGGTCCTCAAAGGGGGCCTCTTTGAGCTGCAGCAGGGCGTCCTCCGGGGCGGTGGCGCCCTCCGCCACGCTCCGGAGCAGCTGCAAAATGTCGTGTTTGTTATCCATGGAAGTGCCTCCTCTCAGGTGGACGGGGCCCTGGGGGCCAGGTCCAGCAGAATGTCCGAAAAGTCCGCCCGGAGCGCGGCCGTCAGGTCCTCCCGCCGCTCCAGGGCCAGGGGCAGCTGGTCCGCCGTCACCTGGATGCGGGCCGCCCCGTGGAAGAGCCGCACCCGGAAGTCCCGGAAGCCCAGGGCCTCCAACGCGGCCTCCGCCCGCTCCACCCGCTCCAGGTCCCGGGACTGGATGGGCGTCCCGGTGGAGATGCGGGTGGCCAGGCAGGCGTAGGCGGGCTTGTCCCAGGTGAACAGTCCCGCCTCCCTGGACAGGCGGCGGACGTCCGCCTTGGTCAGGCCGCACTCCCGCAGGGGGGAGCGGACCTCCAGCTCCCGCAGGGCCCGCATCCCAGGCCGGTCCCCCGCGTCGTCAGAGGCGTTGGTGCCGTCCAGCAGGACCCCATAGCCGTCCCGCCGGGCGGCCTCCCACAGGCCGGTGAACAGGGCCCGCTTGCAGTGGTAGCACCGCTGGGGGCCGTTGGCCGCCGCCTCCGGCACCGCCAGGACGTCCAGCTCCACCACGGTCATGGGGACGTCCAGCTCCCGGGCCAGGCGGCAGGCGTCCTCGTATTCGAATCGGGGCTGGAAGGGGGTCTTGACATAGTAGGCCCGCACGTCACAGCCATACCGCTTGGCGGCCCATAGAAGGAGGGCCGAATCCGTCCCGCCGGAGAAGGCGGCCGCCGCCTTGGGCACTTGTTGGAAAAATGCTTCCAGGGTCATGGGGGATCTCCTTTCCATCGGTCCACAGAAAAAAGCGTCTGTCTCCCCCGCTTTGCCGGGGAAAACAGGCGCCTTCTGACACCGTTGCACTTCGATCTGGATGCTTTGCCGCGCCGCCATCGGCAGGCGGCGCCTCGTTCATGGTTCCATAAAAGACTGCGGAGCCGTTCCCGACTTCTGTCAGGCCGCCCCGGCTTCCTGCCGGCGGCGGGGCCTCTCCGCTGTATGTTGTATTGTACCATCTGGAGTGTGCTCCAAGTCAAGGGGCAGCGGCCATTTTTTTCAAAAAATTTTCCAGGCGGACGGCGAGGCCAAGCGGCGCCCATCCATCTCATCGGCGAGACAGATTAGGTGTATAATTTTTCCATAAAATTCAATTTTTTGTGAAAATTTTACCAGGCTCGTTTGTGAAATAACTGCCAAAAATTCGAATTTTTTTCAGCTTTTCTTACAGTTTTTCCGTATATTTAAGTGCATTTTCAACACATAATATGTGAAATAATTATCTTTTGTTGACATTCCAAAATTCGCGGATAAAATCGATTTTAGCGAACTTTGAAGCCGGGTGTTCTGACGCTTGCCCAGCTCCCGGCGATCCATCATTTTGAACATGCTCAGGAGGCGGACTATGAAAAAAATTCGGGTAGGTGTGGCCGGCTACGGCACCATTGGACAGCGGCTGGCGGACGGCGTGGCGTTTCAGGAGGACATGGAGCTGGTGGGCATCGCGGACCTGGCGCCCACGCTGTCCCTGCAGGCCCTGCGGGAAAACGACATGATCGGCGCCAACGGCGTGGAATACAAGCTCTATCTGGTGGAGGGCGCCGACCCCGCCGCCTTTGCCGCCAAGCACATCCCCGTGGCGGGGACCTTTGAGGAGCTGTGCCGCAGCGTGGACATCATGCTGGACTCCTCCCCTGCCGGCGTTGGGGCCAGGAACAAGGCCATCTACACGAGGCTGGGCGTCAAGGCCATCTTCCAGGGCGGCGAGAAAAACGACGTGGCGGATGTGTTCTTCCACGGCTACGCCAACTACGAGCAGGGCCTGGGGCAGGACTACCTGAAGCTGACCTCCTGCAACACCACGGGCCTCATCCGCTCCGTGGACTGCCTGGACCGGGCCTTTGGCATCGAAAAGGTGGCCATCACCATCATCCGCCGGGTGGCGGACCCCGGCGACTACCATCGGGGCCTCACCAATGCCCTCCAGATGGAGAAGGCGCCCTCCCACCAGGCCCTGGACCTGATGACCATCATGCCCCACATCAGCGCCACCGGCATCCTGGTCCACACGCCGGTGACCCACGGCCACATCATCACCGTGGTGGCCTCCGGCAAAGACGGCCGGAAGATCACCCGGGAGGAGGCGCTGGCCGCCTTCTCCGCCCACCCCCGCATCCGGGTGGTGACGGTGGACAGCGGCTTCCAGGGCAACACCTCCTTCTTCAAGTACGCCCGGGACCTGGGCAACCGCCGGGGCGATATGTACGAGATCGGCCTGTGGGCGGACTCCGTGGTGGAGAGCGGCAATGACATCATGTACGCCATCAACGTCCCTCAGGAGAGCGTCACCATCCCGGAGACCATGGACGCCGTCCGGGCGGCCCTGCGGATGCAGCCCACCCGGGAGGAGGGCACCGCCGCCACCAACCGCTATTTGAAGATCGGCCGCTTCAAGAGCGCCGTGTAAAGGAGACACATCATGCGATTTGGCATCTGTACCCTGGACGACCTGGACGTCTCTGGCAAGACGGTCCTCTGCCGGTTGGACATCAACCAGCCGGTGGACCGGGCCGCGGGGACCCTCCGCTCCACCAAGCGGATCGAGGCCTGCGTGCCCACGGTCCGGGAGCTGGCGGACAAGGGGGCCAGGGTGGTCCTGCTGGCCCACCAGGGCAGCGACATCGAGTATCAGAACTACTGGTCCACGGAGCCCCACGCGGAAGTCCTGCGCCGCCTGCTGGGGCGGGAGGTCCAATGGATCGACGACGTGTGCGGCCCCGCCGCCCGGGCGGCCATCCAGGCGCTGGGGGACGGGGACATCCTCCTGCTGGACAACGTGCGCTTTCTGGCGGAGGAGCAGACGCTGTTTGAGAAGAGCCTGAAGCTGACCCACCAGCAGCAGGCCCAGACCCTGCTGGTCCGCAAGCTGGCCCCGCTGGCGGACCTCTACGTGTGCGACGCCTTCGCCGCCGCCCACCGGGACCAGCCCTCCCTGTGCGGCTTTGAGCAGGTGCTGCCCTCCGCCATGGGGCGGCTGTTCGAGGAGGAGTTCTGCGTCATCTCCGGCCTGATGGAGCGGCCGGAGCGGCCCTGCGTCTTCGTGCTGGGCGGGGCCAAGGTGTCCGACGCCTTTTTGATGATGTCCAGCGTCCTGGAGAAGGGCGCGGCGGACACCATCCTCACCGGCGGCCTGGTGGGCAACATCCTCCTGGCCGCCCGGGGAGAGTCCATCGGAGCAGGCAGTCTGGCCTTTATCGAGAAGTCCGGCTACAGCGGCCTCATCGCCACGGCCCGGGACCTGCTGGCCCGGTACGGGGAGAAGATCTGCCTGCCCGTGGACGGCGCCTGGGCGGAGAACGGCCGCCGGACGGAGGCGCCTCTGGGCAGCATCCCGCCGGAGGTGTCCCTGACAGACATCGGCGCCGCCACGGCGGCCCGGTATCAAGAGATCATCCGCGGCGCCAGGACCGTGTTCGTCAACGGCCCCATGGGGGTCTTTGAGCAGACGGATACGGAGCTGGGCACCAGCCGGGTCTGGGACGCCCTGGGAGACACAGCGGCCTATACCGTGGTGGGCGGCGGAGACAGCATCACCGCCACCGCGAAATACGGCAAAACGGCGCAGATCGACTACATCTGCACCGGCGGCGGGGCATTGATCCGCTTTCTCACCGGTGAGGAGCTGCCGGTGGTGCGGGCCCTGCGGCAGGCCGCGGAGAAATGGGGGGCCGGACAGTGAAGATCGCCCTCGGCTTCGGCACCGGCACCCAGACCGTGGAGGTGCCGGACCGCTGCGTCCGGCAGGTGCTGGAGCCCAATCCGGTGCCCCGGGGCCTCACCGGCGAGGCGGAGGTCCGCCGGGCCCTGGCGGAGCCCATCGGCATGCCCCGGCTGCGGGAGATCGTCCGCCCCGGGGAGACCATCGCCATCATCACCAGCGACATCACCCGCCCCATGCCCACCTGGACCGTCATGCCGCCCCTGCTGGAGGAGCTGTACGCCGCCGGCGTCCGGCCCGCGGACATCACCCTGGTGTTTGCCCTGGGGAGCCACCGGCCCCACACGGCGGAGGAGATGCGGAAGCTGGCGGGAGAGCAGGCCTTCCGGGAGATCCGCTGCGTGGACGGCGACCCCAATGACTGCGTCCATCTGGGCGTCACCAGCCGGGGCACGCCGGTGGACATCACCCGGGTGGTGGCGGAGGCGGACCGGCGCATCTGCCTGGGCAACATCGAGTACCACTACTTCGCCGGCTACTCCGGCGGGGCCAAGGCCATCATGCCCGGCGTGTCCACCCGGGCGGCCATCCAGTCCAACCACAGCATGATGGTCCAGGAGGCCGCCTGCGCCGGGAACCTGGACACCAATCCCCTCCGGCAGGACATCGAGGAGGCCGCCGCCCTGTGCGGCGTGGACTTCCTCCTCAACGTGGTGCTGGATGCGCACAAACAGATCCTCCGGGCGGTGGCGGGGGATGTCACCGCCGCCCACCGGGCAGGCTGCGCCTTTCTGGACACCCTCTACCGCAAGGAGATCGACCAGCGGGCGGACATCGTCATCGTCTCCCAGGGGGGCGCCCCCAAGGACCTGAACCTGTACCAGACCCAGAAGGCCCTGGACAACGCCAAGCACGCCGTCCGGGACGGCGGCGTGGTGATCCTGGTGGGCTCCTGCAAGGAGGGCCTGGGGGAACCCACCTTTGAGGCGTGGATGACCGCCGCCCCCACGCCCCGCTCCCTGATCGACCGCATCCAGCGGGAGTTCCGGCTGGGAGGGCACAAGGCGGCGGCCATCGCCATGGTCCTGGAGCACGCGGACATCTACCTGGTCTCTGACCTGGAGCCGGCGCTGGTGGAGGCCCTGTTCCTGCGGCCCTTTTCCACCGTCCAGGCCGCCTATGACGCGGCGGCGGAAAAGCTGGGAACGGACGCCTCCGTCCTCGTCATGCCCTACGGCGGCTCCACGCTGCCCCGGGTCAGGGCGGACACCGAAAACCAATGACCGGCAAAGGAGAACTGGCGATGGATCACGCAAAGGAGGCCCTGTCCCTGGCCTGCACCCCCGGCGTGGCCCAGATCTGAGCCTGTTCCGTTCCATCCAAAACACAAGCCCCGGCTGTCCAATGGGCAGCCGGGGCACGTGTTCGCGGGAAATCTACGGCTTCATGGTCTCCCTCCCGCGCATGATATTCCGTCACTGGGGGCCGTTCCCCGGAGTCGGTGTGCCGTCGGAGCCGCTCCCGGCGGTCTTTTCTTCCGGATCCGCCGGGTCGGTCTCCGCTCTCTTCTCCAGGCCCGATTCGACCTTCTCCCGGAATGTATCCGCAAAGGCATTCTCCACCTTTTGGCAGGCGCTGATCACTTTCTCGCCCAGCTTGCCGGGCCGCATCGATATTCACGCATATGGGGCTTCTCCATTTCACAGGCAAGATAATGTTTTGGACTCTGACCGAATCAGCGGACGCCCCTGGTCAGCGGGATCAGCATCAGCAGGACCACGATCCCCACCAAGCCGATCACAATCCCCAGAAGCATCTTGCCGAACACCATGCTCAGGCACATCCCGACGCCCAGCAGCAGCGCTCCCAGCACGCCCACCACCACGGCACCGACGGTTTTCGCGTTGAGCTTGATGGGCGCCTTGCCCTCCATCTTCCGCCAAATCAGCACAGTGGCCAGTAAGACCGCCAGACCGACGATGCCGCAGACGATGCCCTGGTTGAGCATTCCCCACTCCGGCAGCAGCGCCATGCACATCCCAAGCGCGAAAAACACGACTCCGATGGTCCCCAGGATCAACGCGACAAAATTGCTCTTTTTCATCGTAACAGTTCCTCCTAAATCATTTTTCCGATGGACATCCACCCATTGTCAGGTATGAATGTACCGCTCTTTTGTGTACCTTCTGTTTGAACTTTGTTTGCAAATGATGAAAGCGCCCTTCATTTGCCCTCAGATCACGCCGCGCGGCGCCTTCCGATGGGTGCCCCAGGCGGTCCCCTCAGTACCACCGGCGTCTGCGCCGGTAGATGACCGCCGCTGTGACGGCCGCGATCCCGGACAGCGCCAGAGATCCGATCACCAGTTTTCCCATCGTCCGTTCCTCCCTTCATCAGGTGCTCAGCAAGCGGCAGCCCCGTTCGCACACGCTGTAGATCTCATCGTTTTTCTGCTCGATCAGCGGGGCGATCCGCTGCTCTCGCTTCTGCCGGAGCCGCTGATAGCAGAAATAGGGCGCGATCCAGCCGAGAAAGCCGGGCACCGCCGAAATCACCATCAGGGGCAGCAGGCCGTGCAGGTAGGCGAACATGGCGCCCCCCAGCAGCACGGTGCCCGCCAGGCCGATGGTGAAGGCCGCGATGGAGGCGGTGGTGGTGCGGGACCGCTCCAGGGTCTCGATCTCCTGGGCACAGGCCTCGAACTGCCGCTGCAGGCGGGTCAGCTCCGCCTTGTTCCGGAGCTTCCGATCCCGCTTGAATTTCAGGGTGACCTGGCCGCCGGCGCTCTCCCGGGCAGCCTCTCCCTCAAATTCCCAGCCGAAATTCTCGTAGCTGTCCACATACAGGGACTCCATCCAGTGCTTTGCGGAGACCTCCATATATTCAAACCCCACAAAGCCTTTCTCGTTGTTCATCATATCTGCATGACTCCTCTCCGCAGTCCAGCCGCAGCCGGCCGGGCTGTCCTGTCTGTTGATGATGCTATCTTAGGAGGGAATTGTTTGCTGATTGCTTGCATTTCGTTTCTGAAATATTAAAAAAGGAAAACAGTGCCGGACACCTCACCCGGTGTCCGGCACTGTTTTCATGCTCAATGCAGCAGACGGCTGCCCTTTTCGCAGATCGTGTCGATCTCGTCGTACTTCTGCTCCTGCAGCGGCTCGATCTCCGCCGTCCTTTTCCTCACCAATCTCCGGTAGAGGAAAACCGGCAGGATCCAACCCAAGAACCCCGGAATGGCCAGCAGGATGGTCAGCCAGATGATGGGCGGTTCTGCCACCACCGCAAACGTCGCGCCGGCCATGAACGCCGTCCCGGTCAGCGCCGCCACCAGCGCGGCAATGGTGGCTGACGCGGTCTTGGCCCGCTCCAGCGCCTGCAGCTCGGCCACACAGCTGTCAAAATTCCGCTGGAGCCGCGTCAGCTCCGCTTTGTTGCGGATGCTGCGGTTCCGCCGGAAGCAGAGAGTCACCGTCTCCCTCTGTCCGGCTGCCGGGGAATGCCGGGGAACACGTCCGCCCCCCGCGGCCGCCTCATGATTGGGATCCGCCTCCCAGCCGAAGCAGGGGTAGCTGTCCCGGCAGAGGGAGGACAGCTCCCTGGGGACGGTGATCTCCCGGTATTCATAGCCCACATGGCCGCGCTCCGTTTTCTCGTTCTCATACATCATACAGGCTGTCCTTCCTCACTTGCTCTTTGAATTGGGATCTGAACGGTAAAGGTGGTGCCTCTGCCCTCCTCGCTCTCCACCTGGATGGACGCGTCCATCAGCTGCAGGACCCGCAGCGCCAGGGCCAGGCCCAGGCCGTTCCCCTCCGTGGCATGGGAGGTGTCCCCCTGATAGAATTTGTCGAAGATGTGCTTCTGCACCTCCGGGGAGATGCCGCAGCCGGTGTCCGACACGGAGACGGTGACGCGGTCCGCGTCCGAGGTCTGCCGCAGGGTGACGGTGCCGCCCGGCTCCGTGAATTTGAAGGCGTTGGACAGCAGGTTGTTCCACACCAGCTCCAGCAGTCCCGCGTCCCCCACGATGGTGGCCCGGTCCTCCAGGTCCGCCTCGAAGTCGATGTGCTTCTCCTCCCAGACGGGCTCGAAGGCCATGGCGCACTCGCTCAGCTGGCCGCACAGGTCGTAGGGCGCGGACTGGGGGACGAGCTCCTGACTCTCCAGCTTGTTCAGCTTCAAAATGTTGGTCACCAGGGCCGACAGCCGCCGGGTGCTGCTCAGGATGGCGGCGGTGTAGGTCTCCTGTTCCTCCTCTGTGAGGCCGGGCCGCTGGAGCAGCTGGGCGTAGTTCTGGATGCCCGCCAGGGGCGTCTTGATCTCATGGGACACGTTGGCGATGAAGTCCGTCCGCATGGTCTCCAGGCTGCCCAGCTCCGCCACCATCTTGTTGAAGTCCAGGAACATCAGGTCCAGGTAGTCGTGCCGGTTGGACGTGTGGATGGGCGGGATATAGACGGAGAAGTCCCCCTTGGCCACCTTGTCCGCCGCCTTTGCCAGCTCCCTCATGGGCTGGTCATAGGTCTTTACGATCTTATAGCGGGTGAACAGCGTCAGGGCTCCGGCCACCAAGGCCCAGTACACGGTGGGGATCAGCACCTGGACGATGGTGGGCCAATGGGGGTTCTCGTTGATCAGGGTCACCAGGCCGATGTGTATGCCGGACATCAGGAGCAGCGTGGCGAAGTAGAGGGCGAACAGGGGGCCGGGGAACGGACTGGAATATGCTGTTGACCCGGCTGGATCGTCTGGAGGCCAGCGTTGCGGCACAGGAGGCCCTGCTGCGGGCACTGTCCCAGCAGGTGGGGCAGCTCCCCGCCCAAGCCCAGCTGGAGGCGCTGG
>DWZJ01000035.1 GCA_019118245.1 Candidatus Oscillibacter excrementigallinarum
AGGCCGCACAGCTGCACGCCCAGCTCGTCGGCCAGGTCACGGCCCTTGGAGATCAGCTCCAGATCGGTGGGCATCAGCTTGCCCTCGCGCTGCTCGCAGAAGACCCATACATCCTTGAAAGCAGCGATGTCCGCGCTATTGAAATTAGACATATTCGTTTATCCCCTTTCTCAGATGATGTGCTTCTTCGCCAGAATGTCGGCCAGCTTCTCGCAGGTCGCCTTGTCGGCGCCCTCCAGCATCATGCCGGCGCCCTTCTGGGGCGGGGTGAAGCTCTTGAAGATGTTCGTGGGAGAGCCCTTCAGGCCGATGGTGGTGGCATCGATCAGGGGATCGTCCTTCAGCGCCTCATAGTCATAGGTGGTCATGGGCTTGCTGTAAGCCTCGAACACGCCGCCCACGCTCATGTAGCGGGGATTGTTCAGCTCCTTGATGCAGGTGATCAGGCAGGGGGTCTTGACCTTGATGGTCATGTAGCCGTCCTCCAGCATCCGCTTGACGGTGATGGTGTCGCCGTCCTTCTGGATGTCGGCGGCGTAGGTCACCTGGGGCAGGTGCAGCTTCTCAGCGATCTGGGGGCCCACCTGGGCGGTGTCGCCGTCAATGGCCTGCCGGCCGCACATGACGATGTCGTCGGCCTCCACGCCGATCTTGTTGATGGCAGCGGCCAGGATCTGGGAGGTGGCGTATGTATCGGAGCCGCCGAACTCGCGGGCGGACACCAGCACAGCCTCGTCAGCGCCCATAGCCAGGGCCTCACGGAGCATACCGGCGGCGGGGGCGGGGCCCATGGTGACCACGATGACCTTGCAGCCGGTCTCGTCCTTGATCTTCAGGGCCGCCTCCAGGGCGTTCATATCGTCGGGGTTGGTGATGGTCTGCATGGACGCACGGTTCAGGGTGCCGTCCGGATTCACCGCCACCTTGCCGGAGGTATCGGGAACCTGCTTGATGGAAACAATGATCTTCATTTTAACCTTTACCTCCTATCTTACTTCACGCCCAGATGGCTGGAAATGACCATCCGCTGGACCTCGCTGGTACCCTCGTAGATCTCAGTGATCTTGGCGTCGCGCATCATGCGCTCCACGGGATACTCGCGGGTGTAGCCATAGCCGCCGAACAGCTGGACGGCACGGCGTGTGACGTCGGAGGCAGCCTCAGCGGCGAACAGCTTCGCCATGGAGGCGTCCATGGAATAGTCCTCGTGGTTCTGCTTCTTCATGGCAGCAGCGTACACCAGGTACTGGGCGGCCTGCATCCGGGTGTGCATATCGGCCAGCTGGAACTGGGTGTTCTGGAACTGGCTCAAGCGCTTGCCGAACTGGACACGCTCCTGGGTGTACTTGATGGCCTCGTTGACAGCGCCCTCGCCCAGGCCCAGGGCCTGCGCGGCGATGCCGATACGGCCGCCGTCCAGAGTCTGCATGGCGATCTTGAAGCCCTTGCCCTCTTTGCCCAGCAGGTTCTCCTTGGGGACGATGCAGTCCTCAAAGATCAGGTCGCAGGTGGAGGAGCCGCGGATGCCCATCTTCTTCTCGTGCTTTCCGGTGGAGAAGCCGGGGAAATCCTTTTCCACGATGAAGGCGGAAATGCCGTGGTTGCCCTTGGACTTGTCGGTCATTGCAAACACCACGAAGGTGTCGGCCACGTTGCCGTTGGTGATGAAGCACTTGGAGCCGTTGAGGACGTAGTGGTCGCCCTCCAGCACCGCCATGGTCTGCTGGCCGGAGGCGTCGGTACCGGCGTTGGGCTCGGTCAGACCGAAGGCGCCGATCTTCTTGCCGGAGAGCAGGTCGGGCAGGTACTTGCGCTTCTGCTCCTCGGTGCCGTGCTCAAAGATGGGGGCGCAGCACAGGGAGGTGTGAGCGGAAACGATAACAGCAGTGGTGCCGCAGACCTTGGCCAGCTCCTCCACGCACATGGCGTAGGACAGAACGTCGCCGCCGGCGCCGCCGTACTCCTTGGGGAAGTAAATACCCATCATCCCCAGCTTGGCCATCTTCTCAACGGTCTCCATGGGGAACCGCTCTTCTTCGTCGATCTCCTCGGCCAGGGGCTTCACTTCGTTCTCGGCGAATTCACGGTACATCTTCCGGAGCATCTGCTGCTCGTTTGTCAGATGAAAATCCATATACCATTAACTCCTTTACTTGTTGGCGCTCAGGTCAATCTTTATTTGGAATAATCATAGAAGCCCTTGCCGGTCTTCTTGCCCAGCAGGCCGCCGCGGACCATCTTGCGCAGCAGCAGCGCGGGACGGTACTTGGAGTCGCCGGTCTCGTTGTACAGAGTCTCCATGATGGCCAGGCACACGTCCAGGCCGATGAAGTCGCCCAGCGCCAGGGGGCCCATGGGATGGTTGGCGCCCAGCTGCATGGCCTTGTCGATGTCGGCCACGGAGGCAACGCCGGTCTCCACCAGGCCGATGGCCTCGTTGATCATGGGGATCAGGATCTTGTTGACCACGAAACCGGGGGCCTCGGCCACTTCGACGGGCTCCTTGCCGATCTCCTGGGACAGCTTATAGACGAAATCGAAGGTCTCCTGGGTGGTGTTGGCGCCGCGGATAATCTCCACCAGCTTCATGCTGGGCACGGGGTTGAAGAAGTGCATGCCGATGACGGGATGCTTCAGGCCGTGGCCCATCTCGGTGATGGACAGAGAAGAGGTGTTGGAGGCGAAGATGGCCTCGGGCTTGCACAGAGCGTCCAGCTCGTTCAGCAGCTCCTTCTTGGTGGCCATATCCTCCTTGACGCACTCGATGATGAGATCAGCGTCAGCGCAGGCGGACTTCTCCTCTACCAGCACGTTGGCCAGCAGGGCGTCCACGGCCTCCTGGGTCATCTTGCCCTTCTCCACCCGCTTCTGCAGGGAAGCGGCCAGCTTATCCTTATGCTTCTGAGCGGAAGCGACGGAGCTTGCATACATCAGGGCGGTGTGGCCCTTCGCCGCGAAGACCTGTGCAATGCCGCTGCCCATGGTACCTGCGCCAAAAACTGCAACCTTCATGATCTTTCCTCCTGTTATTTTGAATAAATTGTTGGGTCCTTTGCTTCATGCCATCCGGCATTCCGAAGGGCCGGACCAGGTCCCTCCCTCCGGGAGAAAACAGAGTAATTCCGATATTGCCAATTTACTCACAAACTTTATTATAGGGGCCTCGGCTGGATTTATCAAGTGTAATTTGTGAGGTTTGCGAAAAATTTCACGTTTTTTACACTTCATACAAAATGCTCGTTAAAGTTTATACAATTTTGTTAATGCGTTAACAAGATGCCCTTTGACCATATCTGATCCCCGTTCCAATGGGACCTGTTTCAGGCTTTTTCAGACAGCGGCTGGCCCCGCAGAAACGCCAGGACCGCCTCCGCGGCCCCCTCGGCCTGGGAGAGGATGGCGGGGTGCCCGCCGGAAGGGAACAGGCGCACGGCGGCACAGGGCATCTGCGCCGCCATGGCCGCGTATTCCTCTGCCAGATCCCGCCGGCACATAGGGTCCTCCCGGCTCCCCAGCAGCAGGACCGGCGGCCGCATCTGCTCCAATGGACGGCAGAACAGCGGCTGGCCGGAGGATGCGCACCGCAGCAGGGCGTCCGTGTCCCGGTCCACCACCGCCTCCCAGTCCGGGCCCTGGCACCACTCGTAAAATCCCCGGGCCGCCGGGTCCTGTTTGGCCTTGGCCCGCTCCGCCGCCAGATCCTGGGCGAATCCCGGGTGGAGCGTTCGGCCGTCGAAGCTGTCCGCCACCACAGCACCCACCTCGTCGGGTGCCAGCAGCGCCGCGTTCATGGCGGCCCAGGCCCCGCCGCTGGTCCCCAGCAGGCAGGGCCGCTCATAGCCAGCTTTCCGGATTAGGGCCAGCACCTGCCGGGCCTCATCCTGCCACAGGTCGGCGGGCAGGACCGCGGCCCGGTCCGAGCGGCCATTGTCCAAAAAATCCAGCAGCACGCACCGGAAGTGGGGCGCATAGAGGGGCAGCAGCGGCTCGAACAGCCGGGAGGAGGCGGTATTGCCGTGGAGAAAGAGCAGCACCGGTCCCTCCCCTGCCTCCTGGTAGAACAGGGACTTTCCGCCATAAGAGACCGTGGGCATTCCTGTTCCCCTCCCCCATCTGTTTGGGCCATCATACCATGTTCCGCTCCGCCGCGCAAGCCGGGAAATCCCGCTCCGGCATTTACAGCGCCGGGACCGTGTGGTAAAATAGCATCCTGAAATTGGATCGATCGATGCCAGGAGGATATATCAATGCGGATGCGAAAGAAAAAGAACCTGATCCCCCGGATGGAGCGCTGCGGCGACCGCCTGATCCGGGAGCCCTACGCCATGCCCGGCAAGTGGTGGGAGCTGATGCCCCAGGCCCGAGAGCTGCGGGTGGAGCTGGGCTGCGGCAAGGGCCGCTTCACCGCCGGGACCGCCGCGGCGGAGCCGGACGTGCTGTTCATCGCCGTGGAGCGGGTGCCGGACGCCATGGTCATGGCCATGGAGCGGTGTGTGGCCCAGGGGCTCACCAACGTCTACTTCATCGACGCCAACGCCGACCAGCTGCCCCAGTTCTTTTCCCCCGGCGAGGTGGACCGGATCTACGTCAACTTCTGCGACCCCTGGCCCAGCAACCGCCACGCCAAGCGCCGCCTGACCCACGGCAACTTCCTGCGGCTGTATCGCCAGGTGCTGAAGATGGGCGGCCAGATCCACTTCAAGACGGACAACCAGGACCTGTTCTCCTTCTCCGTCGAGGAGCTGCCTCTGTTCGGCTTTGAACTGTCCGAGGTCACCCGGGACCTGCACGCGGGCGGGCCCGTGGGCGTGATGACGGACTACGAGGCCAAGTTCTATGACCAGGGCCTGCCCATCTGCCGGTGCGTCGGGACCATGGTCCCCTGGGAGGAGCCCTTCCCCACGGACATCAAGCGGGTGAAAAACCGCTGGCTGGACGTCTTTGCCGACGGCGTGTCCGAGGCGGACCTGGGGCAGCACGTACTGTCGGAGGGGAATTACCTGTGGCACCTCTTCTCCTGGGAACTGGTGCCCTGCCTCACCGGCGACGCGGCCCGGCAGGCGCTGGCGGAGGCATCCGGTGAGAAATACCTCTTTTATAATGAGTATCCGCCGGAGGGTGAGCCCCTGGTGCGGCCGGTGACGGCGGAGGAGCTGGCATCCCTGACGGCGGATGCGGGGGCCGTTCCCGGGGCGGACTGGTATGTGGTGGATAAGGATTTCACCTGGACATACGCCCAGACCCATGAGGCGGAGTGCGGGCCGTATTTCTGCCGGAAGAGATAAGGGAGGGCGTCCCATTGGACGGGGAATCCAGCCGGGTTGCCGGCTTGTCCCAATGCCCCCCCATTTTCTTTTCCGTCTTGCGGAAAAGAAAACGGGCCGTGCACGGTCCAAAAGAAAAGGCCGCTTTGGTCGCAACTTTGCACGTGCGTGCAAAGTTGCTGTACGGGGGTCGGCGTATCGGTGCCTGCTCCGATTTTGCCTGGCCTTCGGGCACGCTAGGGTCTTCTGCGATTCCCCTAACTGCCGTCCCGTGGCGGAAGATGCGGAGGTCAACGGGGTGCAAGAACGCATTTGACCAGCTTCTCTTTCCGCGCGTTCCGCTTCGCTACGCGCTCCCCCTCCGCTCGTAGGGGCCGACCTGTGTGTCGGCCTTTGCGAGGATGCCGAAAGCCCGTAGGGGCCGATGCCCTCATCGGCCCGGTGGTCGTTCCGGCAGATCCGCACAAGGACGCATAAGAAGCAACGCACCCTCCCGAATCGGAAGGGTGCGTTTTTTTACCAGTCTCGGCTGCCGTACGGGATCTCGTTGCCATGGGCGTCGGTGATCGTCAGCACATTGGCGGTTCCAGCACTAGCCCTTACAGGGCATATACAAGGCGGCGCGTCTCCCAGCCCGAAAAGCGGCGCTTTTTGCAGAAATTTCTCTTGAAATATATATATATATATTAGAATGGTCTCATCTTCCAAACGCACAGGGAAAGGACCAGGAGGGATCTTATGAGCGCTTCCCTGACCACCCAGCAGCTGACGGAGCTGCTGCACACCGCCGCGGATCTGGAGTCGGCGATCTATACGTTAAACCGGACCATTCCGGAAACAAAGGAGCAAATCAAAGCTCGAACGCCAAAAAAGCCAACGGTTAGAAAAGCTCCGCCAGCAAAAGAGCCAAAAGCGCCGGATAAGCCAATATGTCCGCAGAAGCCCGATATATCCGGCTTTCCCATCCAATTAAAGGCAATCTGCGCTTGCATGGCAGGAGTGTTTTTATTGGTAGGACTGGCATCAGGCTTCTCCGGTTTCGGCGGAATCCTTTCAATCATCGGCCTGGGGTGCATGGCCGCTCTTGTTGCCACTACCACCTCCAACCGTAAAAAGGCACAGAAAAGCGCACTAGCCGCCTATCAATCCGCCCTGGACCAGTATCAGCGGGAGGAGGAATCATATCCTCGACGATTGGAAGAATACCAACAAGATCTGGCCGTTTGGCAGAAAAGGTCAAAAACCGTCCAGCTCAACTACGAGACGCGGCTTGCCGAGTCCGAAAAAGCCTATGAGCTGACCTTGACTGATTATCAGTCGAAAAGCAGGCAGCTCCTGCGCCCCATGGAAAAACTGCTGCGGGAATCCCGGAGAAATCTCGAAAAGCTCTATGCTTCGGACTGGCTCTATCTAAAATACCGGTCCTTGCCCGCCGTGACCACCATCTATGAGTATTTCCTCAGCGGCCGCTGCACGGAGCTGACCGGCCCGGACGGGGCTTACAACCTCTATGAATCCGAACTCCGGCAGAATATCATCATCGAGAAGTTGGAAAATATCGAGAAAAAACTGGATCAGATCCAGCAGAATCAGTTTCTGCTTTACACAGAAATGCAGCGTGCCAACCAGATCTCCCAAGAGATTGCCCAGGACACCAAGGCGATCCTCAGCCAAACGAAGGAGATCGCCTGGAACACCAAGTGCACTGCGTACTTCTCGGAGGTCACCGCCAAAAACACGGAGGCCATCAAGATCCTCACCTTCCTCAACGGCGCGTCATAACGCGAAAACAGCGCCCCGGCTCAAAGCCGGGGCGCTGTCCTGTTTCTATAAAGATCTGCCCGTTACGCCTTCTTGGCGATCTCGGTCAGCTGGGTGAAGGCGGCGGCGTCGTTGACGGCCATCTCCGCCAGCATCTTCCGGTTGATCTCGATGCCGGCGACCTTCAGGCCGTGCATGAAGGTGGAGTAGTTCATGCCGTTCAGCTTGCAGGCGGCGGAGATGCGGGTGATCCACAGGGAGCGGAAATCACGCTTCTTCAGCCGGCGGCCGGTGTAAGCATAGCTCAGGGACTTCATCACGGCCTGGTTGGCCACGCGGAAGTGCTTGGACTTGGAGCCCCAGTAGCCCTTCGCCATCTTCAGGACCTTATTTCTTCTCTTGCGCGTCATCATTGCGCCCTTGACTCTAGCCATTTCAAAAACCTCCTATATGAACGTCTCGTGTCTTACTTGTAGGGGATCATCTTGCGGATGGCATCCACGTTGGTGGTATCCGCATAGCCGCCGGCACGCAGACGACGAGTGCGCTTGGTATCCTTCTTGGTGAGGATGTGGCTCTTATAGGCCTTGGCGCGCTTGACCTTTCCGGTCTTGGTCAGGTTGAATCTCTTCTTTGCACCACTGTGGGTCTTCAGCTTCGGCATAATGGTTGCTCCTTCCGTATCGTTGAAATGAAATTCACTTGCCAGCCTTGGGAGAGAGGAAAATGGACATCATCCGTCCTTCCAGCTTGGCGGGTTTGTCCAGGTTGGCGGTTTCGGCGCATTGTGCGGCGAACCGGTCCAGCAGATCCCTGCCGATGTCGGTGTGGGCCATCTCGCGGCCGCGGAAGCGGACCGAGACCTTGACGCGGTTGCCGTCGGCGATGAACTTCTGCGCATTCTTGAGCTTCGTATTGAAGTCCCCAATGTCAATGCCCGGAGACATACGGATCTCTTTGATTTCCACCACGTGTTGGTTCTTCCGGGCCTCTTTTTCCCGCTTGCTCTGCTCGAACCGGAACTTGCCGTAGTTCATCAGCTTGCACACGGGGGGATTGGCCTGAGGCGAAATCTTGACCAGATCCAGGCCCTGCTCGTCGGCGATCTTCAGGGCCTCCGCAGGAGGCATGATGCCGAGCTGCTCACCCTCGGACCCGATCAGTCGGATCTCCTTGTCGCTGATCTCCTCGTTCAGTTCATGCACTACTTTACTAATGGTCGAAGCACCTCCATCTCAGAATCACAAAACGCGGATACCACAACCGGCATCCGCGCAACAACAAACCACCATTTGGTGGTCTGATCACAACAGTGTTGACCTCTTTGCCCGATGGCTGGAGGTGAGGCGGATGCAGTCTGCCTTCTTTGTTTTGCTGAGTTAGTATAGCACTTCTTCCGCCGTTTGTCAATCCCATTTTTTCTTCCCGGGCGCGATTTTTTCCAGTCTCCGTGCATAATTCCCGCCGTCGGCGGTGAGACTATGCCATGTACTCAAGCAGGCGAAAGGAGGTGTCCTGATGAGCAACCGCGACAACCAGAACAAGCGCGATGCCGGCCAGACTCAGCAGAAGGAAAACCGTGAGAACAGCCAGCAGACCCAGAAGAAGGCCCAGAAGGAAAACTGCAAGTAAACTTCCGTGGAATCGCCATACGGCGGGGCAGATGCCCCGCCGTATTTCTTTTGGCCGCGCCCCTTATCTGGGGAGGAACTGCAGATTCAGATCCACTCTGCCGCCGATGCCGGCCACCGTGCCGGAACTGGAATACTGCCAGTAGTCCCTGTGGTAGTACAGGGTGGGATACAGCTGCTCGGAGCTGGCGCTCTTGTACTCGGGGTACCAGGAGAGATAGGGCTCCAGGGCCCCCTGGTCGTACTTGATGTAGCTGACGTACTGCCCGGCGTAGACCATCGCATCGTAGCCGGCCTCCTCGATCCTCTCGCAGAAGGCGATGGCACAGGCGGTGGCCATCTCGGGCGTGGTGCCGTAGACCCGGTAGGAGCTGTCGTGCATCTCCCAGTCATAGGCCACCGGGCCGTTGATCTCGTGGCCCTCCAGCAGGCTGATGACAAAGTCCGCCTCCTCGATGGCCTCCTCCACGGTGATGGCTTGGGCGAAGAAGTAGACGCCGGTCTCGATGCCCGCCGCCATGGCCCCATCGATGTTCTGGGCGTAGAAGGCGTCCTCCATGATGCTGCCGGAGCCATAGCCCCGCAGGCCGATCCGCACCATGGCGAACTCCACGCCGTCAGCCTTGGCAGCCTCCCAGTCGATGGTGTTGTTGGTGCTGGCCCGGTTCTGATAGGCGGACACGTCGACGCCAAAGCGGGTGGTGTAGTCCCGCCCGGTGTAGACCAGCCGGTCCGGATGGTCCGGATCCCACTCAAAATCCCCCTGGGAGAAGCGGTTCCGCTCCACGCCCGCGTAGATGGGGATCTGCTGGTTGCTGTAGGTCAGGTACTCCCCCGTGGTCTCCGAAGGGGTGTACACGTCGCTGGGCTGGATGGCCTCCGGCTCCTCTGGCTGCTGGGAGAGGTCCGTGACCTCGGCGCTGCTGAAGTTCCGCACCGTGCCCTGGACCGTCACGTTCTCCAGTGTCACCGGGCCGCTGACACCGGGGGCCACGATCAGGTCCCCGGCAACCGTCATGTCCTGGAGCACCGCGCCCTCCGCGGAGTTGACCATCAGGTTCCCCTCCACATCCTGGGAGTAGGTGACATTCGTCTGGACCAGTGCCTCGATCATATTGTCCAGGATCGTCACGATCTCCGCCCGGGTGATGGCCTCCGTGGGGCGGAAGTAGCCGTCGGCGGAGTCGGTGATGTACCCTCTGGCGGACATCTCCGCCAGATAGGGCAGCGCGTAGCTGGACACCTGGTCCGCGTCCAGATAGTGGACCGTGGTGGTCTCGCCGGTGATGTCAAAGGCCCGGCCGATCATGGTGACCGCCTGCTGGCGTGTGATGGTGTCCCCGGCCAGAGCCGCGCCGTTGTTGCCCAGATAGACGCCGGAGGCATGGAGCTTCAGGATGGCGTCCTCCCAATAGTTCCCGTTCAGGTCGGAAAACGTCCCGGCCGGGGAGGCAGTCTGGAATTTCAGGAAGCGGTCCAGGATGCCCGCGAAGGCGCCCCGGGTGATGGAGTTGTCCGGCCGGAAGGTGCCGTCATCATAGCCGCCGATGATGCTGTACTCCTCGCTCCACTTGGTGATGGCGGTCTCCGCCCAGTGGCCCGTGGTATCCGTAAAGGCCGCCTTGGCCGGCAGTGCCAGAGAGCCCACTGTCACCGCCAGCGCCAGCAGCGCCGCTGCGATCTGTTTTCTCGCCATGTTCCGCTTCCTTTCCCGTGTTTTCGACACGACGCATCTCAAAAAAATCCCGCCGTGATCCGGTGGGATATTGTAATCGGTTTACATATTACCACAGCCCGCCGCCTCCTGTCAATGTCCGCGGAACAGAAAGCCGGGCTTTACAAATTTTTCTTCCAAGTGAATAATGGGAGCAGGCCCGCCCGTGTTACGGGTGAAAGGAGTTGAGGACCCTGACTTCGTTTGGTACCGACGAATCCATCCGCCGCGCTGTGGAGGCCCACAGCCGGATGCTGCTGCGGATCGCCATGACCCGGCTGCCCTCCCCCGCTGACGCGGAGGACGCGGTGCAGGAGGTCTTTTTGAAGCTGCTGACCGCCCGGCCCCAATTCCGGGACGAGGAGCACGAGAAAGCGTGGCTGATCCGGGCCACGCTCCACCGGGCATGCGACATGGCCCGGTCGGCATCGCGGCGGGATCTCCCCCTGGAGGACGCAGAGCTCCTGCCGGGCGGGGAGTTGCCGGAGCCCTCCCCCATCCTTTCCGCCGTGCAGGCCCTGCCGGCGAAGTACAGCGCTGTGATCCACCTTTATTATTATGAGGGCTATTCCCTTAAAGAAATTTCCAAGCTGCTGCAGCTCCCTGTCCCCACCGTGGGGACCCGGCTCTCCCGGGGGCGGGAGCGGCTGCGCCAACTTTTGAAGGAGGATGTGGAATGAATCGCCAGGACTACCGCGCCGCGTTCGACGCTGTGGACTTCTCCCCGGACTTCGAGGAACAGACCCTTCAACGGCTGGCGGCCGCGCGGCAGACATCTGAAAAGGAGCAGAACAAAATGTCCATGAATCGCATGAAAAAGGCCGCCCTGCTGACCGCGGCGGCCGTGGCCCTGCTGGCCGTTTCCGTGTCCGCCGCCGTGGTGTGGCTGACCCCCGCCCAGGTGGCGGACCGCGTGGAGGAGCCGCTGCTGGCGGAGGCGTTCCAGAGTGAGGACGCCATCGTCCTGGACGAGAGCGTGACCGCCGGAGACTATCAGATCACCCTGGCGGGCATGGTGTCCGGTGAGGACTTGAGCGTCCCCACGGACTACAACGGCGAAATCATCAACGACCGCACCTATGCCGTGTTCCGGGTGGCACGGGCGGACGGCGAACCGCTGACGGACTACCCGAACCTGAGCTACAGCCCCCTGGTGGACGGCTACCATGTCAGATGCGTCAACGCCTGGACCCTGGGGACCACCACCCAGCAGTTCATCCAGGACGGCGTGATCTACTGCCTGTTTGACTGCCGGAACCTGGAGATGTTCGCGGATCACCCGGTGCGCTTTGCCATCTACGAGGGCGGCGTGCCCAATACGGACCTCTTCTCCATGGCGGAGGACGGGACGATCTCCCTCCGGGAGAACGTAGTGGGGGCCCTGTTCACCCTGCCCCTGGACGAAAGCAGGGCCGATCCCGCCGCCGCTCAGGCCTTCGTGGAGTCCACGGGCCTCGTCTGGGAACCGATGACCGACGCGGAGCTGGCGGCCCGGGAGCAGGAGGCCGCCGGTGCGGACACCCTGGAGTCCCTCTGCGGCGTGAACTATCGGTCCTACATTGTGGAGACCATCACTATGCAGATGGAAAACCGCATGGCGAAAGACCCGGAGATCGTCTACTTCCCCATCCGGGAGGACCGGCCCCTGACGGACTACGCCGCCATCGACGAGACCACGGCCTTCACGCTGGACGAGGACGGCAGCATCGTCATCACCTTCCCGGCGGGCACCGTCACAGACGCCGTCCACGGCGAGCAGACCTTCCGGCTGCCCCAGCCGTGACCCACCCTCCCGTGAGAGGAGGCCGGGGCGGAGTCCCTCCATGCATCGATCATCCGAAACAGGGGCGGAGAGGAAATTCCTCTCCGCCCCTGTTCGTTCAAACGGTCTCCTTTTTGAGCACCTGTGAGACCGGCACCGCCGCATCCCTGGCAATGGATTCTCCCCGGAAGATGGACAGCAGCAGGCCCAGCAGGGCGCAGTCCAAAAGCAGCGCCATCCCGCCGTCGTTGAGAAAGGGATAGGGGAAAAGGATCAGAAAGCTGTCAAGGCCGATCAAGTCCTGGACCACAACTGCCAGTGTCTGCCAGGTCAGAGTCAGCATAACGGCGATTCCCACCAGACGTCCCAAGGCCGATTTTTGATGGATACACTTTTTCCACCCAAATCCCAGGAGGACCACGGTCGGCACCTGGATCAGCCCAAAGGCAAGCCAGCCGAAATTCCCCAGGACCGTCAGCATCAGGCCATTATGGGCGCTTATTTTTTTCTCCCAGAACAGCAATAACCTCTCCTGCGTCTCTGGAAAGGCATTCGCCATACCGACCAGCCGGGCATTGTCCACCACATCCCGGGCGTATGCCATCTCACTGGACCGCAGCCAGCTGTCCGGATTTTGAATTTCATTCCACCACCAGAAGTGCGGCAGAGAATACGCCAAGCAGAGCAGCACCACCAGGATATAAGCCGCCACCAGCAGCCAGTTTCGCCGGCGGCCGCCAAACCAGCCCGCCTTGACCCCGACCGCCAGGAGCGCTCCATTGCAGAAGAGACTCACCTCAATCACCGGGAGCAGTTCGCTGTGCGCAATGAAAAAGTCAGCCGGGGCGAATGTATAACAAATTGCTGGTGCTGAGCAGATCAGACAGCCGAGGGCCAGCCCTCGAATTCCCTGATTCCGCAGCCCATAGATCGTCAGCGCGGCCGCCAAGGGCAGAAGCAAAATCCAGTAGTGTCCCCAGTCATAGATATGATCCAATCGTAATTGAATCGCCCCGCCCAGAAGCGTTCCGGCGGTGATCACGAGTGCCAGAGCCAATGGCCGCTTTGCCGGAAGGGTGTAGTCGCCCAAATAGACCGCAGCCGCCGCACCTGCGGCAAGCAGTGCGGTTGCCACATCGCGTGGAAAATAGTATAGGCCGTAAAACTCCCATTGTTCGTTCAGCCGCAGCATGAGCCACAAAATCAATGCCGCCGCTAAAATTCCCAGCATCCCCCACTGGGGCCTGGGCCGGTGGAGCCGGTCCAGGTCCGTGCCAACGGCCACCGGGTCCCCCATCTCCTCCACCGCCAGCCGCTCCGCCTCTTCCGGGGAGTGGCCCTCCGCCAGAAATTCGTTCCGCTGGTCCTCCAGGTGGGTCGCCAGCTCCCGGGCCGCGGCGGCCCGGGCCCGCTTCCAGCGGATCTGGGCGGTCACCGTGTCCAGATAGTCCCGGATGGTCTCAGGTCCCGGCACAGCAGGCACCTCCCCTCAGCACCCGGCCCACGGCATTGGCATAGGTGTGCCACGCCGCCTCCTTCTCCCGCAGGGCTGCTTCGCCCTCCTTCGTCAGATGGTAGTACCGCCGGGGCTTGCCGGCGGCGGCCTCCCGCTCATAGGCGGTGACCAGGCCCTTTTCCTCCAGAGCATGGAGCAGGGGGTACAGGGTCCCCGCCTTCAGGTGGAATACATCCTCCGACCGCGCTTTCAGCTCACTGGTCATCTGGTAGCCGTATTTGTCCCCGTCCTCCAGCAGCTTCAGGATCAGCAGGGCCATGCTGCCGCTGACCAAACTCTTGTCCGCCTCCATGTGCTTCCTCCTTATATAGATATTCTATATATTCACTATAGTGCCATTATATATTGGTATCCGATATATGTCAATCAAAAAAACCGACCGGGCCAATGGTCCGGTCGGCAAATTTTATTCCACGGTCACACTCTTGGCCAGGTTCCGCGGCTTATCGATGTCGCAGCCCCGCTGGAGCGCCACATAGTAGGCGAACATCTGCAGGGGCACCACGCCCAGAGACGGCTGGAGCATGGGATGGGTCACTGGCACGGAGACGGTGGCGTCGGCGGTCTTTTCCATCTTCTCTCGGAAGTCCTCGGTGGTCAGGGCCAGCACCTCGGCGCCCCGGGCCTTCACCTCCACCACGTTGCTCATGGCCTTGTCGAAGAGGGGGGCATAGGTCCCCAGGGCCACCACCAGGGTCCCCGGCTCGATCAGGGAGATGGTGCCGTGCTTCAGCTCGCCGGAGGCGTAGGCCTCCGAGTGGATGTAGCTGATCTCCTTCAGCTTCAAAGAACCCTCCAGGCCCATGGCGTAGTCCAGGTTCCGGCCGATGAAGAAGATGGAGTCGTGGTTGAAGTACCGGGAGGCGAAATACTGGATGTCCTCCGTGTGGGAGAGGAACTGGCGCATCTTCTCCGGCAGCAGCTGCATCTCGGAGAGGATGGCGTCGTACTCGGAGCTCTCCACGGTGCCCAGCAGGTCCGCCAGGTACAGGCCCACCAGGTCCATCAGCACCAGCTGGGTGGTGTAGGCCTTGGTGGTGGCCACGGCGATCTCCGGGCCTGCCCAGGTGTACAGCACGTCGTCCGCCTCCCGGGCGATGGAGCTGCCCACCACATTGACGATGGCCAGCGTCCGGCCGCCCCGGCGCTTGGCCTCCCGCATGGCGGCCATGGTGTCCAGGGTCTCGCCGGACTGGCTGATGACGATGACCAGGGTCTTTTCATCCACCAGGGGGTCGCAGTACCGGAACTCGGAAGCCAGCACCACCTCCACCGGCCGGCGCAGCAGCTTCTCCCAGATGTATTTGCTCACCACGCCCACGTGGTAGCTGGAACCGCAGGCGATGACGTAGATGCGGGAGAGACTGCGGACGTAGTCCGCCGTCAGGTGCAGGTCGTCCAGCACCACACGGCCGTCCCGGATGCGGGGGGAGATGGTCTTGCGGACCGCCTCCGGCTGCTCCATGATCTCCTTGGCCATGAAATGGGCATAGCCGCCCTTCTCCGCCGCGGACACGTCCCAGTCCACCAGGCTGTGGGTCTTTTCCACCGGCATCAGCTCGTCGTCGAACACGTCCACGCTGTCGGCGGTGAGGACGGCGATCTCCCCGTCGTCCATGTACACCACATCCCGGGTGTACTTGATGATGGCCGTCACGTCGGAGGCGATGAAGTTGCCGTTCTGGCCGTAGCCGATGATGAGGGGGCTGTCCTTCCGGGCGGCGATGAGGGCGTTTGGATAGTCGGCGCAGATGATGCCGAAGGCGTAGGAGCCCTCGATCCGCCGCAGGCAGCGGCCCACGGCCTCCAGCATGTTGTGGCACTCGTTGTAGTGGAACTCCAGCAGCTGGGCCACCACCTCCGTGTCCGTGTCGGAGGTGAAGTGGACGCCCTGGCGCATCAGGTGCTCTTTCAGCTCCAGATAGTTTTCGATGATGCCGTTATGGACGATGGCGATCCGCCCGTTCTCACTGACGTGGGGGTGGGCGTTGATGTCATTGGGCTCCCCGTGGGTGGCCCAGCGGGTGTGGCCGATGCCCAGATTTCCCTCCAGGTCCGCGCCGCCGTGGATCAGGTCCGAGAGAGCCTGCAGCCGGCCCTTGGTCTTGCGGATCTGGAGCCCCGCCGCCTCAGACCGGACCGCCACGCCGGCGGAGTCATAGCCCCGGTACTCCATCCGCTCCAGGCCGTCCAGCAGAATGGGGGCCGCGGGCTCGTTTCCTACAAATCCGATGATTCCGCACATAGTTTCAAAATCCTCCTGAAGATTCCAAATGGATGGTTCAAAAGGACAAACACGCAGTCATTTGTCACTTTCTCCACGGTCACAGCCCCCTTGTTTTGCGGTCGCCCGCATATTTGCCGGCTGTGTGCGCGCCCGTGGGGCACGGAAGGGCATCCGCCGAAACCTTCGATACTCCCTTCCCCTCGTCGTCCCGCCGGAGCGGCGGGCGCTGGCGCTGTGATGGGCTTCGCCCATAAACTCCTTTCCCATCTGCGTTTTTTAATTGTATATGATCATCTCCCAGCGGGAGCCTGATCCGGGATAAAAGCTCCGCTCCGGCAGATACTACCGGGACGGAGGGATCTGCATTATGATGACCGCTTTTGTCCGAACGATCATTCTCTATTTCTTCATCGTGGCCGGGATGCGGCTGATGGGCAAGCGCCAGATCGCCGAGCTGGAGCCCAGTGAGCTGGTGCTGACCATGATGATCTCCGACCTGGCCGCCGTGCCCATGCAGGACTTCGGCATCCCCCTGCTCTCCGGCCTGCTGCCGATCCTGACGCTGCTGGCCCTGTCGCTGCTTTTGAGCCAGCTGTCGCTCCGCAGCCTGCGGCTGCGGGCGCTGATCTGCGGCACACCCGTCATCCTGATCCGGAACGGCCAGCTGCAGCAGGACGCCATGCGGAAGAATCGCTACACCATTGACGAGCTGATGGAGGAGCTCCGGGAGCAGGGCATCAGCCGGATCGAGGACGTGAAGTACGCCGTGCTGGAGAACTCCGGCCAGCTGTCCGTCTTTCCCTGGACCGCCCAGCAGCCCCCCACCGCCCAGCAGCTGGGGCTGGACCTGGAGGACGACATGACGCTGCCCGTGGTGCTCATCAACGACGGGCGGGTCATCCGCCGCAACCTGACGATCTGCGGCCGGGATGAGAACTGGCTCCGCAAGCAGCTGTCCCGGGAAAAGGTCTCCTCCCCCCGGGAGGTCTTTCTCCTGACCCTGGACGAGCAGGGGCAGGTATTCTGCGTCCGAAAGGAGCCGGCGTCATGAAGGCGTATGTGCTGCCCGCCGCCATTCTGGCGGCGATCCTGAGCCTGGCCCTGTGGAACGGGGCCCGCATGACCGACTGCACCGCCCGCTGGCGGGACCAGCTGCAGCAGGTGGACGCCCTGGCCCAGTCAGAGGACTGGACCGGGGCCCTGGAGGCCCTGTCCGGCAGCTACGACGACTGGTCGGAGCACCAGACCTATCTTCACATCGTGGCGGAGCACGACACGGTGGACGACGCGGAGGCCATGTACCGCCGCGCCATGGCCTTTGCCGCCACCCGGGAGCTGACGGAGTTCCGGGCGGAGCTCTCCGACCTGCGGGACCAGCTGCGTCTGCTGGCGGAGGTGGAGCGGCTGGACGTCAAGAACGTCCTGTAGGGCCTCACCGATTATCCGCCAGCAGCTTGTTCAGCTCCGCCATGAAGGTGTCGATGTCCTTGAACTGGCGGTAGACGGAGGCGAATCGGACGTAGGCCACCTGGTCCACGTTCCGCAGCCGCTCCATCACTTTTTCGCCGATGGTCTCGGTGCTGACCTCCCGCTCCATGGAGTTCTGTAAGTCCTGCTCGATCTCCTCGGCGATCTTCTCCAGGTCCGCCAGGGGCACCGGCCGCTTTTCACAGGCGCGGATCATGCCGCCCAGCACCTTCCGCCGGTCAAAGCTCTGGCGGCTGCCGTCCTTTTTCACCACCACCATGGGCAGGCTCTCCACCGTCTCATAGGTGGTGAACCGCTTGCCGCAGGAGAGGCACTCCCGCCGGCGGCGGATGCTGCTGTTCTCGTCCGCGGGACGGGAATCGATGACCTTGCTCTCACTGTAACCGCAATAGGGGCACTTCATACGGGACCTCCATTTTCTCTCCGCCGGGATGCCGGCGGAGCCATCGCAGCTGCCGCGGGGATCTGGTACGTCTTTCCGGCCGCCCGTCAGTGGATGGGAACGGACCGCAGCCGCTGCTTTGCGGGTATTATACCACAGGCCGCGGCAATGTGGTATATGCCATTTGGCTTTTTTTGAAAAAACTGCCCCGGATGGCCATCACAGTACCGGCCGCTCTCCCTTGTCAAAGGCGTAGACCACGTAGTCCCGGCCGCCGATCCGGCAGATGCGGGCCAGGCAGAACAGCGCCGGCAGGGGGAAGGGCCGCATCGGGTCATAGGGCAGGGCCACATACCGCCGCCCCTCCGTCCGCCGGGTGAGGACACCCGCGGCGTTTTGCAGCTGTTCCCGGAACCAGGGGGAGCGAAACAGCTCCCCGGCCCGCTCCGCCGGCAGCCACTCCCCAGGCTCCGCCGGGTGGGCAGGACGGAGCTCGCCCCACTGGAGGCGGCCCACCGGGCCGGTCAGCTGGGCGGAGAACCGCCGCCGGATGGCGGCCCGGTCCCCGCAGGGCTCCAGGACACCCAGCCGCAGCTCGCCCCGGTCCCCCACCGCCCAGGCGCACCAGAGTCCCTTCTCCGGCAGGCGGCAGCGGGCCTCGAACCAGGTGTAGAGCGCCTCCCGCTCTGTCGTCAGCTCCCCGACGGACCTGCCGTCCCACAGCAGCGGAAACTTGTCCATGGCCCCGCCTCCTCTCAAAAAAGGTCCCGCCTGGCACATCCTATGCCCAGGCGGGGCCCTTTATGCGGAGGGGGATCAGGCGATGGTGTAGCTTCCCCGGACCAGCAGCTTGGTGGTGGCCGCCGTGGCCCGGACGCCCCGGCCCTCCACGGTCATCATGTACAGGTGGTTCTGGACCAGGGCGGCGCCGTTGCTCAGGGTGGTGGCCGCGCTCTCGTCGATGAGGCCCGGGGTGGAGGGGGCCACGCAGGTGGCTGTTCCCACCCGCAGCATCACTTCGCAGCCGATGTCCCCGGTGAGGACTTGTCCGCTGGCCAGCGTCACCACGGTGAAGGTTGCCGCCGTGCTGTCGCCGCTGCCGGTGGAGACCCCCAGCTGGGCGTTCCGGGCGGCGATCTTCTCGTCCACCCGCTCCATGATGGAGTCCATGAAGGTCTCGTTCAGGTAGCTCAGGGTCACCAGCGGGTCGCCGGAGGACCCGGCCTCCGCCGCCGCAGAGATCGTCACGTTCAGCGCGCCGCAGAGCACCAGCAGTGCCAGCAGCCGCAGATACCATCTGTTTTTCTTCATCCCTATGTACCTCCGTGTTTTGATCTGTTGTCCTCTGGTGAAGCAGTCCCCCTGAAAAGGGCATCCCGCCCCTTTCAGGAAGGACCTCTCGATCAGGCCGCCTGTCTCGCGCCTGATCCGCGTGTTTCCGAAGTTCCGTCTCTCCTACACCAGTTGGTCATGGGGCAGCCCAAAGCTCACCGCGATGGCAAGGTCCACCTTTTCCATCACGCGCTCCTCCACATGGCCCATCTTTTCCCGCAGGCGCTTTTTGTCCAGGGTGCGCACCTGCTCCAGCAGGACCACGGAGTCCCGGCTCAGCCCACAGCTCTCCTCCACAGGGAGGTCGATATGTGTCGGCAGCTTGGCCTTCCCGGTCTGGGAAGTGATGGCCGCCGCGATCACAGTGGGGCTGTAGCGGTTTCCGGTGTCGTTCTGAATAATCAGAACCGGCCGGACGCCGCCCTGCTCGCTGCCCACCACCGGGGAGAGATCGGCATAGTAAATATCGCCGCGCTTGACACTTGTATCCACAAAGTTCACACTCCGCCGAAAGAAGTACCCGTCACCGAAGGCCCTTCGGTGAGGCCACTTTCATTCTCCCACGCAGGTACGGAATTTATACTTTGCCATTGCCGCAAAAATTCCGGCGTCCTCGCCCCGTATCATCCTATGCCGGGACAGGGCAGAGTGTGAAGAGTGGAGAGTGCAGAATTATAGAGTGAAGAGATCCGATCCTGGAGTGCCGGCAGGGCCTGTCCGCCGCGGCGGAGTGAAGGAGAACTACACTTCATGCGCCGCAGGCGCATTCCGCATCTCCACTCTTCACTCTCAACTCTTCACTCTTTTACAGCAGGTGCAAGCTCCGCTCCACGATCTTTCCATCTTCCAGATAGACCCGCGGCACCCGGCGGCTCACCGCGCAGACCAGCTCGTAGGGGATCGTGTTCAGGATGGCCGCCAGGTCGTCCACCGGCTGGCGGCGGCCGAAGATCTCCACCGCATCCCCCACCTTCACGTCCGGCAGGCCGGTCAGGTCGATCATAGACATGTCCATGCAGATCCGGCCCCGCTGGGGCGCCGGCCCCGCGTCTGTCACCACCGACATCCGGTTGGACAATCCCCGGAAGAACCCGTCCGCGTAGCCGATGGGCAGCACGCCGATCCGGGTCCGCTCCCGGGTGTGGAAGGTCCGGCCATAGCTGATGTCCGTGTCCGTGTCAAAGGTCTTGATGGTGGAGATGCTGGACTTGAGGCTCATGACCGGCCGCAGGTCCAGCCGCTTCGCGTCGCCCCCCACGCCGTACAGGGCGATGCCGGGCCGCACCATGTCCAGATACATCTCCGGGTACCGGGCCAGGGCTCCGCTGTTGGCGCAGTGGCGGATGGCAAAGGTCCTGCCCCGCTCCGCCAGGGCGTCCAGCACCCGGGTGAAGGTCGCGAACTGCGCTCTCGTATAAGCCTCGCTGTCGACGTCGTCCTCGTCGGAGACGGCGAAGTGGGTGAAGATGCCCTCCGCCTCCAGCCCCGGCAGGGCGCAGGATTCGGCGATGGATTCCACGCCGGTGTCAAAGTGCCCGTCCCGCACCAGAAAGCCCAGCCGGGACATCCCGGTGTCCACCTTGATGTGGACCTTCAGCGTGCCGCCGCATGCCGCTGCCGCCGCGCTGTACTCCCGGGCCTTGGCCAGGGCGGACACCGCCTGGGTGATGCGGTATTCGATCAACTGGGGCACCATGGCCGGGGGCGTGTGCCCCAGGATCAGGATGGGGGCCTGGATGCCGCCGTGGCGGAGCTCCTTCGCCTCGTCCAGGCTGGACACCGCCAGATAGTCCGCCCCCAGCCGCTCCAGCTTCCGGGAGATCTGGATGGCCCCGTGGCCGTAGGCGTCCGCCTTCACCACGCCCAGATACTTCACGTTGGGCCCGATCGTCCTGCGGGCCTGCTGATAGTTGTGGGCCAGGGCGTCCAGATCGATCTCCGCCCAGGTCCGTCTCAGAACCGGTTCCTCCATATGTCAGGTCACCTTCTCAGTCA
>DWZJ01000036.1 GCA_019118245.1 Candidatus Oscillibacter excrementigallinarum
CCGGGTCCAGCTTGCCGGCCCGGGCGTCGGCGGTCAGGTCCCGGGTGAACTCCTTCAGGGTCTTGTTCTTGCCGTTGTCCTCCCTGGCGGAGGCGGCGCCGGACCGGCCGCTGCCGGCGGCCTGGCTCCGGGGCGTCTCATTGAGCTTCTGCATCAGGGCCGTGTACAGCTGCCGGGCGTCCACCCCGGCGGTGCGCAGGATGCGGACGGCCATGTTGTTGCCCTCCCGCAGGATACCGGCCAGCAGGTGCTCGGTGCCCACGTAGTTGTAGCCGCCCCGCATGGAGTCCTCCATGGCCAGCTCCACAACCCGCTTGGCGCGGGGGGTGAGGCCCTGGGCGGGGTTGCCGCCGGGGAGCCCGGCGCCCACGCTGCGCTTGATGATCTCCACGATCATGTCGTCGGTGAGGCCCGCCTCCGTCAGGACGGCGTGGGCCACGCCCTCCTCTTCCCGGATCAGGCCCAGCAGCAGGTGCTCCGTGCCCACGTAGCCGTGGCCCAGCTCACCGGCCGCCTCCTGGGAAAGCCGCAGGGCCTCCTCGGCCCTGGGCGAGAATTTGTTTTCATTCATAGATATCTGCCTTCCTTTCTGTGGGAAAGTTCCGTTTACTTGTTTTCCTTCTGCTCCTTGTGCTGGGCCTCCAGGGCCTTGATCTGGTCCCGCAGCTCCGCGGCCCGCTCGAAGTTCTCCTGGTGGACGGCCTTCTTCATCTCCATCTTCAGGGCGTTCAGCTGCCGCAGATAGGAGAAGCGGCTCTGGTCCTCCTGGCCCACCAGGTCGCCCTTCTTCTCCTGCTTCGTCTCCTGCTGCTGGGCGGGGGCTGCGCTCAGGGCCGGCATGTCGGCGAAGAAGTCGTCGAAGGGGTCCTCCAGCATCCGGTTCATCCGGCCCAGCAGGCTGGGCATGGGGGAGAAGAAGTCGTCAAAGAAGCCGCTGCCGAAGAGGCTGTTTCCGAAGAAGCTCTGCATCATCCGGCTGCCGGCGTTGATCCGCTGGGTGTAGCCCAGCTTCTCTGCGCAGTCGCTGCACAGGTGCTTTTCCTCCACATGGCCGTTGACGTTGCTGCGATACACAAAGGTAACCTCATTCTTACCACAATTTTCACATTTCATAAATCAATTCCTCCAATCGATGGATCTTGTTTCCGGCTGATTCCAGCCGTTGTTTCTGTCTGTAAGGATGCCCCGTCCGGCGGGGCGCGATGCCCGCGGGCGCTACACCTGCAGGATCAGCACCTGCTTCATGATGTCCGCCCGGACGGTGTCCCGGGTCTCCCGGGGCACGGCGGCAAGGGCTTTGTCGCCGATGGCGGCCAGCAGGCTGCGGCCCGCGTTCTGCTCCAGCGCGCCGGCCTGCACCAGGTTGCTGAGGATGGCCCGGGCGGAGGCCAGGTCCACCTGGCTGCCCAGGGTGTTGATGACCTGCATCAGCAGCGTCTGGCGGTCCACCCGCACCCGGGTGATCCGGATGTAGCCGTTGCCGCCCCGGCGGCTCTCCACGATGTAGCCCCGCTCCGGAGAGAAGCGTGTGGACACGACGTAGTTGATCTGGCTGGGCACACAGTTGAACCGCTGGGCCAGGTCGCTGCGCTGGACCTCCAGCACGCCGTCATCCGCCTCCTCCAGACTCTCCTGCAGGAAGCTGGCGATCAGATCTGTAATTCCCACTTGTGGATCAGTCCTTTCCAAACGCTCGTCTTGTCATTTATTTGACTTTGACTTTCTTTAACCTTCGTTCTGCACTTAGTATACCACGGTCCGGGGAAATGTCAAGAGTTGATTTTTGACTTTCTTTGACCAATTTGAAAACATTTTGTGAACAGTTAGTTATAACAAACTTCGTTTTTGGACTTTTTCCTGTATTTTTTGAAAATTTAACGTTAGAATTTTAACGGCAGGCTCTTGCTTTTTTCGTTTTGTATGCTACAATAGGAACTACAATTCTGATGGAGGTGCTTCCCATGGCCTACAAAATCACTTCTGCCTGCGTGAGCTGCGGCTCCTGCGCGGACGCTTGCCCCGCCGGTGCTATCAGCCAGGGCGATGACCAGTACGTCATCGATGCTGCCGCCTGCCTGGACTGCGGTTCCTGCAGCGACACCTGCCCCAACGGCGCCATCGTCCCCGAGGAGTAATCGAGGATACATAAAAGGTCCGCGAGCCAAAGCTCGCGGACCTTTTTGTTTTTGGGAAACCGTAAGAGATCTGTAAGGAATTTGTCCGCAAAGCTGTAAGAAACCCGTGCTATCCTGGCGGCATTCCCCCGGGGGCGAAGAAAACCGCCCTTCCCTTCCGTTCTATGGGGGACAGCCGATTTGAAAGGAGACACACGATGAAACAGCTTTGGAAACACCTGCTCTCCGCCGCCCTGCTGCCCTGCCTGCTGGCGGGGTGCGCCGCCCCGGAACCACCTGCGGAGACCGGCGGCTCCGCAGACCACCTGCTGGGCCTGACCCAGGAACAGAGGCTGGAGGACTACGACTGCCTGGTCCAGACCCTGGCAGACAGCTACCTCTGCATGGGCGTCCGGGACCGGGACAACCCCGGCGACCTGTCGGCGGACATCTTTCAGGAGTACCGGGAGCTGATCCGGGAGAGCGACAGCGACGAGATGTTCTACTCCGCCGTGTACAGCGCCCTGTTCCGGCTGGGGACCTACGGCCATCTCCAGATCGTGGAGCCGGACGCGTACCGGGCCTACTGCGCGGCCTACGGAGACGGCGGCATCCCGGACCGGGCCCACTGGCGGGAGGTGCTGACGGACCCGGTGACGGTCCGGGGCTACGAGAAGCTCCAGGCCCTTCTGGACACCTACGGCGACACGGAGAGCACCGGCGATCCAGCGGGGACGGAGACGTCCGCCGCCAGTCTCCACACCCTGATCCTGCCCGGCGGGGACGTGGGGTATGTGAAGATCGACCGCTTCCTGGCGGAGCACGAGGCCGCCTACGAGGCGGACCGGGCGGCGCTGTGGGCGTTTTACCAGCAGGCGGCGAACTGCACGGACCTCATCATCGACCTGACGGACAACTCCGGCGGCAGCGAGGTCTACTGGCAGCAGCTGCTGGCGGCGCCTCTCACGGACCGCCCCCTGTCCTGCACCCACTACGCCCTGCTGGCGGACAGCGAGAATAACCACCCCTACATCCAGGACGCGTTCTCCCCGGAGGAGCTGCATCCCATCTCGGAGCTGCCGGACCTGCCGGAGCTGGAGCGGGACGGCATCCAGGCCGCCACCCACTTTGTGGAGAGCACCCTCTCCGTGGAGCCTGCGGCGGAGCGGGCCCCCTTCCACGGCCGCATCTGGGTGCTGGTGGGCCCGGCGGTGTACTCCGCCAGTGAGTCCTTCGCCGTGTTCTGCCAGGAGACGGGCTTTGCCACCCTGGTGGGGCAGCAAACCGGCGGCGACGGCATCGGGGCCCTGGACCCGGTGTTTTTGCAGCTGCCCAACAGCGGCATCCTGGTGCAGTTCACCATGATGTTCGGCCTGAACAGCAGCGGCTCCAGCAGCGAGGAGGCGGGCACCACGCCGGACATCCTCTCCCCCGCCGGGGAGCCTGCCCTGGTGACGGCCCTGCGGGCCATGGAGGGGGATGCATGACTGGGCTCTGTCTGAAACGCTCCCTGGGCGGGCTGTCCCTGAACCAGCTGAAGGCCGTGGCGGTGGCGGCCATGGTGCTGGACCACATCGCCTATGCCTTCGTCCCCGACGGGACGCTGCCCGCGATCCTGCTGCACACCGTGGGCAGGATCACCGGCCCCACCATGTTCTTCGCCGCCGTGGAGGGCTATCACCACACCCGCGACCTGGACCGGTACCTGCTGCGGCTGGCGGCGTTCGCCCTGTTCAGCTGGTTCCCCTTCCTGTACTTCCGTGCCGGCGGAGACCTGTCGGCCATCCAGCTGATGCGGCCCAATGTGATCTTCACCATCCTCCTGGGCGTCCTGGCGGTCCGCGTCCGCAGGAGCCGACGCCTCCGCCCTCTTTGGAAAGTCCTGCTGATCCTGCCGCTGCTCATCCTGGCGGTCCCGGCCGACTGGGGCTGCACGGGGGTGGTCATCATCCTGACCTTCGACTACTATCACGGCAGCTGGAAGGATCAGGCCTTTGCCTACAGCCTGGTGGTCCTGCTGGACATGGGGGGCCTCTCCCTGCTGACGGCTCCCTTCTTCGGCCTGTTCTACGACCACGTCTTTACCATCGACTGGGAGCTCTACGCCGACTCCATCCAGTCCGTAGGGGCGTTCCTGCCCCTGCTGCTCCTCTCCCGCTACACGGGCCGTCACGGCGCCCAGGGCGGCTTCTCCAAATGGTTCTTTTATGGGTTCTACCCTCTCCACCTGCTGGTCCTGGGCTGGCTCCAAGCCGTGCTGTAGGCAGCCCCCCACGATCGCCAGGCCGACGCACAGCAGCAGAGGCCTGTACCGGCGGGCCGATGAAGGCATCGGCCCCTACGGGGACGCGGAAGGCTTTCGGTCTTGTTTGGTACACGCCCCTACGACCACCCGGGGAGCGCGTAGCGAAGCGGAACGCGCGGAAAGAGAAGCTGGTCAAATGCGTCCTTGCACCCCGACGCCCTCCGCACCATCCGCCACGGGACGGTAGTCGCAGGAATCGCAGAAGGGGATAGCGTGCCCGAAGGCCAGGCAAAATCGGAGCAGGCACCGATACGCCGACTCCCGTCGCGCGCGGAGGGCCACTGCACCGGAGCGCGCTTAGCGCCTTTTTCTCTTCCACCGGGCGCGGCGCATTCTCTTTTTGGGCAAGACCAAAAAGAGAATGGGGGGCGCACCCCCGTGGGAACAGCCC
>DWZJ01000002.1 GCA_019118245.1 Candidatus Oscillibacter excrementigallinarum
CCCTGGCGGTCGTGGCGGCTTGTACCGGCGGGCGGATGAGGGCATCCGCCCCTACGAAATAACCGCTGGCCTTCTGCGTCCCGTAGGGGCCGATGCCCTCATCGGCCCGTTGCAGAAGCCCCATCAACCACCGGGCCAGCGGCAGCGAAAATCGGCGCGGAATGTATCCCAGACTTCCCCGGGCCAAAGGGCTCCCCAAGGGCAGCGCGTTTCCGTCCCTGACTACCGAGCGGGACAGCCATCCTTCCCCCGCCGGCGGCAGGAGGTCTGCGCCTGCGCAGGCCGACCCGCCGAAGCGTTTTTTCTCTTTGGACCGTGCACGGCCCGTTTCTCTTTTGGCAAGACCAAAAGAGAAATGGGGGGTGCATTGGGACAAGCCCCCCTGGCGGGAGCCAGACCCCCGAGGCCGCCGTTCGGCGGCCCACATCTGCCCCCCCAAAAAGCCCCCATCATGAACATGATTCAAAAAGGAGTGCATTTTATGGCAATCAATCTGAAAGGCCGGAGTTTCCTGACTCTGGAAGACTTCACCCCCGCGGAGATCCGCTATCTCCTGGACCTGGGTCACGACCTGAAGGCAAAGCGCCGGGCCGGTATCTGCGATCCCACCCTTCAGGGCAAGCACATCGTACTGCTGTTTGAAAAGACCTCCACCCGTACCCGCTGCTCCTTCGAGGTGGCCGCCACCCAGGAGGGGGGCCACGTCACCTATCTGGACGCGGGCAGCAGCCAGATGGGCAAGAAGGAGTCCCTGGAGGACACCGCCAAGGTGCTGGGCCGATTCTTTGACGGCATCGAGTACCGGGGCTACGACCAATCCGTGGTGGAGGACCTGGCCAAATACGCCGGCGTCCCCGTGTGGAACGGCCTCACCGACGCAGACCACCCCACCCAGATCCTGGCGGACATGATGACCATTGAGGAGCACTGCCACAAGCCGCTGGACCAGGTGAAAGTGGTGTTCCCCGGCGACGTGCGGAACAACATGTGCTACGCCTGGATGATCGGCGCCGCCAAGATGGGCATGCACTTCGTGGGCCTGGGCCCCCAGGAGCTGGCCAAGGAGATGGACGGCGCGCTGGTGAAGCGGGTGTTTGCCACCGCCCGGGAGAACGGCGGCCTCATCGAGATCACCGACGACATGAATTCCCTCAAGGACGCGGACGTGATCTACGGCGACATCTGGGCCTCCATGGGCGAGGAGGACCTGATCCCCAAGCGGGCGGAGCTGCTGTCTCCCTATCGGGTGACGGAGGAGACCCTGAAGGCCACTGGCAACCCCAATGTGCTGTATATGCACTGCCTGCCCTCCTTCCACGACTTTGAGACCAAGCTGGCCAAGGAGTGGAAGGACAAGGGCGTGGACATTCGGGAGGTCACCGACGAGGTGTTCCGCAGCCGCCACAGCGTGGTGTTCGACGAGGCGGAGAACCGGATGCACTCCATCAAGGCCGTGCTGGTGGCCACCATCGGAAAATAAAGCGAGGGGGGAGACCTCTTTGAAAGAGCGGAAATTCCACATGCCCACCGCCTACACCATTTTGTTCCTGCTGCTGATCTTGGTGGCCGCCGCCACCTGGATCATCCCGGCGGGCAGCTATGACTACGTGGACGGCGTGCCGGTGGCGGGAACGTACCACGCCGTGGAGCAGAACCCCCAGGGGGTGGGCGATGTGCTGAAGGCGGCCTTTTCCGGCTTCTACGACGCAGTGGATGTGTGCATCTTCATCCTGATGGTGGGCGGCTTTCTGGGCGTGGTGATGAAGACCGGCGCCGTGGACGCCGGCGTGGCCAACGTCATCCGACTGCTGGGCGGCCGGGAGAAGTGGCTGATCCCCATTCTGATGCTGCTGTTCGGCCTGGGCGGCACCACCTACGGCATGTGGGAGGAGACCATGGCCTTTTACCCCCTGCTGATCCCCGTGTTCCTGGCCGCCGGCTATGACGCGGTGGTGGGCATCTCCGTGATCCTGCTGGGGGCGGGGGCCGGCGTCATCGCCTCCACCGTGAACCCCTTTGCCACCGGTATCGCCGCCGGATTTGCCGGCGTCTCCCTGGGAGAGGGCATTGTCCTGCGGCTCTTGGAGTGGGTGGCCTTTGAGGCGGCGGCCATCTGGTTTGTGATGGCCTATGCCGCCAGAATAAAGCGGAACCCCTCCAAGTCTGTGGTGGGCGTAGGTGCCGGTAAAATCCAGGTGACCATGGACCAGCAGGTGCCCTTTACCGCAAAGCGGAAAGTCATTATGGCCTTCTTTACCTTAACATTCCTCATTATGGTCTATGCCGTGGTGCCCTTTGACGAGATGGGGCTGCCCCTGCCCACCCTGGGCTGGTGGTTCCCGGAGCTCTCCGCCCTGTTTCTGGCGGCGGGGGTGGTCATCGGCCTCATCGACCGCATGGGCGAGGATGAGCTGGTGGAGACGTACGTGGCCGGGTGCGCGGACCTGCTGGGCGTGGCCTTCATCATCGGCATCAGCCGGGGCATCACCGTGCTGATGCGGGACGGCGCCATCACGGACACCATCCTCCACTGGGGGGAGGCGGCTCTCTCCGGCGCCGGGGCTGTCAGCTTTACACTGCTGGTGTTCGTCCTGTATCTGCCGCTCACCATCCTGATCCCTTCCTCGTCGGGGCTGGCCACGCTGTCCATCCCCATCGTGGCGCCGCTGGGCAAGTTCGCCGGCGTGGGCGGCGACCTGGTGGTGACGGCGTTCCAGTCCGCCTCCGGCCTGGTAAACATCCTCACTCCCACGGCGGCGGTGGTGATGGGCGCCCTGGCCCTGGGCCATGTGCCTTACGACCGCTGGGTGAAGTATGTGTGGAAGCTGATGCTCTGGTTCCTGCTGCTGGCTCTGGTGTTCCTGGTGGCGGGCGTGCTGCTGGGATAGCGGACAAACAAGACGCGTATGGCCACCTGGCCATACGCGTCTTGTTTGGATTCTGTGGCTCAATATCCCACGATCAGGCCTTTTTCCATAGCGTAAAAGCTGGTGAGGCCCCGACAGGACAGCAGTTCCACCCGGTTTACCGGCAGGTCCGCAAGGATCTGCCGCTTCAGGGCCATGGCCCCCTCCAGGTTTTCACAGTGGGAGATGAAGACCTCTGCATCGGTGCAGTCCTTGCTGGCCTTCATCAGGGCGGTGATGGCCCGGTAAGTCTTGTTCACGCCACGGGCCTTATCTGCCACATGAATGGTGCCCTCCGGCGTGGCGTCGGCGATGACGTGGATGCCCAGAGAGTGGAGCAGGGTGCCCACAATGGGCCGCATCCGGCCGTTTTTGATGAGATTGTCAAAATTCTCCAGGGTGAAGCAGGTCCGCAGGGTGGCCTGGTACTGGCGGAGCTGATGGCAGATCTCGTCAAAGTCTCCGTTTTCTCCCGCCGCCTCTATCAGGACCTGGGCCCGCCGGACCAGCAGCGCCATGGCGCCGGAGGCGGCCCGGGAGTCCAGGATGCAGATCTGCTTGTCCGGGTGCTCCTCCAGGATCATCTCCCGGCCGATGCAGGCCGCGTGGTAGGTGCCGGAGAGATTGGAGGAGATGGTGATGCACACCGTGCGGTCCGCCGTCTCAAAGGCCTTGGCGAAGGAGGCGGGAGAGGGGCAGGCGGACGAGGAGGCCGCCCGCTCCGCCGCCATGGCGGAGAGCAGCCCCGGCACGGACAGCTCGTCGCTGTCCAAAAAGGTCTGGTCCCCCACCTGGATGCGCAGGGGCACGATCTCAAACGCAATGGAATCGCTGTGGAAGGAGGCCATTCGCAGGTCGCAGCTGCTGTCGCTCACGATTTTCCATGTCATTAGAAATACCTCCAAATATCATTTCTAAAACCATATTTATATCATCATACCGGAAATACCTCCGCTTGTCAATGGAGAAATCCAATATGCTTGACAGACGGGGCGGCAGGTGGTATGCTGAATTAGTTCTGTTCAGAACTGTTAAAAAGAGAACGAAAGGACGAGCGGCCTATGGCAGTGAACAGCACCCTGCTTCTGCGGGTGATCCGGCAGTTCCGGCGATATTATGATCGGCAGTTTGAGGGGCTCCTGGCCCCTACAGGCATTTCCATGCGGGAGATGCATGTGGTGCTGTTTCTGGCCAACAATCCGGACTGTGACACGGCCCGGGATGTGGCGGAGCTCCGGGGGCTGGCCAAGAGCCAGGTCTCCGCGGCGGTGGACCTGCTGGCGGAGCGGGGCTTCCTCTGCCGCCGGTCGGACCAAACGGACCGCCGGGTGGTGCATCTGGCCCTGACGGACCAGGGCACGGCCCTGGCCGGGGCGGGGCAGAGGATCCAGAGCGCCTGTGTGGACACCCTGCTCTCCGGCCTGACGCAGGCGGAGGCGGAGCAGTTTCAGACGCTGCTGGAAAAGGTGCTCTCCGGCGCGGAAACATATCTGAAAGAAGGAGCGGACACATGAAAACACAGAATGTGGATTTGGGCAGCGGCAGCGTGGGAAAGCTGCTGTTCTCCCTGGCTGTTCCCACCATCACCTCCCAGATCGTCAATATGCTGTACAATCTGGTGGACCGGGTGTACATCGGCCATATGCAGCCGGTGGAGACCGTGGGCAAGCTGGCACTCACCGGCGTGGGGGTGTGCCTGCCCATCATTATGGTGATCTCCGCCTTCGCGGCCCTGATGGCCTTCGGCGGCGCGCCCCGTGCCTCCATTGCCGAGGGCAGGGGAGACCTGGAGGAATCCGAGCGGATCATGGGCAACAGCTTCACCATGCTGGTGGCCGTGTCCGTGGTGCTGACGGTGGTGTTCCTGGTCTTTGCGGAGCCCATGCTCCGGGTCTTCGGCGCCAGTGAGAACACCATCGGCTACGCGCTGGACTATATGCGCATCTATGCGCTGGGCACCATCTTCGTCCAGGTGACCCTGGGCATGAACGCCTACATCACCGCCCAGGGCTTTACAGTGGTGGGCATGAAGACCGTGCTCATCGGTGCCATCCTCAACACGGTGCTGGACCCTATTTTCATCTTTGCCTTCGGCATGGGCGTGCAGGGCGCGGCCCTGGCCACCATCCTGTCCCAGGCCGTGTCCGCGGTGTGGGTGCTGAAGTTCCTCACCGGGAAAAAAACCAAGTGGCACCTGCGGCGGCAGCATCTGCGTCCCCGCGCCAAAGTGGTGCTGCCGGCCCTGGCCCTGGGCGCCTCGCCCTTCATCATGCAGTCCACGGAGAGCCTCATCACCGTCTGCTTCAACTCCTCCTTGCTGAAATACGGCGGGGACATCGCGGTGGGCGCCATGACGGTGCTCTCCAGCATCATGCAGTTTGCCATGATGCCCCTCCAGGGTCTGACCCAGGGGGCCCAGCCCATCATCAGCTATAACTACGGCGCCCGGAACCCGGAGCGGGTGCGGCGGGCCTTCCGGGTGCTGCTGATGGCCTGTCTGGCCTACTCCCTGCTGCTGTGGGCGCTGGTGCAGCTGTTCCCGCAGCTGTTCGCCCTGATGTTCACCTCGGACGGCGAGCTGGTGAGCTATGCCTCCTGGGCCCTGCGGATCTATATGGCGGCCACCGGCATCTTCGGCATCCAGATCGCCTGCCAGCAGACCTTCGTGGCCCTGGGCAACGCCAAGATCTCCCTGTTCCTGGCGGTGCTGCGGAAGATCATCCTGCTGATCCCCCTCATCTATATCCTGCCCAACTTCTTCGCCGACAAGGCCTTTGCGGTCTTTCTGGCGGAGCCGGTGGCGGATGTGCTGGCAGTGTGCACCACGGCCACCATGTTTGCCATCCAATTCAAAAAGAGTATGGGCGAGCTGGAGGAGAAGCCCAGCCCGTGACCTCTTTCTATGAACACCCGGCTGCCTGATGGCAGCCGGGTGTTTGCATCCTATCCCGCAAGGATCTCCGCCAGCAGCTCCATGGCCGGCCCCAGAGCGGCCGGGTCCAGCCCCGCGTAGTTTACCACCAGGGTGTGGGCATAGGCGGGGGAGGGGATGGCGGCGTACTCCGAGAGAAAGCCCAGCCGGACACCCCGGGCGGCGGCCCGGTCCCGGAGGGCGTCATCGGGTTCCGTGGTGTCCAGCCTCAGCAGGAAGTGGAGGCCCGCTCCCTGTTCGGAGATGGCGATCCGGTCCCGGAAGGAGCTGGACCGGAAGGCGGCGAGCACCGCGTCCCGGCGGGTGCGGTACTCCTTGCGCATCCGGGCCAGGTGCTGCTCGTAGTGGCCCCGGTCCAGGAACCGGGCCAGCACGTGCTGGTCCAGGGCGGGGACGGTGCAGGAGTAGAAGTCCAGCTCCCGGCGGTAGCGGTCCAGCAGCCGGGGCGGCAGCACCATGAACCCCACCCGCATGGAGGGGGAGATGGTCTGGGAGAAGGTGTTCATATACACCACCCGCCCGGCGGGATCGATGCTCTGGAGCGTGGGGATGGGCCGGCCTGTAAAGCGGAACTCACTGTCGTAGTCGTCCTCGATGATGACGCCGTCCGTCTGTTCCGCCCACCGCAGCAGGGCCTGCCGCCGGCCGATGGGGGTCACCAGCCCGGTTGGGTAGTGGTGGGCCGGGGACAGGTGGACCACTGTGGCCCCCGCCGCCGTCAGTGCCTCCGGAGGGATGCCCTGGCCGTCCAGGGGCACCGGCCGGCAGACCGCGCCGCACTTGCCGTACACCTGCCGGATCTTGGGGTAGCCCGGGTCCTCCACGGCGAACACCGCCGCCCGGCCCAGCAGCTGGGCCAGCAGCAGGTACAGGTACTCCGCCCCGGCCCCTACCACGATCTGTTCCGGGGACACCGCCATCCCCTTGTACTCCCGCAGGTCCCGGGCAATGGCCTGCCGCAGGGCGGGCAGTCCCTGGTGGGGCACCGGCCGCAGCAGGGACTCGCGGTCCTCCGTCAGGGCCTGCCGGGTCAGACGGGCCCAGGTGGCCACCGGAAAACGGCTGACATCCACCCGGTTGCTCTTCAGATCCAACCGCCAGGCAGGGGCCTCCCGGACCTCCGGCAGCGGCGGCACAGGCGCCGCTGCCGGACGGGGCCGCTCCACCTCCGCCACGAAGAAGCCCCGCTTGGGCCGGGTGTACACATAGCCCTCTGCCTCCAGCTGCTGATAGGCCCCCTCCACCGTCATGACGGAGATGTGCAGGTGCTCCGCCAGAGCCCGCTTGGAGGGCAGCCGCTCCCCGGCGGCCAGGGTACCGTCCAGGATGTCCTCCCGGATGCAGCGGTACAGGTATTCATACAGCGGTGCGGCGCCGCGGTTTTCCAGAGTGTAGGTGCGCATGGCGGTTCTCCATCTGACCTGATAAAAAATTCAAAAATTGACTCTTTCAATCATACCATATTTGCTCTATGATGGCAACATCAAAGGGGCGGAACGGCCCGCCGGAAGGAGCGGAAAATATGGAAAAGACAGCGGAGCGGGAGCTGGGAAAGACCTCCCGGCGGACACGGATGATCGTCATGACGGCGGCCTTTGCCGCCCTGGCCTGTGTGGCCACCATGGTGGTGAAGGTGCCGTCCCCCACCGGCGGCTACATGAACCTGGGGGATACGGTGGTGCTGCTGGGGGGCTACCTGCTGGGGCCCAGCTGGGGCGCCCTGGCGGGCAGCATCGGCCCGGCCCTGGCGGACGTGCTGCTGGGAGCGCCCCTCTACGCCCCGGCCACACTGGTGATCAAGGCGGGGATGGCAGCGCTGGCGGCGGTGTGCTGGCAGACCTTCGGAAGAGGACATGGGCCTCTGGGCCTGGCGGCCTGCGGCATCGTGGGGGAGCTGCCCATGGTGCTGGGGTACTGGTTATACGACGCCCTGCTGATGAGGAGCCTCACCGGCGCGGCGGCAGGCATCCCCAGCAACCTGGTGCAGGCAGCCTTCGGTATCGCGGCTTCCGCGCTGCTGGCTTCAGCTCTGGGCCGAAGCGCCTATGTCCGGCGGGAATTTCCCCGGCTGTGAGCCGCTCGGCAAAACGATCCCCCGGCGGGTTCTAAAACCCGCCGGGGGATTGTACGTTTAAGGGAGTGGTCAAAATCCATCCCAGCCGCTGTCCGGGGCATCCGGGAACTTCGCCGTGCCCTGACCGATACCGGAGGTCTGCTTGGCGATGTCGAAGTAGCCCAGCTCCGTGCACTGATAGGCGGGCAGGTAGAACACCTGCACCACCAGCGGCCAGACACAGCCGATCAGCACCTGGAGCGCAAAGGGCAGGGGCAGGGAGATGGCGTAGACCCGCATGGGATCTGCCAGGTAGTACATGGGATCCTGCAGGATCGACATATAAATATAGGCGATCTGCACGATGGAGGGAAGGGAGTCCAGCAGGAACCAGCCAATGTAGCTCAGATCCAGTGTGAACAGCTGGCTCTTGTAGCCCAGGGTCTGCCGCTTGCTCATCTCCAGGGCCTCCATCACCCCGATGCCGGGATTTTCGTAGAGATTGTACAGGGCGAAGCGGTAACGGTAGGCGGCGATGAGGCCGGGGATCACAAACAGCATGGACCACAGCATGGTGAACAGGTAGATCACGATGTTCAGCAGGATCACCTTTCCCACGAAGGAGAAGCCGTCGAACAGCGTCAGATACTCCGCCCGCTCGCCCCGGCGGATGGCCATGCAGTACATCACAAAGCCGGCGGCCAGGACCATGCTCATCAGGCCGGTAAGGATGGAGACAAAAGTGCCCGGCAGACCGATGTCCATGATGCTGATAAAGCTGTCCGCCAAATTCAGCACCAGGATCAGGCCCAGGTACAGGCAGGCCATTCCTCTGGGGCTCACCTGGGCGGTGCGCAGAAGATCTTTCATCTCCTGCTTCAGATGCTTCCGGTCAATTTGCTGCGCCATCATCATGTGCGGGCCTCCAACGTATTTTGAGAGTGGGCCGGCATCCAGCCGCCGGCTACGGTATCAAACAGCATATCATGTTTCCGGAAAAATGACAAGAGCGGAGGGGAAAATGGGAGAGAATGACAGAATTGGAGAAAAAGTGTGAAAATTTGCAAAGAAATCGTATAAAGATGTATATTTTTTTCAAAAGTTGTCGTTCACAGTCTGGACATTTTTCAAAAATGGGTGTAGAATGAAACGCAGTATGTGATAGTGTCGCCTGCCGGGGGACCACCTCTCTATCAAAAGGAGAGGGGGCGTGCCATCCCGCCCAGGCCGGCTATCAAGGAGTAAAAATGAGGTGAAGACAATGGCACAAGCTTTCTTTGGCGGCGTTCATCCCCATGACATGAAGGCCGCGACCAATGAAAAGGCCATCGAGCAGCTGGCTCCGCCAGCTGTTGTGGTCATCCCCATGTCGATGCACTTTGGCGCGCCCTGCAAGCCCCTGGTCAAGGCCGGGGACCATGTGAAGGTGGGCCAGAAGATCGGCGAATTCAGCGGCCTCGGCGCCCCGATCCATGCTAGCGTGTCCGGCACGGTGAAGGCGGTGGAGCCCCGCCCCTATTCCATGGGCGGCAACATCACGTCCGTCATCATCGAAAATGATATGCAGGACGAGGTGAGCGAAGAGGTGAAAGCCCCCGCCGACCCCAACGCCCTGAGCGTGGAGGAGATGGTGGAGATCGTCAAGAACGCGGGCATCGTCGGTATGGGCGGCGCCACGTTCCCCACCCACGTGAAGATCACCAGCGGCATCGGCAAGGTGAACACCGTCATCATCAACGGCGCGGAGTGCGAGCCCTACATCACCGGCGACCACCGCACCATGCTGGAGCGTCCCGAGGAGATCATCGGCGGCGCCAAGTTCCTGGCCAAGATGTTCGGTGTGGACAAGGTCGTCATCGGCGTGGAGGACAATAAGCGGAACGGCATCGACGCCATGAACAAGGTCATCGCGGAGCAGAAGGCCCCCGTGGTGGTGGAGCCCCTGCGCTGCCGTTACCCCCAGGGCGGTGAGAAACAGCTCTGCCAGGCCATTACCGGCCGTCAGGTGCCCCCCGGCGGGCTGCCCGCCGACATCGGCTGCGCCGTGTTCAATATCAACACCACCTGCGCCATCTACCGTGCCATCACCACCGGCATGCCCGTGGTGCGCAAGATTGTCACCGTCTCCGGTTCCGGCGTGGTGGAGCCCAAGAACCTGGAGTGCCCCATCGGCACCCCGGTGTCCAACCTGCTGGACGCCTGCGGCGGCCTGAAGGACGGCACCTTCAAGCTGATCGCCGGCGGCCCCATGATGGGCATGGCCCAGTACACCGTGGACATCCCCGTGGCCAAGGGCACCGGCGCCATTCTGGCCTTCTGCGAGAACGAGGAGAAGACCGTTGAGAACCCCCAGTGCATCCGCTGCGGCAAATGCGTGTCCGTGTGCCCGATGCATCTGGAGCCCCTGTTTATGTACCAGTATGCCTCCAAGGGTATGGTGGAGGAGCTGAATGCCGCCCACATCATGGACTGCATGGAGTGCGGCGCCTGCTCTTACATCTGCCCGGCCCGGATGCACCTGACCCATATGTTCAAGACCGGCAAGCAGCTGGTGAAGGACAAGGCCGCTGCCGACCGGGCTGCCGCTGAGGCAAAGAAAAAGGCCGCAGAAGAGAAGGAGGCCGCTGCGAAATGACTGACTACAAAAATCTCAAACTGATCGCCACTTCCTCCCCCCACATCCGGGCGGCGGAGAATACCCGCTCCATCATGCTGGATGTCATCATCGCCATGATGCCCGCCCTGGTCTGGGCCATTGTGAAGTTTGGCTTCCGGGCGCTGATCCTGACCGCCGTGTCTGTCATCGGCTGCATCGTCTTTGAGTGGGGCTACCGCAAGATCATGAAGAAGCCCCAGTCCATCAATGATCTGTCCGCCGTGGTCACCGGCATCCTGCTGGCGTTCGTGTGCCCGGTGAATATGGACTACTGGATGATCCTGGTGGGCGACTTCTTCGCCATCGTTGTGGTCAAGCAGCTGTTCGGCGGCATCGGCAAGAACTTCATCAACCCCGCGCTGGCGGGCCGTGCCGCCCTGGTGGCCAGCTACGCCGGCACCATGAGCGGCGCCTGGGCGGATCCCAAGGCCGGCTGGGTGCCCCTGGTGGGTACCGCCGACGTGGTCACCGCCGCCACCCCTCTGGCCTATATGAAGACCGGCGACATGGCTGGCCTGACCAGCCAGTACAGCGTGGCGGATATGTTCCTGGGCAACATCGGCGGCTCCCTGGGCGAGGTCTCTGCCCTGCTGCTGATCGTGGGCGGCCTGTACCTGATCTGGCGCAAGGTCATCAACTGGCAGACCCCCGTGGCCTATATCGCCACCGTGGCTGTGCTGACCCTGGTGTTCCCCAAGGGCGGCGCTGACAATGTGCAGTTTATGCTGTACAGCATCTTCGGCGGCGGCCTGATGCTGGGCGCCTTCTTTATGGCCACTGACTACACCACCTCTCCTGTCACCAAAACCGGCCAGCTGATCTTCGGCATCGGCTGCGGTCTGCTGACGGTGTTCATCCGCTACTTCGGCTCCTATCCCGAGGGCGTGTGCTACTCCATCATGATCATGAACCTGGTGGTGGCGCTGATCGACAAGGCTGTGAAGCCCTCTCGCTTTGGCGTCGTGAAATCCGCTGAGAAGAAGGAGGCGGCTTCCAAATGAGCAACGAAGTGAAGACCAAGGAAAAGGTCGATATGGACCCCAAGTACATCATCACCCTGACGGTGACGCTGTTCATCACCTGCGTCATCGTGGCGGGCCTGCTGGGCCTGGTCAACGGCGTGACCGCCGGTCCCATCGCTGAGATCAACTGGCAGAACACCCAGGCGGCCATGACCCAGGTGGTCTCCGACCCCGACAACACCACCTTCGGCGAGACGCCGCTGGAGAACACCCAGGCCATGACCGACGCGGCCACCGCCGCCGGCGGCACTCTGGGCGACATCTACGAGGCCCAGGTGAATGGCGAGACGGTGGGCTATGCCGTCACCGTCAGCGCCTCCGGCTCTCAGGGCACCATCGAGATGATGGTGGGCGTGGACGCTGAGGGCACCGTCACCGGCGTCTCCATCGTCAGCCACTCTGAGACCTCCGGCATCGGAACGAAGGTCATGGGCAACGAGCCCACCGCCTCCGGCGTGGGCGTGCTGGACCAGTTCATCGGCAAGAGCGCCGCGGACGGCACCCTGTCCGTGGGCACCAATGTGGACGCCATCACCGGCGCCACCGTCTCCACCAGAGGCGTGACCACCGGCGTCAACACGGCCCTGGCCGCCGTGGGCGCCATGGGCTGAGAAGGGAGGAGCGATTTACATGAATTTAGGCAAGCAATTCAAAGAGGGCCTGTTGACCAATAACCCCGTGCTGGTTCAGGTCATCGGTATGTGTTCCACCATGGCCATCACCACCTCCATGTTCAACGGCATCGGCATGGGCGTGGCGGTCACCGTGATCCTGACACTCTCCAACGTCATCATCTCCGCCATCCGGAAGATCATCCCCGACAAGATCCGCATCGCCATGTTCATCGTGGTGATCGCCGGCTTCGTGACCTGCGTGGACCTGCTGATCCAGGCCTTCGTGCCGGCCCTGTCCGCATCCCTGGGCGTGTTCATTCCCCTGATCGTGGTGAACTGCATCATCTTGGGACGGGCCGAGGCATTCTCCTACAAGAACGGCGTGGCCGCCTCCTTCTTTGACGGTATCTTCCAGGGCATCGGCTATACCGCCGTGCTGCTGGTGATGTGCATCATCCGTGAGTTCCTGGGCGCCGGCACCTTCGGCGGCGGCATCCTGAACGGCGGCGACGGCATCCGCATCCTGCCGGAGCAGTTCCCCATTGGGATGCTGACCCTGCCGGTGGGCGGCTTCCTGGTGCTGGCGTGCCTGATCGCCGCCATGCAGTGGGCGCTGAGCAAATCCAAGAATAAGGAGGAGAGCAAATAATGGATCAGATCACCAATCTTCTCTCCATCACCCTGGGCGCCATCCTGGTAAACAACTTCATTTTCTCCCAGTTCCTGGGCTGCTGCCCCTTCCTGGGCGTTTCCAAGAAGGTCGACACCGCCGTCGGCATGGGCATCGCCGTGACCTTCGTCATGGGCCTGGCCTCCGCCGTGTGCTATGTGGTGGATGAGTTCGTGCTGGGCCGCTTCGGCCTGGACTATATGCAGACCGTGGCCTTCATCCTGGTCATCGCCGCTCTGGTGCAGTTCATCGAGATGTTCCTGCAGAAGTCCATGCCCTCCCTGTATACGGCCCTGGGCATCTATCTGCCGCTGATCACCACCAACTGCGCCGTGCTGGGCGTGGTGCTGCTGAACGTGCAGAACAACTACAACTTCATCGAGTCCGTGGTCTACGGCATCACCGGCGGCCTGGGCTTCCTGCTGGCCATCGTGCTGTTCGCCAGCATCCGGGAGCGCCTGGTGTTCGCGGACTATCCCAAGGCGTTTGAGGGCTTCCCCATCGCCCTGGTCACCGCTGGTCTGATGGCCCTGGCATTCATGGGCTTCTCCGGCCTGAAGGTCTGGTAAGGAGGCAAGAGGAAACATGGATATGGGTAATGTCATTGCTGCCATCGTGGTGCTGGGTGTCCTCGGCGCCGTGTTCGGATTCGTCCTGGCAGTGGCCTCCAAGGTCTTTGAGGTCAAGAAGGATCCCCGGGAAGAGGAGATCCTGAGCCACCTGGCCGGCGCCAACTGCGGCGGCTGCGGCTATCCCGGCTGCTCTGGCTGCGCGGCCGCCATTCTGGCAGGCGAGGCTCCGGTGAACGCCTGCGCCCCCGCCGGCGCGGAGAATCATGCCGCCATCGCCGCCATCATGGGCGCTGCGGCCCCCGCCGGCGAGCGGAAAGTGGCTTTCGTCCGCTGCAACGGCGGCACCAACGCCGTCAAGCGGTATGAGTACATCGGCGTGAAGGATTGCATCTCCGCCACGAAGGTGGCTGCCGGCCCCCTGGAGTGCCAGTTCGGATGCCTGGGCTTCGGCTCCTGCGTGGCTGCCTGCCAGTTCGGCGCCATGTCCATCGGCCCCAACGGCGCCGCCGTGGTGGATCCGGACAAGTGCACCGACTGCATGGCCTGCGCCAAAGCCTGCCCCCGCCACCTGATCACCGAGGTACCCGCCTCCAAGAAGGTCCGGGTGGCCTGCGCCAACCAGGACAAGGGCAAGGCCGCCATGAGTGTCTGCTCTCAGTCCTGCATCGGATGCGGCCTGTGCGAGAAGGAGTGCAAGAAAGACGCCATCCACGTGGTGAACGGCGTGGCCGTCATCGACTACGACAAGTGCGTGGGCTGCAAGCTCTGCACCAAGGTCTGCCCGCGGGACGCCATCCTTCCCATCGCCACCGCGGAGGAGAAGGAGAAGTACAAGGCCATCAAGAAGGCCCAGGCGGAGAAGGCCGCTGCCGCGAAGGCTGCGGAGACCGCCGGCGCCGCACAGTAACGGCTGCTTTTCAAAAAAGAACACCCCGGGCCCAGCGGGCCCGGGGTGTTTTCTGCTTATTCGGGGAGCTCCACTTCGTATGACCGGTCGATCCGGATACAGGGATAGCCCCAGGTCTGGCACATCTCCTGATCGTACATGTTATCCGTCGGGAGCGTCTCTTTCGTACAGGCGAACCATTGGCGCGCCGCTCCGCCGCGCAGGCACATTTCCGGATGTCCGTAAAATGCCGGTGGACCTTGCGTTTTTCGGAAAACCATTTATAATAGAACCAACCAGGCAGAGTAGGGACATACGTGTCATCCCAGTGCCGGAAAGACGGGGAGTTGCTTTCCGGACGAAAGGGCCATGTGCCCGCAGTGTGTGTCCCGCATCCCGCTGCCGCATACAGGGACGTTTCGGCCTTCCTCTGTGCGGCATCTCCGGTCTCCGGACTGCCAAGAAACAGAAGGAGGTCTTTTCATGTATCCACATCCCTTTTCCGCCTCTTACTGGCACGACGCGTCCCGGGAGCTCCGGGATCTGCGGAAGCTGCTGTTCGCGGCACTGATGATCGCCCTGTGCATCGTGCTGGCCCAGGTGCCGTCGGTGCCGCTGTTCGGCGGGGCCAAGATCACCTGGGGCTTTCTGGCCCGGTCCGTCTGCGCCTGGGTCTGCGGCCCCGTGCTGGGGCTGCTGTTCGCCTTTGCGGAGGACATCCTCAGCTTCTTCCTCACCGGGGGCGGCGGATATCCCTTTTTCCCCGGCTACACCCTGACCACCATGCTGGGGGTGCTGACCTACGCCCTGTTCCTGTACCGGGCGCCGCTGCGGGTGTGGCGGATCTTCTGCGCCAAGCTGCTGACCAACGTGCAGAACGTGGTGCTGGGGGCGCTGTGGATCGCCATCCTCAACAGCAACGGTGCCTTCAGCCTGGAGACCTGGTATGCCAGCGCCTCTCTCAGCGCGGCGAAGAACCTCATCATGCTGCCGGTGCAGACGGTGCTGCTGGTGGTCCTGCTGCGGGCCCTGCAGCCGGCCTTGCAGCGGACGGGGATGCTGTCCCGGCAGGCCCGGACGGCAAGGTGAGGCCGACAGAACAGCGATCTCATGGATAGGAAACCGGCCGCCGGCAGGCGGCCGGTTTTGGCGTTGAAGGGCCGGAGAAAAAGTTCAAAAATCTGATGGCATTTGTTTACAATTTGTTTATATCCATCCGTTGACAAGGGGGACGCACGGTGGTAAACTCAGTTTAGCACTCCGGAGAAAGGAGTGCTAAAACAGATCAACGAACCATCTGAGCCAGAGGTGCTTTTTGTGGAACTCACGGACCGTAAAAAGCAAATACTGAAAGTGGTGGTGGAGGACTATGTCCGCACCGCCGAGCCGGTGGGGTCCAAGACCATTGCGGCGGAGATGGGCGGCGTCAGTTCCGCCACCATCCGCAACGAGCTGTCGGACCTGACGGAGCTGGGCTATCTGGAACAGCCCCACACCTCCGCCGGCCGGGTGCCCTCTCCCAAGGGCTACCGGCTGTACGTCAATGAACTGATGGAGCGCCAGCGGCTCTCCATCGCGGAGGCGGAGCGGATCAACCAGTCCCTCCAGATGAAGATGGAGGAGCTGGACCGGGTGATCTCCCAGGCGGGGCGGGCGGTGAGTTCCCTGATGAACTACCCCGCTTACGTGGCCGCCAGCGGCAGAAAGCAGGTGACCGCCCGGCGGTTCGAGCTGCTGCCGGTGGATGAGCACAGCTGCATCGTGGTCATGATGATGGGAGACAACCGGGTGAAGAGCCAGCTGCTGCGGATGCAGCTGAAGGTGGATGCCGAGCAGATGCCCACCCTGGTGAACCTGCTGAACAGCCACTTCACTGGCATCTCCGCCGACGAGATGAACCAGCGGCTCATGGACGTATCCGAGCAGGTGACGCCCCAGATGTTCCTGCTGCTGAGCCAGACCATCGCCTACGCGGCGGATGTGCTGGAGGAGGCGGGACAGCGGGAGGTGTTCACCATGGGCGCCAACCAGCTGCTGAAGCTGCCGGAGTTCCGGGACGCCGACAAGGCCCATCAGCTGATGAGCTTTTTGTCCGACAGCAAGGAGAACCTCCCTGTGCCGGACGAGGGGCCCATGAAGATCCTGATCGGCCCGGAGAACGTCAGCGAGGCCCTGCAGGACACCAGCGTGGTGGTAGCCAGCTATGACATCGGCGACGATATGCGGGGCCTGATCGGCGTGGTGGGCCCCACACGAATGGATTACGGGGCGGTGGCCGCCCGGCTCTCCGGCTTTGCGGAGGGCTTGACGCGGCTGTTCGGGAAACAGGAGCTGCCCCCGAAGGAGGATGAAAGCAAATGAGTGAAGAGACCAAGCAGCCGGCGGAAGAGACACCGGAGGAGAAAGAGGCTCCCAAGGAGGAAGCACCTCCCGCGGAGGAAGCCCCGGAGACCGCCGAAAAGGCGGAGAAGGCCGGGAAGGGCAGGAAGAAAAAGGAGAAGACCTACACCCTGACCCGGGAGCAGATGGAGGCCGCCGAGCTGGCCGCCAAGCAGCTGGAGTCTGTGAAGGACCAGTTCGTGCGGCTGACGGCGGAGTACGACAACTACCGCAAGCGCACCGCCAAGGAGAAGGACAGCCTCTACCAGGACGCCAAGGCGGACACCATCAAGGAGTTCCTGGCGGTGTACGACAACCTGGAGCGGGCCGTGTCCACCGAGGGCGACGAGGATTCCCCCCACAAGAAGGGGCTGGAGATGATCTTCCACCAGTATCAGGAGATCCTCAAGAAGCTGGGCGTCACGGAGATCGAGGCCCTGGGGCAGTCCTTTGACCCGGAGAAGCACAACGCCGTCATGCACATCGATGATGAGACCTACGGAGAGAATGTGGTCTCCCAGGTGTTCCAGGCGGGCTTCACTTTGGGTGACAAGGTCATCCGGCACGCCATCGTGCAGGTCGCAAACTAAATTAGGAATTAGAAATTAGGAATGAGGAATTGAGCGTCCGGCAAGGCTGGACAGATTCCAATTCATCCGCCGGAGGCGGATTCCACAATTCCTAATTTTCTATATTTCCAATCAATAATAAAAATTTCGAGATAAATTGGAGGCAATCATTATGTCTAAGGTTATCGGTATCGACTTAGGTACGACAAATAGCTGCGTGGCCGTCATGGAGGGCGGCGAGGCCGTGGTCATCCCCAACGCGGAGGGCAACCGGACCACCCCGTCTGTGGTGGCGTTCTCCAAGACCGGCGAGCGCATGGTGGGCCAGGTGGCAAAGCGCCAGGCCATCACCAATCCCGACCGCACCATCTCCTCCATCAAGCGGGAGATGGGCTCTGACTACAAGGTCACCGTGGACGGCAAGTCCTACACGCCCCAGGAGATCAGCGCCATGATCCTCCAGAAGCTGAAGGCGGACGCCGAGGCCTATCTGGGCTCTCCCGTCACCGAGGCGGTCATCACCGTCCCCGCCTACTTCACCGACGCCCAGCGCCAGGCCAC
>DWZJ01000037.1 GCA_019118245.1 Candidatus Oscillibacter excrementigallinarum
GGCGGCGGACAGGCCGTCCTCCTCCGGGGCCGCGGCCTCCGCCAATACGGGAGGCATCTCTCCCGCCGCGCTCCCATCCGCGCCGGGCGCCGCGCCGCATCCGGCCAGCACCCACAGCGCCAGCGTCAGGATCAGCACACTCCGCTTTTTCATAACTCCCTCTCTCCTTCTTCCAAGCAGGCCGCCGCCAGTCCGCGGGGCCCGCAGCGCCAAGGAACTCCTTTCTATATCCAGCCTATCACATCCCGCCGGAAAATGCCACTTCTTTTTTCACTTTTTTATCCATTTTTTGCGGGCTTTTTCTGTAAATCGTCAAAAATACCGCCCGGATCAGATCCGGGCGGCGGGGTTCGGTGCGTCCACGCTGGGGGAGCATATCATCAGCGGCGCAAACGGCGGCCGCGGAACTTGTCAAGCGCGGGGAAAAAGAAAAATCCACGCCTTCGGCGTGGCTCTCCAAACTGCTGATCTCTCCTCACCGCTCGCTGCGCTCCCAGCCGGCATCCGTGAAGATCAGATCGTCCACATCGTCATGGCCGCATACCTTCCACATCATCATGGCAATTCCTCCTTTCTCTATCTGGATTCTACCTGACAGTATAGCAGAGAACGCAGATGGATACAAGAGGCACGATCAACAGTTTACATAAAATTTCTGTAAAGTTTTTGTGCATTTCTCTTCGTCAAACTCCCCGTTCTCCGATGGAATCCCGCCCGCTTTCCTGCCTTCTTTGTGTATTTTTCCTCTCGTCATGTCCATACTGTTATGGTATAATGTCATATCATCAGCGGCTCCCGCTTCGGGGACCGCTCTGTTTTGGAACCTGTACTGACAAATCCACATTCCACCTCTTCCATGGGGTGTGCTCCCGGCGGCGGAGGAGGCCGCACTGACGATGCCCAAACACCCCAAGCGCCGTGCCCGGCGGCTGGCCTTGCTGGCCCTTTCCGTCGCGGCCCTGGCTGGATTTTTATACTGGGACAACACCGCCTTACAGGCCACGCGGTTCGATCCCGTGTTCACCGACCTGCCCAGCGGCTTTGACGGCTGCCGGATCGTGGTGCTCAGCGACCTCCACGGCGCCGAATTCGGCAGGGACAACGCGGACCTGTTCGCCGCCGTGGCGGCGGAGGACCCATCGTACATCTTTTTCCTGGGGGACCTGGAGGACAAGTACCGGGGGCCGGAGGACGGCTATCCGGCGGAGATCGCCCAGGGCCTCTCTGCCATCGCGCCCACCTACTATGTCACCGGCAACCACGAGTGGGCCATCGGCGGCGTGCCGGCACTGAAGGAGACGCTGGCCGCCAACGGGGTCACGGTGCTGTCCAACCAGTTCGTGCCTCTGGAGCAAAACGGGGACACCATCGTGCTGGCGGGCATCGACGACCCCAACGGCTATGCGGACCAAAAGACGCCGGAGGAACTGGCCGCCGAGGTCTACGCCGCCTACGGGGACCCCTTCTGGATCCTGCTGGCCCACCGGAACAGCCGCTTTGCCACCCAGTACAGCCTGCTGGGGGCGGACCTGGTGTGCTCCGGCCACGCCCACGGTGGCATCATCCGCCTGCCCTTCACGGACGGGCTGCTCTCCCACGACATGGCCCTGTTCCCCTCCCACACCGCCGGCCTGTATGAGGCGAACGGCGCCTGCCTGTTCGTCACCCGGGGGCTGGGAAACTCCGGTCCCTCCTTCCGGGTGTTCAACCGGCCGGAGATCGCGGTGCTGACCCTGCACCGGGCGGAGCCCTAGTCCGGATGGCAGGCCTGGTCCAGGCGAAGTCCCATGGTAAGGCCCTGGTAAAAACAGAACAGTCCATAGCCTCGGACCGGATCCTTTCGCAGATGCTCCGGCAGCAGTTCCGGTCTCGGACTGGGGACCCAGGCGTGGAATAGTTCGTCTATGATGTCGGGGACCTGATATACATGATTCATTAGAGCCGCCTCCCATAAAAACGGGGAAATCAATATTTACACACTCGAATGTGTTTCCTGCATTTACCATATCATACATTCGAGTGTATGTCAAGAGGGGGAGCAATATGTTTTCCGATAAGATTCGTGCCCTGCGCAAAGAGAAAAAACTGACCCAAGCAGAAGTGGCCAAGGAAGTCGGCCTGTCCGCCCGTGGTTACCAGGACCTGGAACTGGGCGCCAAGCCGGGTTTCGACAATCTGCTCCACATCGCGGACTTCTACGACGTGTCCGTGGACTGGCTCATGGGCCGCACGGACGACCCCCAGGCACATCGATGAAAGGATCTCCCACCCAATGACCGAATTTGACGCCGGACAATTTGACATCGCCGTCATCGGCGCGGGCCACGCGGGCATCGAGGCCGCTCTGGCCGCCGCCCGGCTGGGGCTGGAGACCATCGTCTTCACCATCAACCTGGACGCGGTGGGCAACATGCCCTGCAACCCCGCCATCGGCGGCACCGGCAAGGGCCACCTGGTCCGGGAGCTGGACGCCCTGGGGGGCGAGATGGCCCGGGCCGCCGACGCGTGCTGCATCCAGTACCGGCTGCTGAACAAGGGAAAGGGCCCCGCCGTCTGGTCCCTCCGGGCCCAGGCGGACCGGCGGAAGTACCAGGAGCGGATGAAGCACACCCTGGAGCGGCAGGAGCACCTGACCGTCCGCCAGGGCGAGGTGGTGGAGGTCCGCACGGAGGGCGGCGCCGTCAGTGCCGTGGTGCTCTCCACCGGGGCGGTGTTCTCCGTGAAGGCCGCCATCCTGGCCACCGGCACGTATTTGGCGGGCCGGACCATCGTGGGGGAGTGTATCGAGGACTCCGGCCCCGACGGGATGCACGCCGCCGGCCGGCTGACGGATTCCCTCTTGAAATTGGGCCTGCCCCTGCGGCGATTCAAGACCGGCACCCCGCCCCGGGTCAACGCCCGGACGGTGGACTTTGACGAGATGGAGGTCCAGCCCGGCGACGCCCTGCCGGTGCCCTTTTCCTACAGCACGAAAACGATGCCGGAGAACCAGGCGGTGTGCTGGCTCACCTGGACCACGGAGGAGACCCTCCGCATCGTCCGGGAGAACCTGGACCGGGCCCCCATGTACTCCGGCGTCATCGAGGGGGTGGGCCCGCGCTATTGCCCCTCCTTTGAGACCAAGGTGGTCCGGTTCCCGGACAAGCTCCGCCATCAGCTGTTCGTGGAGCCCATGGGGCTGAACACCGAGGAATTGTACATCCAGGGCTTCTCCTCCTCCATGCCGGAGGAGGTGCAGATCCAGATGCTCCACAGCGTGCCGGGGCTGCGCCGCGCGGTGATGACCCGGCCCGCCTACGCCATCGAGTACGACTGCATCGACCCCCTGGCCCTGCGGCCCACCCTGGAGGTGAAGGCCATCCCGGGGCTGTACGGCGCCGGGCAGTTCAACGGCTCCTCCGGGTACGAGGAGGCGGCAGTCCAGGGCTTCGTGGCCGGGGTCAACGCCGCCCGGAAGCTCCGGGGGGAGGGCGACTTCATTCTCTCCCGGTCGGAGAGCTACATCGGCACCCTCATCGACGACCTGGTGACCAAGGGCACCAATGAGCCCTACCGGATGATGACCTCCCGCAGCGAATACCGGCTGCTGCTGCGGCAGGACAACGCCGACCAGCGGCTGACCCGCCGGGGCTATGACATCGGCCTGGTGCCGGCGGAACGGCTCCGAGAGGTGGAGGAAAAATACGCCGCTGTGGACCGGGAGATCGCCCGGCTGACCCACACCGGCGTGGCCCCCTCCCCTGCCCTGGCCGCGTTCCTGGCGGAGAAGGGCACCTCCGACGCACCGGACGGCTGCGCCCTCATCGCCCTGCTGCGGCGGCCCCAGCTGATCTACGCGGACCTGGCCCCCTTCGACCCGGACCGGCCGGACCTGCCGCCGGACGCGGCGGAGCAGGTGGAGATCAGCGTGAAGTACGCCGGCTACATCCAGCGCCAGCAGAAGCAGGTGGAGGACTTCCGGAAGATGGAATCCCGCCGCCTGCCGCCGGACCTGGACTACAGCGCCATCCAGGGGCTGCGGCTGGAGGCCCGGGAAAAGCTCAACGCCGTCCGCCCGGCGGACCTGGGTCAGGCGTCCCGCATCTCCGGCGTCAGCCCCGCCGACGTGACGGCGCTGCTGATCTATCTGGAGCGGTAGTCCGGCACCCGTCCCTCCTCCGCCTCCAGCGCCAGCCCCAGCTGGACGCCCCTGGCAAATGCCTCCGTGCACCAGCGGAGACGCAGGCCCGCCACCTGATCGAACAGACGGAGGCGGAGGTCCTCCGGCGCGGCGGACAGCGCCTCTTCCAGCACTTGATCCTGGAAGAGCGGCTTTTCATTCAGCACCGGCTCCGCGTAATGATCGTAGAGCCATTCATAAATTTCTTTCATAAGCGCGCTCCTTTCACGATATTATATATCGTGTTTATTGTAACACGAGATCGGATATCCGTCAATAGGGAGGGACCTGATATGGATGTGATTCTGCCTATTTTTTCCCAGCGCCTGAAGCAGCTGCGCAGAGACCGCAAGATCACACAGAAGACGATGGCTGAGCTGCTCGGGAAAACCGAGCGGCACTATCAGGCGATCGAGGCCGGCTGCATCAATGTCCCCGCCACACAGCTGATTTTTCTAGCCCAGTATTTTCACACAAGCGCGGACTACCTGCTGGGTCTTTCGGACCAACCGTGAGATGTGCCAAGCAACAGACGATATGAGATCCTTCTCCTTAAGGTTCTTTGGCCAGCGGCTGCTGGCCCTGCGGCAGGAACAGCACTTGACCCAGAAAGCCATGGCGGAATATCTGGGCTGTACTGCCAGCAATTATCAAAAAATGGAGTACGGACAGGTCAATGTGTCCGCCTCCACTCTGGCGGCTCTGTCCGCCCGCTTTTCCGTCTCCACGGACTACCTGCTGGGCCTTTCGGACCAGCGGTGAATCCCGCTCCACCCAGAAAACGCGCCATGCCGCCGCATGGCAGGAAAGGAAGCTTCCCGCAATGATCATCGACCTGACCCATACCATCACGCCGGAGATGCCCATGTATCCCGGCTCCGCCGCCCCCTCCATCAAGCCCACCGGCTCCCTGACCCGGGACGGGTTCCGGGAGACCCAGCTGACCATCGCCTCCCACACCGGCACCCACATGGACGCCCCCTCCCATATGCTGCCCCTGGGCTCCACGCTGGAGGTGCTGCCCGCCTCCCAGTTCTGCGGCCGGGCGGTGGTGCTGGACGTGTCGGACCTGCCGCCCCGGAGCATCATCACCGCCGACTACCTGCGGGCGCAGAACGGGACCATCCGCTCGGCGGACTTCGTGCTGTTCTACACCGGCTGGGAGAAGAAGTGGGGCACCGACGCCTATTATGACGATGACTTCCCGGTGCCGGACCAGGAGGCGGCCAAGTACTTAGTGTCCTGCGGCCTCAAGGGCGTGGGGACCGACGCCCTCAGTGTGGACACCCTGCGGGACGAGGAGTTCCTGGCCCACAAGACCCTGCTGGAGGGCGGGCTGGTGATCCTGGAGAGCCTGTGCCTGAAAAAGGTAGCGGGCCGGAAGGATCTGATGCTCTTCGCCCTGCCGCTGAAATTTGAGAACGCCGACGGCGCGCCGGTGCGGGCCATCGCGGAATTCCGGGACTTCCCGGAGGAAAAGGAGATGGAGACGCTTTGAAGAAGTTTCTCGCCATCCTGGTGTGCAAGCTGGGCCGGGCCGTGGGCAAGCTGGTGGGCAAGGGCAGCTCCATGCCCGGCAAGTTCGCCCTGAAGATCTGCCCGGACATCCTCTCACGGGTCCAGCTGCCGTCCCACATCATCGCCGTCACCGGCTCCAACGGCAAGACCTCCACGGTGGAGATGATCGCCGCCATCCTCCGGGCCGCCGGGAAGACCGTGGTCTACAACGAGGAGGGCTCCAACCAGATCGAGGGCGTCACCACCCTGGTGCTGACCCACGCCACCATGTCCGGCCGGGTGCGGGCGGACGTGCTGCTGATCGAGTCCGACGAGCGGTACGCCGCCCAGAGCTTCCGGTACTTCCACCCCACGGAGTTCGTCATCACCAACCTGTACCGGGACCAGCTGACCCGGAACGGCCACCCGGAGTGGGTGTACGACGCCATCCTGCCGGCTCTCTCCCCGGAGACGGAGCTGATCCTGAACGGTGACGATCCCCTGTCCAGCTGCTTTGCCCAGGGGCATGACAAGGTGAAGTGGTTCGGCCTGGACCGCTGCCCCTCTGACACGGACGCTCCCACCGGCGTGTACCACGACGGCGCCTACTGCCCGGTGTGCCACGCCCCCATGGAGTACGACTACGTCCACTACAACCACATCGGGGCCTTCCGCTGCACGAAGTGCGGCCATCGGAAGCCTGCCACGGATTACACCGCCACGGCCCTGGATCTGGAGCGGGGCACCCTGACCATCGACGGCACCATCACCATCCAGCTGGCCTTCCGCAGCATCTACAACGTCTACAACATCCTGGCGGCCTACGCCGCCTGCCGCTGCGTCGGCGTGGCATCGGACACCGCCGCCGGAGTCATCAACAACTACATCCTGAAAAACGGGCGGATGCAGAAGTTCACCCTGGGCGCCCACCACGGGATGCTGCTGACCAGCAAGCACGAGAACTCCATCGCCTACGACACCAACCTCCGCTACATCCGCGCCGCCCAGGCCCCCTGCACGGTGCTGGTGATCGTGGACGCGGTGAGCCGGAAGTACTTCACCAGCGAGACCAGCTGGCTGTGGGACATCGATTTCGACCTGCTGAACGCCCCCCAGGTGGAGCGGGTGATCCTCTCCGGCCGGTACTGCAACGACCTGGCGGAGCGGTTCTCCTTCACGGACATTCCCTGGGAAAAGGTCACGGTCCAGCCGGACATCCCCGCCGCGGCGGCGGAGCTGAAAGCGGCGGGCAGTGAGAACGTATATGTGGTCACCTGCTTCTCGGACCGGGACAAGATCCTCTCCCAGGTGGTAAAGGAGGCGTGAGGATATGGAATTGAAGATCGTCCACTTTTACCCGGACCTGATGAGCCTGTACGGCAGCTATGCCAACCTGTCCGTCCTCCGGCGGTATCTGGAGGTCCTGGGCCACACGGTCGCGGTGCAGGCCGTGGCCCCGGGGGAGGGCGCGGACATCGACCGTGCCGACTTCCTCTTCATGGGGGCTGGCACGGAGCGGGCCCAGCGGTTCGCCGCCGGGGACTTCGCCCAGTACGGCCCGGCGGTAAAGTCCCTGGCGGAGGAGGGCTGCGCCATGCTGTTCGCCGGCACGGCCATGGAGCTGCTGGGCGCCTCCGTCACCGACAAGGACGGGGAGACCTTTGACGGCATCGGCCTGGCCGGTTTTACCACGGTCCAGGGCAGCCGCCGGATCGTGGGGGACGTGTACGGCACCACGGACCTGTTCCCGGAGGCCGTGGTGGGCTTTATGAACAAGTGCGGCCAAGTCCGCGGCGTGGAGACGTCGCTGCTGAACGGCCTCGCCCTGGGCTATGGCAACGAGGCGGAACAGGGGCCGGAGGGCTTCCACTGGAAGAACGTGTTCGCGTCGGAGCTCACCGGGCCCATCCTGGTGAAGAACCCCCGGCTGCTGGATACCGTGGCCGCCGCCATCTGTGGCCGCCGGGGACTGGCTCTGCCGGAGGAGCGGCCCTCCTTCCCCTATGCGGAGGCGGGCTATGCCATCACGGCGGAGCAGCTGAAGCTGCGGGCCGAGGCCAAGCCGTGATCGGATCTGATTTTGACAGGAGAACCGCCGTGGGCGGTCCTCCTGTTTTTTGCGGCCATCGTCCGTCCCGGATGGTCCCCGCGCGGCGGGCACCAAAATCAGCGGGGAGCGGCTTTCGGCCGCTCCCCGCTGGTCATAGCTATTCCGTATTGCTGAGGATCTCGTTGTGCTTATCCACCACGCTGATCTCCAGCTCCCGGTAATCCGTGGTATCCGGCTCCTCCTTCAGCCGCAGCAGCCATGGGGACTCATACTCCGTCTCCAGCAGATCACCGTCCGCCTCTGTCACCACGCAGTAGGGGGTGAAGTTCTTCCCCAGGATGAACCAGTCTCCGGCCCGCTGCTCCATACCGGTGATCTCAATGGGCACCATGCCCATCTTCATCTCCGTGGGCGCGTAGCGGCCCTGTGCTCCATAGAGGAAGCCGTTGCCGTAGAGGGCATCGTACTGCAGCATCCGCAGGTCCCGCCAATAGGTAGGCTCCTCCCGGCAGGTCTGCTGGAAGCCGTTCATCAGCCCGGTGGTGATGCCCAGGCGGCCCAGCACAGACGCGGAGAGCTGGTAGGCCGCCAGGTCCTCGTCCTGCTGCTCCAGGCCGAAGTTGTCCCAGATGATGTACTCCGTGCGGTAGAGGCTGCTGCTCTCCATGTCCGCCGCATCCAGGCCCAGGGCGGGCAGATGGTCGCCGTAGAGCACCAGCACGGTCTTTTCCTCCCGCTGGGAGAGCTCCTTCACCAGCTCCCCCACGAAGGCGTCCATCTCATGGACCTGATTGACGTAGTACTCCATGGCGTAGCGGTAGTCCTCGTCGGGGCACTTCTCCACGGTGATGGCCGGGTCTTCCAGCACCTGCTCCGTGGGATACTTGCCGTGGCCCTGGACGGAGACGGTGAACACCAGATCCGCCTGATCCTCCGTCACATCCAGCGCCTGGAGGATCTGCTTTTTCAGCACGGCATCCTTGGCCCAGTTGGTGGGCGTGGTCTTCACCGCCGGCATATACTCCAGGGCGGTGAAGTCGTCAAAGCCCAGATTGGGGTAGACCTCGTTCCGGCTGTAAAAGGCCGCCCGGTGGTTGTGGATGGCGTGGGTGGCATAGCCGTTGGCCTTCAGGTCGTAGGCCACGGACTCCACGGTCTGGTCCGTCAGGCAGGTCTGGTAGGGATATTCCCCGGGGCCGAAGAAGCGGGTGCTCATGCCGGTGAGCACCTCAAATTCCGTATTGGCCGTGCCGGCCCCCACCACCGGCACCGTCAGATAGCCGGAGGAATATTCCTCCTTCAATGCTGTCCAGTTGGGCACCGGGTCCTCCGACAGCTCCAGCCCCTGGATCTGAGAGGGGTCGATATAGGACTCCAGCTGGATGAAGATCACATTCACATCCGTCTGGACGTCGGCGGACTGGGACGCAACCTTCTCCTCCACGGTATTCGCGATCTTCTCCACCGCGGGCCGTCCATAGCCGGAGGGCCGGTGGACGCCCCGGTTCAGCCAGGTCTGGAGGAAGCAGTAAGAGAAGCCGTAGTCCTCATAGGCAAAGGCCAGGTTGGCAAACTGGTCGGACAGATGGCCCGTGGCAAAGGCCAGGGCACAGCTGCCTCCCATCAGGATGCTGGACACCGCCATGGCCACGGCGCCGGTGAGGATCCGGGCACGCGCCGTCTGATGGCTGCGGGGCCCCTTCCAGAACAGCAGCGCCAGGCCCGCGGCCACCACCGCCAGCGCCGCCGCCAGCAGGACGATATAGCCGGTGGAGAGATAGTTGGGCACCGTGTCCAGTCCCGTCTCGAATACCGTCAGGTCCGCCACGGTGAACGGCGTCATGCGGTTGAGCAGGATGAATCCGTTCACCCCGCCGGCCACCAGCCACAAAAAAGAGACCAGCGCGCACCAGAACGCCCTCCGACGGAAAAAGAAGGCCGGCGAGAGCGTCACCAGCACGATCAGAATGTTTACCAGAAATGCCAGGGGCTCATCGGAAAGATAGCGCCAGAAGCTGGCGGGGCCCTCTGTAAACGCCTTATGATTGAACAGCTCCACCACAGTGGAGACCAGCAGGGCCAGCAGCGGGAGATACAGGAACGCCCTGCGTTCCTGTGGATGCCATCTGGCATCCGCGGCCGCCGGCGAAGATGTCTGTCGCATGGCGATCCCCTTCTTTCTATACATGGCCCTTTATTATAGCTTGTTTCTCCCTCCGATTCCATGAACTTTTTGCGAATTTTTTTGCGTTCTTTTACAAAATCTTTATGGAATTTGAAGAAATCTGCCCGGCTCCTCCGTTGTTGTAAGAAAGCGGCGCAGCTGCCACTTGACAAATCGCCGCTCTTGTACTATTGTACTACTGTAATAATACACTGAGGGGAGAGATCATCTTGCGCACCACACCTTTCCGGCGGGCCGGGTCCTTGATCCTGGCAGCCGCCCTGTTCACCGGCACCGCCGTCCAGGCGGCGGAGCCGGCGCCGTCCGCGGCGGCGGCCCGGCAGCAGGACCTGGACGTGCTGTATCAGTCTCTGGAGCGGTATCACCCCGACCTCTTCGCCAACACGCCGGAGGCGGATTTCCTGGCCAGAAAGGCGGAGATCGAGAGCCGGCTGGCCACGGAAAGCGAGGTGGACTTTGTCCTGGACCTCCAGAGCCTGGTGGCCCTGGTAGGGGACTCCCACACCCAGGCGTCCCTGAACGCAGTGGCGGATCAGGTGCGATTTTACCCGATGGTGCTCACCTGGTACGATGGACACTGGTACCTCACTACGGCGGAAGAAGGCCAGACGGATCTGCTGGGGCGGGAGGTCTCCGCTGTGAACGGCCATTCCATGGAAGAGGTGCTGGAGGCCTTCTCCAGTCTCCTCAGCGCGGACAATCCGGTGAAGCTGCGGCGGCAGTACCGGCAGAGCTGCAATGTGGCGGACCTGTATGAATATGTGGGACTGGTGCCGGAGGGCGGCGCGCTGGAGCTGACGCTGGAGGGCGGACAGGTCCTGTCCGTGGAGCCGGTGGACGCGGCGGCCCTGTCCCATGTCTCCCTGGCCCGGCTGTCGGAGCAGATCACGGATCAACCTGCCACAGCGGCCACGGAGGACTTTTATTGGAGCACGGCTCTGGACGGCGATACCTATTATATCCAGTACAACACCTGCCGGGAGGATCCCGAGCTGCCCATGGCGACCTTCGCCGCCCAGGTGCAGACGGCACTGGACGACGGAGACTACAGCCGCGTCCTGGTGGACCTGCGGAACAACGGCGGCGGGTCCGACGGCGTGATCTGGCCCCTGCTGGCGGTGCTGCGGGCGGAGATGGACGACGGGGCCCAGCTGGTGGGACTCATCGGGGAGACCACCTTCTCCTCCGCCATCATCAATGCCGTGGAGCTGCAAGAGATGGGCGCCGTGCTGGTGGGAGAGCCCGCCAGCGGCAGCGTGGACCACTTCGGCTCCGTGGGCTCCTTTGCTCTGCCCAACTCCGGGATCCAGATCGGCGTGTCCACCAAGTACATCGATCTGGGCACCCTGCTGGATGCCGACGCCGGCCGGGGCGTGGAGTCCCTGGAGCCGGATGTGACGGTCCCCCAGACCATGGCAGACACCCTGGCGGGCCGGGGCTCCGCCGTGGAGTGGCTGCTGGCCCACCCGGAGCGGCTGGAGCAGCAGGCGTACCCCGACGCGCCCCTTACCCGGGGCCGCTTTCTGGGGCTGCTGTATGTGGCCGCCGGATCACCGGCAACTTCGGAACCCGCCGCCTTCCCCGACCTGCTGGGCATCGAGTGGTATCTGCCCGCCATCAGCTGGGCCCAGACGGCCGGCGTCACCAACGGCACCTCTGACGGGACCTTTACCGCCGCCCGGCCCCTCACCTGGCAGGAGGCCGCCGTGTTCCTGGTCCGCACGGCGGAGGCCCTGGGGCTGGAGCCGGAGAGGATCCGCACCGCTCCCCTGCCCAGCGTCCTGGCGGAGGGGGCCTGGGACCGGACGTCTCTGGAGCTGGCCTGGGGCTGGGGCCTGCTGCCGGAGGACGCGGGCGCCTCTGACGGGATCACCCGGGCCCAGGGCACGGCCATGGCGGAGGCCCTCCGGACGCTGCTCTGATTTCCCGAATCCACAGAAGGCCCCCGGACGCTGCGGCGTCCGGGGGCCTTGCTGTGTTTTCTGATAAAAGCAGGACCGCGGGAGATCCCGCGGTCCTGTTGTGCTCGGAAAAGGTCTTGCTTACTCGCTGTACATGGCCTTCAGCTTCAGCAGGTGCTGATAGCGGTCCATGGCAGCCTGCTCGTTCCGGGCGAACAGCTCGCCGGCGCGGTCGGGGAACTCGCGGGTCAGACGGCTGTACCGGGCCTCGTTCATCAGGAACTCCTGATAGCCGCCAGCGGGCTCCTTGGAGTCCAGGGTGAACTTGGCGCCCTCGGCAGCGGGGTTGAAGCGGAACAGGTTCCAGTAGCCGCACTCCACGGCCTTCTTCATTTCCTTCTGGCAGTTCATCATGCCGCCCTTGATGGAGTGCATCTCGCAGGGGGCGTAGCCGATGATCAGGGACGGGCCGTGATAGGCCTCAGCCTCCTGGATGGCCTTCAGGGTCTGGGCGGGGTTGGCGCCCATGGCCACCTGGGCCACGTAGACGTAGCCGTAGCTCATGGCGATCTCCGCCAGGGACTTCTTCTTGGTCTCCTTGCCGGAGGCGGCGAACTGGGCCACCTGGCCGATGTTGGAGGCCTTGGAGGCCTGGCCGCCGGTGTTGGAGTACACCTCGGTGTCGAAGACGAAGACGTTCACGTCATTGCCGGAGGCCAGGACGTGATCCAGGCCGCCGAAGCCGATGTCGTAAGCCCAGCCGTCGCCGCCGAAAATCCACATGGACTTCTTGGACAGGAACTCCTTGTCCGCCAGGATCTCAGCGACCAGCTTGCAGGCGTCGCAGTCGCAGAACTGCTTGCCGGCGGCCTTCAGCTCCTTGCCGTGGGCCTCGAACTCGGGCTTGCCGCTGGCGATGAGCTCGTCCACGGTGCAGATGCCCTTCTCCAGGGCGGCAATGTAGGCCTTGGCGGCCTCACCGTTGGTGGCGCCGTCATCCATGGTGTCCAGCCACTTCTGGCCGGCTTCCTTGATCTCGGCAGTGGACCAGGACAGGGCGATCAGCTCCCGGGTCAGGTCCGCCAGACGGCTGCGGGTGGCCTGCTGGCCCAGATACATACCCAGACCGTGCTCGGCGTTATCCTCGAACAGGGAGTTGGCCCAGGCGGGACCGTGGCCTTCCTTGTTGGTGCAGTAGGGAGAGGTGGCAGCCGGACCGCCCCAGATGGAGGAGCATCCGGTGGCGTTGGAGATGTACATCCGGTCGCCGAACAGCTGGGTGATGAGACGGGCATAGCTGGTCTCGGCACAGCCGGCGCAGGAGCCGGAGAACTCCAGCATGGGCTGCCGGAACTGGCTGCCCTTGACGGTGTTGTCCTGCATGTCCTTCTTCTCGGACACCTTGGCGACGCAGTAGTCGAAGACCTCCTGCTGGGCGGCCTCCTGCTCCTGGTCCACCATGGTCAGGGCATCCACCGGGCACTGGCCCACGCACACGGCGCAGCCCATGCAGTCCAGCGGGCTGATGGCCATGGTGTACTTGTACACGCCCTTGCCCTTGCCGGCCTTCACGTCCACGATCTTGGCGGCGGCGGGGGCGTTCTTGGCCTCCTCCTCCGTCAGGGCGAAGGGACGGATGGTGGCGTGGGGGCAGACATAGGCGCAGTTGTTGCACTGGATGCACTTGGTGGAATCCCAGGTGGGAACAGACACGGCCACGCCGCGCTTCTCATAGGCGGCGGCGCCCAGCTCGAACTGGCCGTCCACGTGCTTGACGAAGGCGGACACGGGCAGTCTGTCGCCGTCCATGCGGCCCACGGGATCCAGGATGGTGCTGACCTGCTCCACCAGGGCGGCGGGGCCCTCGTGCTTCACGGCCTCGGTCTCATCCACGGCGTTGGCCCAGTCGGCGGGCACATCGAACTTCTTGTAGGCGGTGGCGCCGGCGTCGATGGCCTTGTGGTTCATGTCCACGATGTCCTGGCCCTTCTTCAGGTAGGAGTGGGTGGCGGCGTCCTTCATGTAGCCGATGGCCTCGCTCTCGGGCATGACCTTCGCCAGAGAGAAGAAGGCGGACTGCAGGATGGTGTTGGTCCGCTTGCCCATGCCGATCTCCTTGGCCAGATCGATGGCGTTGATGGTGTAGACCTGGATGTTGTTCTTGGCAATGTAGCGCTTGGAGGCGGCGTCCAGATGGTGGCTCAGCTCCTCGTCGCTCCACTGGCAGTTGATCAGGAACACACCGCCGGGCTTCACGTCACGGACGATGGGGAAGTGCTTGGTGATGTAGGCGGGCACGTGGCAGGCCACAAAGTCCGCCTTGTTGATGTAGTAAGAGGACTTGATGGGGGAGTCGCCGAAGCGCAGGTGGCTGATGGTGACGCCGCCGGTCTTCTTGGAGTCGTACTGGAAGTACGCCTGGACATACTTGTCGGTGTGGTCGCCGATGATCTTGATGGAGTTCTTGTTGGCGCCCACGGTGCCGTCGCCGCCCAGACCCCAGAACTTGCACTCGATGGTGCCGGCGGGAGCCACGCTGGGAGCGGGCTTCTCCTCCAGGGACAGGTGGGTCACATCGTCCACGATGCCGATGGTGAACTCGCGCTTCATGGTGTCCTTCTTCAGCTCGTCATACACAGCGAAGACGGAGGCGGGCGGGGTGTCCTTGCTGCCCAGGCCGTAGCGGCCGCCGATCACCTGGATGTCGGTCCGGCCGGCGTTGGCCAGCGCGGTGACCACGTCCATGTACAGAGGCTCGCCCTGGGAGCCGGGCTCCTTGGTGCGGTCCAGCACGGCGATCTTCTTGCAGGTGGCGGGGATGGCGGAGAGCAGCTTGTCCGCGCGCCAAGGCCGGTACAGACGGACCTTGATGAGGCCCACCTTCTCGCCCTGGGCGTTCAGGTAGTCGATGACCTCCTCGGCCACGTCGCAGATGGAGCCCATGGCGATGATCACGCGGTCCGCGTCGGCGGCGCCGTAGTAGTTGAACAGCTGATAGTTGGTGCCCAGCTTCTCGTTGATCTTGCCCATGTACTTCTCCACCACGTCGGGCAGAGCGGTGTAGTAGCTGTTGCAGGCCTCACGATGCTGGAAGAAGATGTCGCCGTTCTCATGGGAACCCCGCATATTGGGATGCTCAGGATTCAGCGCGTGCTTGCGGAACGCCGCCACGGCGTCCATGTCGCACATCTCCTTCAGGTCATCGTAATCCCACACAGCCACCTTCTGGATCTCGTGAGAGGTCCGGAAGCCGTCGAAGAAGTTCTCGAAGGGAACACGGCCCTCGATGGCGGCCAGATGGGCCACGGGCGCCAGGTCCATGACCTCCTGCACGTTGCCCTCGCACAGCATGGCGAAGCCGGTCTGGCGGCAGGCCATGACGTCGGAGTGGTCGCCGAAGATGTTCAGGGCGTGGGAGGACACGGTACGGGCGGACACATGGAACACGCAGGGCAGCAGCTCGCCGGCAATCTTGTACATATTGGGGATCATCAGCAGCAGGCCCTGGGAAGCGGTGTAGGTGGTGGTCAGCGCACCGGCGGCCAGGGAGCCGTGGACCGTGCCGGAGGCGCCTGCCTCAGACTGCATCTCGACGACCTTGACGGTGGTGCCGAAAATGTTCTTCTGGCCAGCGGCGGACCACTGGTCGACCAAGTCTGCCATGGGAGAGGACGGGGTGATGGGATAGATCCCCGCCACTTCGGTAAACGCATAGCTGACATACGCAGCCGCGTTGTTACCGTCCATGGACTTGAACTTTCTTGCCATAAACTTACCTCCTATAAATGTGCTGCCCTCGCGACAGCATTCTGAACCAACATGAACACGGTCGCATTCCCCCGAATGCTCATGCGGTGCTATTATATCACTTGAATTTTCTCATGTAAATAACCGCCTTGTTATTTTTTGCGCAAATTTTTTGATTTCTGCGGAAAGGACAAACCTTCTTGAATTTTTTAGGCACCTTCTTGAATCAAGGGTTTCCTTTTTCGTCAATTTGTGGTAAACTCACTCTGTAAAAAACGCGGTTTTCGACAATTCGCAATCAATTCCTTTCAGGGCGGTCCAGCTGCCGCCCGGATTTTCTGGAGGTGGTCTTCTCATGGTGGTGACTGTGCGCTCCCTGGGACTGAACGGCATCGCGGGATACGAGGTCAGCGCCGAGTGCTTTCTCTCCGGCGGACTGCCGGCCTTTGACATCGTGGGCCTGCCGGACGCCGCTGTGCGGGAGGCCCGGGAACGGGTCCGGGCGGCGGTGAAGAACTGCGGGGCCAAGTTCCCCGTCAGCCGCATCACCGTGAACCTGGCTCCCGCCGGGCAGAAGAAGGCCGGCACGGTCTACGACCTGCCCATCTTCGTGGGGCTGCTGGCCGCCGGCCGGGAGCTGCCGCCGCCCTCGGAGAAGGCGGCGTTCATCGGGGAGCTGTCCCTCACCGGGGCGCTGCGGGGCGTCACCGGCGTGCTGCCCATGGCCCTGGCGGCCCGGGACGCCGGTGTGGAGGAGCTGTACGTCCCGGCGGAGAACGCCGCCGAGGCCACGCTGGCGGAGGGACTCACCGTCTACGGCGTGCCGGACGTGGAGACGCTGGTGCGCCACCTGCGCGGGGAGGCACGCCTCTCCCCCGCCCCAGTGTGGGTGCCGGAGCCGGACGAGACCGCCGGTCCGGACCTGCGGGACGTGATGGGGCAGGAAAACGCCAAGCGGGCCCTGGAGATCGCCGCGGCGGGCGGCCACAACCTGCTGCTGATCGGCTCCCCCGGCGCGGGCAAGTCCATGCTGGCCAAGCGGCTGCCCTCCATCCTACCGGATATGCGCCGGGAGGAGGCGCTGGCCGTCTCCGGCATCTGGTCCGTGGCGGGGCTGACAGACCCGAAGCACCCCCTGCTGACCCATCGCCCCTTCCGCAGCCCCCACCACACCGCCTCCGCCGCGGCCCTGGCCGGCGGCGGGCCGCTGCTGCGGCCGGGAGAGATCTCCCTGGCCCACAACGGTGTGCTGTTTCTGGACGAGCTGCCGGAGTTCCACCGGGACGTGCTGGAGACCCTGCGCCAGCCCCTGGAGGACGGCACGGTGACGGTGGCCCGCTCCGGCGGGACGCTGCACCTGCCCGCCCGGTTCCAGCTGGTGTGCGCCATGAACCCCTGCCGGTGCGGCTGGCGGGGGCACCCCTCCGGCCGGTGCACCTGCTCGGACCGGGAGGTGGCCAAGTATGTGGAGAAGATCTCCGGCCCCCTGCTGGACCGGATCGACCTCCACGTCAGCGTCCCCTCGGTGGAGTACGAGGCCATGCGGCGGAAGGCCGCGCCGGAGAGCTCCGCGGAGGTCAAGCGCCGGGTGGACGCCGCCCGGGCCATCCAGACCGCCCGCTTTGCCGGCACCGGCGTCACCTGCAACGCCCACATGACCGCCCCCATGATCGGGGAATTCTGCCGCCTGGACAGCGCCGGGGACGCGCTGATGAAGTCCGCCTTCGAGCGGATGGGCCTCACCGCCCGGTCCCACGACCGCATCCTGCGGGTGGCCCGGACCATCGCGGATCTGGACGGCGCGGAGGCCATCGGCCCAGAGCACCTTGCCGAGGCCATCCAGTTCCGGAACACGGATATTTTGAAAGGATAGTTGGGCCCCCGCCGCAAACCAGCGCAGCGTTTGTGGTGGGGAGAGGAGCCGCAAGGAAGCGGGTGGAGTTTTCGCCGGCAGGCGGAAACGGAGCACAGCGGACTTTGCGGCGACGAGGCGGAGGCCATCCAGTTCCGGAACACGGATATTCTCAAGGGATAAACAAACCAGGCGGCCCCATGTTGGGGCCGCCTGGTTCGCTTTTGCGGAAATGCGGCGTTCAGTGCTGGTTCCAGATCAGCAGGGCCGCCAGCAGCGACACGCCCAGAAACACCGCCACCAATAGGATGGCGAAGCGCCGGGCCCTTTTGCGGAACCCCTCCGGCGAGTAGTCCATATCGCCCTTTTTCAGGCGGTGCAGCCAGAACTGGTTCAGGCCCCAGATCACCAGGCCGGTGAGCGGCACGATCACAAAAACCGAGAACCATCCATCTCCGTTGGCACCATCATGCAGCGGACTCATCTTCAAACTCCCCCTTCCGACAGCTACCGGGGCCGCAGGAGCGGTCTACCCGCTTTACCGGATGAAGTTGGTCATGGTGCGGGGGTGGGTCTCCGGCACGGGGACCTTGCTCTCCGCCAGGACCTTCACCATCCAGGCCATGTTGCGGCCCAGCTTGGCGGCCACCTCCATGCCCTCGGTGTCTCCCTGGACCTCGCCGGGGTCTGCGCCGTGGACGGCGCCCCAGTAGTCGGAGGTGACGATCACCATCTCCATGGCGTCCATGGTGCCCAGCAGCTGCTGGTACGTCTCCATGCCGCCGCTGCGGCGCAGGGTGCACAGGGCGCCGCCCACCTTGTGGTGGAACTGGTTCACGCCGCAGCCCGCCGCCAGCATCAGCCGGTCCAGCACGCACTTCATGTTCCCGGCGATGCCGCCGTGGTACACGGGCGCGGCCAGCAGGATGCCGTCCGCCTCGATGCAGGCGGCGATGATGTCGTTGACCATGTCGTCGGTCTGGACGCACCGGAGGCTGCCGGTGTTCAGGCAGTGGTAGCAGGCCAGGCAGGGATGGACCCTGGCGCCGGGCTGGAACACCTGGAACTCCACGCCGGCGGCCTCCACCTCCCGCCGGACCGCCTCCAGCACCTGGGCGGTGTTGCCGTTCTTTCTGGGACTGCCGTTGATGGCCACGATCTTCATAAGCTTCCCCTCCATGATTTGGTTTCCCCTGGATGTGCCTCCATTATAGCAGAGGCCCCGCGCCGGGACAACCCCCGCCAGGCGGGAGGCGGAAAACGCCTCTTGCGGGGCGGGGGAAAATCCGGTATGATGGGGATGGAATGATTTGGCGCCGTCCGGCGCTGGAGGGGGATCGTGTTGTGGGCTTGCGTGACAAGTATGCAAAGAAAATCGAGGAACAGGGCTTTCGTCCGATCGATCTGAACGAGGACAATGTCCAGGCTATCTTCAATCGGTGCTTGGCAAAAGAGGGCGAGAACTTCTATAATGTTCAGGTGGTCGGATTAGAACTGTCAAAGAACCCTTCGGATATTGTCCAGTTGTCCGGGGAGAAGATGGAAAAAAACGATCAGAATATCCGTTATCTGCTGGGCCAGTTGAAAACAATCCATCTCCCCAATGTAAAAGCAATCACACTGCAAGAGGGTTTCTTCCGATATGACAATCATGTGTGGACGAAAGACTT
>DWZJ01000038.1 GCA_019118245.1 Candidatus Oscillibacter excrementigallinarum
CCCCAGGGACAGATACTTCTTGGGGTCCTTCAGGAACTCCACGATCTCCCGAAGTTCCTCCTTCTCCTCGTCGGCGCCGGCCACATCGTCGAAGGTGACCTTCTTGTCCTTGTCCGTCAGCATCCGGGTCCGGGCAGAGCCGAATTTGGACATCTTATCCGGTCCCATGCCCCCTCCCTGAGCCCGCACCACCAGGAAGTACCACATCAGCCCAAAGACCACCGCCACCAGCAGGAAGGGCAGCAGCTCCAGCAGCCAGTTGGTGCGGATGGGCTCCGGGTAGTCGTAGTGCTGGATGATGCCCGCCGCGTACTGCTCCTGGACCAGGTCGTTGAAGTCGTCGTAGAACAACTGGAAGCTGTACAGTTCATACCGGACGGTGTCGTTGCCGTTCAGCGGCTCCCGCAGCTCCAGGGTCAGGGTGCCGTCGCTGTCGATGTCCAGCCCCGTCACCTTTTCCTGCAGGAACAGCTGACGGATCTGCGAGTACTCCATCTGGTCCACATGGTTGTCAGCCTGCCAGAGCCAGTTCACGCACAGCAGGATGACGATGGCCAGCAGCACAAAGCTCAAATTGGATAGCCGTGTTTGTTTTGTCACGAGCAGAAGCCTCCTTTTTCGCCGTCCGGCGAAGGTGGGTAGCGGCCGTTTGGCCGAGAAAACAGCCATGCTGATGGCTGGGCAGATGCACCCCCATTGTCGTCGTCGCAAAGTCCGCTAAGCTCCGTTTCCGCCTGTAGCGAAAACTGCGCCCGCTCCCTTGCTCCTCCTCTCCCCACCGCGCGGGGCGCGGCGGGGGCCCCTTTTGGTCTTGCCAAAAGAGAAACGGGCCGTGCACGGTCCAAAGAGAAAAAACGCTTTGGTCGCAACTTTGCACGTGCGTGCAAAGTTGCTGTACGGGGGTCGGCGTATCGGTGCCTGCTCCGGTTTTGCCTGGCCTTCGGGCACGCTATCCCCTTCTGCGAGGTCGATACTACCGTCCCGTGGTAGATGGTGCGGAGAGCGTCGGGGTGCAAGGACGCATTTGACCAGCTCCTCTTTCCGCGCGTTCCGCTTCGCTACGCGCTGCCCGGCGTTCGTAGGGGCCGATGCCCTCATCGGCCGTTGCAGAAGCCCCATCAACCACCGGACAGCGGCAGCGAAAAGAGAATCTGGATGTATCCCTGACTTCCCCGGGCCGGAAGTTTCCCCAAGGGCAGCGCGTTTCCGTCCCTGACCGCCGCACGGGACAGCCAACTATCCCCCGCCGGCGGCAGGAGGTCTGCGCTTGCGCAGACCGACCCGCCGAAGCGCTTTTTCTCTTCCACCGGGCGCGGCGCATTCTCTTTTTGGGCAAGACCAAAAGGGGCCCCCGCCGCGCCCCGCGCGGTGGGGAAAGGAGGAACAAGGGAGCGGACGCAGTTTTCGCCGCAGGCGGAAACGAAGCTGAGCGGACTTTGCGACGACGCAATGGGGGGCGCACCCCTGTGGGAGCAGCCCCCTGGCGGGAGCCAGCCCCCCCGTGGCCGCCGTCCGGTGGCCCGCATTTCCCCCGCCCCCTTCGGGGGCAAAGGGAAACATCTCACTTCCCGGAGTAGACCTCCGGCTTCAACACCCCGATGTACGGCACATTCCGGTACTGCTGGCAGTAATCCAGCCCATACCCCACCACGAACTCATCCGGCACCACGAACCCCGCCAGGTCGGCGGTGATGGCCTTGGTCCGGCGGGAGGGCTTATCCAGCAGCGTCACGATGGTGATGGACGCCGCCCCCTTCGTCATGAAGTAGTCCTTCAAAAACGCCAGGGTGTTGCCGGAGTCCAAAATGTCCTCCACGATGATCAGGTGCCGCCCGGTGATGTCCTGCTGCAGGTCATGGGTGATCTGCACCCGGCCTGAGGACACGGTGGCGTTCTGGTAGGAGCTGACGGCGATGAACTCCACGTCGCTCTTCACCTGGCAGGCCCGCACCAGGTCCGCCATGAACACAAAGCACCCCTTCAGCACGCCCAGAAACAACGGATCCTTGCCCTGGAATCGCTCATACAGCTCCGCTCCCATTTCCGCGATGCGGGCCTTCAATTCCTCTTCGGTCACCAGGACCTTGAGGATATCGCTCTCCATCTCACTTCTCATGCTCTCTCTCCTTCTCGATCTCTGTGATCTGAATAAACCGGCAGGGCTCCCCCGCCGATGGTGCAAACGATTCATCCACCCCCAGCCGCCACACGGCGGCCAAGGCCCCCCCGGCGTAAAGGGCCGGCAGCCGGTCTCGCTCCGACAGGGAGATCCGGTGGTCCAGGCACAGCCGCTTGACGCTGCGGCCGCCTCCGTGGGTCTCCGGCAGGCACAAACGGTCCCCCGGCGCCACAGGCCCTACGGTCAGGCCCATCCGCTCCCCCTGCCGCCAGGGCCGGAGGGCCAGGCCCTCCCCCTCCGGTTGGTCCAGCAGGGTCAGGCGGTAATCCCCCCAGGTGACGGGACAGCCCAGCAGCAGCTGGACCTCCGTCAAAAGCTGGAGGCGGGTCTCCAGGATCAGCCACTCCCGGCAATACCGGGCGGTGACGCCATGGGGCAGGTCTACCCGGCTCTCCCGGCCCCAGAGGGTGTCCCGGGTCAGGTACAGGATGGCGTTCAGGTGGGCGGCGGTGATGTCCCTCCGCCCCACGCCCAGCAGGTCAAAGAGCCGCAGCAGCATCCGGGGCTTCACGGCGTCCGGTGCCTCCGCCAATGCCCGCTTCGACAGGGTCACCCGGCCCTCCCGGACCTCCACCTGGGCGGTGCGGCGGACAGCCTCTTCCTCCAATGACCGGTCCACCACCCGCAGCCGGCGGCCGGCGCTGTTGATGTGCTCCACCGCCTTGGGGTTGATTTGCTTCAGGCGGGGCATCACCTCCAGCCGGAGGTAGTTCCGGGCGGCAGCGTCGGGGTCGCCGTTGGTGGAGTCCTCCACATGGGGAATCCCGCGGGCGGCGGCGTAGGCCGCCAGCTCCGCCCGGGTCACGTCCAGCAGCGGCCGGCAGATGCCGTTCTGCTGGTACGCCATGCCGGTGAGGCCCGCCACGCCGGTGCCCCGGATCAGGTTGAAGAGGATGGTCTCCGCGTTGTCGTCCGCGTGGTGGGCGGTGTAGATTTTCGTATAAGGGCCCAGCTTCTCCGCCTCCCGGCGGAGAAACGCGTACCGCAGGTTCCGGGCCGCCTCCTCCACAGAGAGGCCCTCCCGCGCCGCCAGCGCCCCCGCGTCCCCGGAGCCGGAGACGAACGGGATGTTATGGGCGGCGCACCAGTCCCGGACGAAGCGCTCATCCCGGTCAGACTCTGCCCCCCGAAGATGGTGGTTGAAGTGGGCGGCCACCACGCGGGCCTCCCGCTCCCGGCACCACCGGTCCAGCAGGTCCAGCAGGCACATGGAATCCAGGCCGCCGGACACCGCGCACAGCACGGGACGGCCCCGGGTCGGCAGCACCCACCGTGGGCAGCGGGATAAAAGCTCCTCCATATGCCTCCTCACCTCTGGCGGTCCACTGGCTCAGTCCTCGTCATACCGGGTATCCAGCGTGGAGAACTGCGTATACTCCGGCATCCATCTCAATTCGACTTTTCCGGTCTCGCCGTGGCGGTTTTTCGCCACGATGCACTCGGCGATGTTGTGCTTTTCCGAGTCCTCATTATAATAATCGTCCCGGTACAGAAACAGAACGATGTCCGCGTCCTGTTCGATGGCGCCGGATTCCCGCAGGTCGGACAGCATGGGCCGCTTGTCATCCCGCTTCTCGTTGGCACGGGACAGCTGGCTCAGGCAGATCACCGGCACGTTCAGCTCCTTGGCCATGATCTTCAGCATCCGGGAGATGTCGGACACCACCTGCTGCCGGTTCTCCCCGGCGTAGCCCTTGCCGCCGGCGGAGGTCATCAGCTGCAGGTAGTCAATGACCACCAGGCCCAGGTTGTCCAGCCGGCGGCACTTGGCGTTCATGTCCGCCACGGACAGCATGGGGTTGTCGTCGATCCGGATGTCCACCTTATTCAAAATGGTGGCCGCCCCGGCGATCTTCTCCCAGTCGGTCTCCCGCAGGGCGCCGGTCTTGAGGCGGTTGTTTTCCACCAGGGCCTCGGAGGACAGCAGGCGGGTAGCCAGCTGCTCCCGGCTCATCTCCAGGGAGAACACCGCCACCGTCTTTTGGACGGCCTTGGCTACGTTCAGCGCGATATTCAGCGCAAACGAGGTCTTGCCCATACCGGGCCGGGCGGCCAGCAGGATCAGGTCCGACTTGTTCAGGCCCGTGATCTTCTGGTCCACGGCGGAGAGGCCCGTGGAGAGGCCTGGCAGATGGTTGTCGCTCTCGCTCATCTCCCCCAGCCGGTCCAGCACCTCCGGCAGCACCTGCCGCAGAGGCACCATGTCCTGGGCGCTCTGGCCCCGGCGGACGGCGTAGACCTTCTGCTCCGCCGCCTCCAAGATCTCCGAGGCCTCGCCCACGCCCTCCTGCACCATGGCGGTGATCTCAGCGGCGGCCTGGGCCACCCCCCGCAGCAGGGCCTTGTCCCGGACGATGGCCACGTACTCCATGACGTTGGCGCTGGTGGGGGTGATCTCCATCAGCTGGGCCAGATAGGAGCGGGTGGTGTTCTCGTCGTAGGTGCCCGCCTTCTGCATCTCCTCGCACACGGTGATGCCGTCGATGGGCTTGGCGTAGGTGAACATGGTGTAGATGGTCTCAAAGATCTCCCGGTTCTGCCGGAGGTAGAAGTCCGACGGCCGGAGCTTGTCCATCACGTCCTTGACGCAGTCGGCGTCGATGAGCATGGAGCCCAGGACGGCCTGTTCCCCCTCCAGGGAGTGGGGCATCTGCCGCAGGAGCAGGTCTTCATTTGCCATCTTGCTGTCACCTCGCAGTGAATGGGAGTCCACCCGTTTGGGTGGGGAAATCAGCTATGTTGATAGCTGGGCAATGCACCCCCCATTTTCTTTTCGGTCTTGCCGAAAAGAAAACGGGCCGTGCACGGTCCAAAAGAAAAGAACGCTTCGGCGGGTCGGTCTGCGCAGGCGCAGACCTCCTGCCGCCGGCGGGGGATGGGTTGGCGGTTCCTTGCGGCAGTCAGGGGCGGAAACGCGCAGACCTTGGGGAAACCTCCAGCCCGGGGAAGTCTGGGATACATCCTGCTTCTCTTTTCGCTGCCGCTAACCGGTGGTTGATGGGGCTTCTGCAACGGGCCGATGAGGGCATCGGCCCCTACGGGAACGCGGAAAGCCATAGTCCTGCCGTAGGGGCGGATGCCCTCATCCGCCCACCGGTACAAGCCGCCACGATTGCCCGGGCAGCGCGTAGCGAAGCGGAACGCGCGGAAAGAGAAGCTGGTCAAATGCGTTCTTGCACCCCGATGACCTCCGCATCATCCGCCACGGGACGGTAGTATCAACCTGGCAGAAGATTGTAGCGTGCCCGAAGACAAGCCCAAATCGGCGCTTGCACCGATACGCCGACCCCCGTCGCGCGCGGAGGGCCACTGCACCGGAGCGCGCCTAGCGCCTTTTTCTCTTCCACCGGGCGCGGCGCATTCTCTTTTTGGGCAAGACCAAAAAGAGAATGGGGGGCGCACCCCCGCGGGAACTGCCCCCTGCGGGAGCAGAATCCCCCGTGGCCGCCGTTCGGCGGCCCGCATCTCCCCGGGGCGTGCCCCAAAAACAGAGGGGCCCTCCCCTTTATTTTTCCTCAAACACGGACACATACACCGTCCCGGTGACCTCGAATCCCAGCTTGGCCTTCACCTGGTAGGATCCAAACGCCTTGATGGGCTCATCCAGCACCAGCTTCTGCTTGGGGATGTCGATGTTGAACTGGGCCTTCAGGCCGTCGGAGATCTCCTTGGAGGTGACGGCGCCGAACAGCCGCCCGCCGTTGCCGGCCTTGGCGGTGAGCTTTACCATGCACTCCTTTAGCTTCTCGACAGTGGCCTCCGCCTCCGCCTTCTGCCGGGCCTCCTCGGCCTTGCGGGCCTTCTCCTTCAAATTCATGGTGTTGATGGCGTCCGCCGTGGCGGCGATGGCCAGTTTCCGAGGCAAGAGGTAGTTGCGGGCATAGCCCTCGGACACCTCCACCATCTGGCCCTTCTTGCCCTGGCCCTTCACGTCCTGCTGTAAAATCACTTTCATGGGAAATTGTCTCCTTCTGTTCTCTTCGGCAGACGCCAGCCTGCCGTCTTATTTTTCAAAATACGTGTCGATGGCCTCCAGCAGCCGCGCCTTTACCGTCTCCACGTCCGTGTTCTCCACACGACCGCCGGCGGTGGTGGAATTGCCGCCGCCGCCCAGGGCCTCCAGAATCACCTGGACGTTCACCTCTCCCAGGGAGCGGGCGGACATCTGCACGTTCTCGCCGTTGGGGAACACCACGAAGGACGCCTTCACACCCTTGAGGCTCAGCAGCTCATCCGCCGCCTGGGCCGCCGTCACCCGGTCCACGCCCTCCTGGTCGATGGCCGCCACGGCGATATCCTCCCGGTACAGCTCCGCCCGGCGGATGATGTCGTACCGGGACACCATCTCGCTCAAATCGCTCTGGAACAGGCGCTGGACGTCGGTGGTGTCCGCGCCGGCCCGGCGGAGGAAGGCCGCCGCCTCAAAGGTCCGGCCGCCGGTGCGCAGGGTGAAGTGCTTGGTGTCCAGCACGATGCCGGCCAGCAGCGCTTCCGCCTCCTCCCGCAGCAGGTCAGAGGGCTCCACCAGATATTGCAGCAGCTCCGTCACCAGCTCACTGGCGGAGGAGGCGTAGGGCTCATGGAAGCTGAAGGCGGCGTTTTCGATGTAGCTGGCTGCCCGGCGGTGGTGATCGATCACCGCCACCCGGTTGCTGGACTCCAGCAGCTGGGGGTGCTCCACCATATCTGGGCGGTTGGTGTCCACCACGATCACCAGGGCGCCGGGCTGCATCCGCAGGAACGCCTCGGCCCCGGTGGTGAAGGCCCCCGCATACTCCGGCAGGGCCTGGAGCTTGGAGAGCACGGCCCCGGCGGCATTGCGCTCCAGATCAATGACGATTTGGGCGTGCTTGCCGCACTTCCGGGCGATGCAGTACAGTCCTGCCTCGGCGCCCACGGCATCCATGTCCGCGAAGCTGTGGCCCATGATATAGATCTCCGAAGCATCGGCCATCAGCTCGTTCAGAGCGCTGGCCATGACCCGGGATTTCACCTTCGTCCGCTTTTCTGTGGACTTGCTGCGGCCGCCATAGAACTGGAAGTCCACCTTCCCCCGGACCACCGCCTGGTCGCCGCCCCGGCTGAGGGCCATCTCCAGGCTGAGGCGGGCGTTCCGGTACAGCTCCGCCATGGCGTCGGCGTCCTTGCCGATGCCGATGGAGAGGGTGGGGCACACGTCCCCCACCTTGATCTCCCGGATGGCGTCCAGAATGGAGAACCGGTCCTCCACAAAGTGATCGTAGTGGCACTCCTCAAAAATGAAGAGGTAGTGGTCCCGCTCGGTCTTGAGGAGCAGGCCGTCAGCGCAGGCGGCCCACTGGTTCAGCTTCTCGTCGATCTGGGCCAGCACGGCGCTGCGGGCCGTATCTGCGCAGGCCTTCATCAGGTCCTCGTAGTTGTCCACCATCAAAATGGCCAGCACCGGCCGGGTGGCGGTGTACCGGGCTTTCAGCTCGTCGGCCTCCGTGGTGTCCACCCAGTAGGTGGTGGCCACCAGATTCTGCTCCGTGCCCCGGCCCTTGGCCCGGACCAGGCTGCCGTAGACCCGGAACCGGCGGCTGTTCATCACCACCCGGTCCGGGCACTCCTGCTTCCCCTCCAGCAGCCACTGGACGGGAAATTCCGGCACCGCGTCCTCCACCTTCATCTCGAACAGATGCTCCCGCACACCGGCCAGCTGCAGGAAGTTCTCGTTGCTCCAGATGACCTCGCCGGTGTCCGGCCGGAACACCATGATGGGCAGCGGGGAGTTGATGAGGGTAGACTTGCTGGCGGTGTCCACGCTGCCGGTGACATTATCGATGTACTGGAGGATGTTCTGCCGCCGCTTCTGATTGCGTTTGGTGAAATAGGCGTACAACCCCACGGTGCAGGCGATCTCCACCAGGCCCAGGGGCAGGCTCACCGTGGCGGTGGCTGCCGCGAACACGATCATGCAGAGAAAATAGAGCTTGAGATTGGGCTCCAGCAGGCGGGAGAGCTTTTTATTGTTCATCTTTGAAGTCTCCTTTTTACAGGGACGAGATCCATGCCGATACTACAGGCTCAGTATAGCAGTTTTTCCCAAAGGACGCAACTGTTAAAACGGGTCCGGACCTCGTCAGGCCCGGACCTGTTTTCAGATCCTCACGACGCCGTCTCGGCCGCACGCCAGGTATCGGCCCGCAGAAGCAGCAGATTCAGGCCCAGGCCCACCAGGGCGAACACCGCCGCGGGAACGCCCAGGGCCCCCAACCCCGCCGTCTCCTGCAGGCCGCTGCCTAGGAAGGACCCCACCGCGATCCCCAGGTTGTAGCACACCGAGAGCATGGAGGAGCACAGCACCGTGGCAAAGGGATACTCCCGCTCCGCCAGCGTCAAGGCGTACAGTTGGGAGGGGGTATTCAGCACATACATCAGCAGGGACATCGCCAGCAGAGCTGCCAGCCCGGTCCACGTCCCCCGCAGCAGCAGCGGCATGGCTGCAAACAGCAGCGCCTGCAGGCCGAAAATCAGCGGCAGCCATCGGACGCCGCCCCGCTCCCCCATCCATCCGGAGATCAGGTTGCTGCCCATGCAGCACACACCAACAACCACCAGCAGCAGACTCACCGCATCCGCCGGCACTCCCAGCAGGTCCGTCATGATGGGGGTCAGGAAGGTGTACACCATATAAGTCGCGGTGCCGCTGAAAAAGATCATGCCCGCACACAGGGCGCACCTGCGGTCCCGAAACACCGTGAATGCGTGGAGCACACCAGCCTTTTCCATCGGGACCGCCGTGTTCCGGGGCAGGACCGCCGCCAGGACCGGCAGCAGCGCCGCGCTCATCAGCAGGATCAGCCCATAGGTCCAACGCCATCCCAGCCAGCGGCACACGGCCGTTCCAAGGGGCACTCCCACCAGGGACGCCAGGGAAAAGCCCGCGTAGACCATGGCCAGGGCCCGGGCGGCGTGGCCCTCCTCCGCCAGCTCCCGGGCAAACAGCATCCCCACCGCCGTCAGCGGGCCGGACACCAGCGCCGCCAGCATCTGTGAGAGATAGAGCACTTCCACGTTGGGCGCCAGCATACTGAGGGCCGTGGTCCCCATGAACGCCGCCATCAATTCCATCAGCAAGCGAAAGCGGGGGATGCGCCCCATCGCAGCCGTCAAAAACGGCGTGCCGACGGCGTAAGCCCCCGCAAAAGCGGAAACCAGCTTGCCCACTGCTGCCAGAGACACCTGCATCCCCTCGGCAATCTCCGGCAGGATTCCCACCACAACAAATTCGTATGTGCCCAGCACAAATCCCAGCGCTGTCAGGACCAGCAGCCTGAAAAACGCCCTTGTGCCTTGGGGCCGTGCGTTTCGTTCCATTGTGTTCTCCTTCTCCGTTCACGCACACAGAAAATTCACGCCCAAACCCGCCCTGTCGGGCGGGCGGATCTCAGCAGTTCTCCGCTGTGAGGATCGGGCTCTCGGGATAGAAGGAGTCCCGTTCCGGATCCCGGTGCTCCACTACGGCGTCAAACAGCAGTTCCAGGGCCTTGCGGCTCTGATAGGCCAGATTCTGATCGATGACGAAGTCCAGCAGCCCTTCCCGCAGGAAGGCCTCCGTCTCCGGGCCGCTGTCATGGGCCAGGACCCGCACCTGCCCCATCCGGCCGCTGCGGCGCAGGGCCTCCATACAGGCGGGCACCGAGCGGTTGGCCATGTAGATATACTTCAGGTCCGGCTCCTCCGCCAGGGCGGCCGTGACCGCCGCCAGCGTCTCGTCGTAGTCGTCGTGGGTCTCCGCCACCCGGCAGTCCGCCCGGGAGAAGCCCCGCTCCTCCATCCGTTCCAAAAAGCCGTCCGCCCGGCCCTTGTGGCCGGAGTACCCGTGGTCGGCGTACACCAGCAGCACCCGGTCCCCGGGGCGCAGGAACTTGGCCGCGATCTCCCCGGCCACCCGGCCGGCGTGGTGGGCGTTCTCGCCCACGAAGCACATCCGCCGGCCCCCGGCGATGTCGGAGTTGAACGTCACCACCGGCACCCGCCGCTCCGCCAGCATCTCCAGCTTCCGGCGGATCTGGGGGCAGTCCGCGGCGCACAGGGCGATGCCCTGGGCCTTCTCCGCCGCCTGGTCCAGCAGGCGCAGGCAGTCCTCCATCCGCCCCTGGTGATAGGGATGGACCGTGACGGTCAGGTTATAGTCCCGCCGGTCCTGCCGGAATTTGGTCACGCCGGCGGCCATGGCCTCGCCCACATAGCTCTCCCAGGTGGGCTGGATGATGGCGAACTGCCGGGTGAGGCCGCTGGTGGCCAGCGCGCTGGCCATCCGGTTGGGCTGGTAATCCAGCTCCTCCATCACCTCCAACACCCGGCGGCGGACCTCCTCCTTCACATACGGCCGGTCGTGGAGCACCCGGTCCACTGTGCCGATGGAAACGCCCGCCCGTTCCGCGATCATCTTGATCGTCGCCCGCACGTCCTTTCCCTCCCTCTCTCCGGCGCTGTCCGCCGGTGATCTGCGTTCTCACAAAAAAATGTATACAAATCAGGAAACCTGTGTTATACTAAGCATAGAATATGCGGGCCCGCCGGCCCGCCGGGCGCGGTATATTCTTTCCGCGCTCACCGATTAGTATACCAAAGTGTGCGTCGAGAAGCAACTGCTTTTCCGCCCTTTTTTCCTTCGTATTTCACCGGCGCGGAGCGACTTCTCCCCTCCGGTCAAATAAAACCCCATACGGCTTCAACGGAATGACGTGACCGAACCCCTGCCGGCGATACGGGGCCGCGCAGGCTACGGGCGTCTCTTCTTTGCGTGCGCGCATTTTGCGCCATTTCCAATGCCATGGGGGTAGTATACATATTTTTTCAAAGGAGCATCATCGATCTATGGCAGAAAAATTGAAAATCATCCCCCTGGGCGGTCTCAATGAGATCGGCAAGAACATGACCGCCTACGAGTACGGCGGCGAGATCATCGTGGTGGACTGCGGCATGGCCTTCCCTGGCGACGACATGTACGGCATCGACCTGATCATCCCCGACGTCAGCTACCTCATCAAGAACCGGGCCCGCATCCGGGGCCTCTTCATCACCCACGGCCACGAGGACCATGTGGGCGCCATCCCCTACGTGCTCAAACAGCTGAATATGCCCATCTACTGCACCCGGTTCACCGCCGGCCTCATCAAGCTGAAGCTGGAGGAGCACGGCCTCCTCAAGAGCACCAAGCTCATCACGGTGGAGCCGGGCAAGAGCGTCCGGGCCGGCAAGTTCACAGTGGAGTTCATCCATGTGAACCACTCCATCGCCGACTCCGTGGCCTTCGCCATCCACACCCACATGGGCACCATTGTCCACACCGGCGACTTCAAGATCGACTCCACCCCCATCGACGGGGAGGTCATCGACCTGGCCCGCTTCGGCGAGCTGGGGAAGGAGGGCGTCCTGGCGCTGCTGGCGGACTCCACCAATGTGGAGCGGCCGGGCTTCACCCCGTCCGAAAAGACGGTGGGCGCCACCTTCACCCGCCAGTTCCAGGGGTGCGATGACCGGATCATCGTCACCACCTTTGCCTCCAACGTCCACCGGATCCAGCAGGTGCTGGACGCCGCCGCGGCCTTCGGCCGGAAGGTGGCCGTCACGGGCCGGTCCATGGAGAACATCATGAAGGTCTCCACGGAGCTGGGCTATATGAAGGTGCCCAAAAACACCCTGGTGGACATCAACAAGATCAAAGGCCTGCCCAAGAACAAGCAGGTCATCGTCACCACCGGCTCCCAGGGCGAGGAGATGAGCGCCCTGTACCGCATGGCCTTCTCTCAGCACAAGCAGGTGGAGCTGGGCGCCGGGGACAAGGTCATCATCTCCGCCAGCGCCATCCCCGGCAACGAGGTGACGGTGTCCCGGGTCATCAACGAGCTGTTCCGCAAGGGCGTCAAGGTGGTCTATGACAAGGCGGACATCCTACACGTCTCCGGCCATGCCTGCCAGGAGGAGCTGAAGATCATCCACGCCCTGACGAAGCCCCGGTTCTTCATCCCCCTCCACGGCGAGCAGCGGATGCTGCAGATCCACTCGCAGCTGGCCCAGGACATGGGCATGGACCGCAACCACATCGCCATCGCCGACAACGGCTCCGTTATCGAGATCACCGCCAAGACGCTGAAGGTCAACGGCTCCGTGCCCGCCGGCGAGGTGTATGTGGACGGCTCCGGCGTGGGCGACGTGGGCGCCGTGGTCATGCGGGACCGCAAGCGCCTGGCAGAGGACGGCATGGTGGTGGTGGTCCTGCCCATCTCCTCCCACGACGGCAACCTCCTCTCCGAACCGGAGATCATCACCCGGGGCTTCATCTATGTGAAGGAGTCCGGGGACCTAATGAAGGAGCTGCAGAGCGTGGCCCGGGACGCGGCGGAAAATGTCCGCCGCCGCAAGGACGACGGAGAGCTGAAGGGCTCCGTCAAGTCCGCCGTCAGCAGCTATCTGTTCAAGACCACCAAGCGCAGCCCCATGGTGATCCCGGTGGTCACGAGACTGTGAGGACAATGAGGAATTAGGAATGAGGAATGAGATGAGGAATTTTGGTGTCCGGCAGAGCCGGACAAATTGGAATTGTTCTGCACGCGGCGGAACACCTCAATTCCTAACTCCTAATTCTTCTGTGCGTACTTTTTTCATATACGCGCCATCTATCAACATAGGGAGGTTCCTACAATGGCACTGAACGCCGCATTCATCTTCCTCGTCGGGGACGCCGATGAGAACACCCGCACCGTGGTATCTACCCCCAGCATCGATCTGAACGTGGTGGGCTGCAAAAATTACGCCGAGGCGGAGGCCGCCGCCAAGGAGCTGGCCGCCCAGGGCGTCACCGCCATGGAGCTGTGCGCCGGCTTCGGCAACGAGGGCATCGCCCGCATCCAGCGCGCCGTGGGCCCGGGCGTGGCCGTTGGGGCAGTGAAGTTCGACTTCCACCCGGGGCTGGGGTTCAAGAGCGGCGACGCGCTGTTCGGCTAAGGCCAAAAGGCGGAGAGGCATTCGGCCTCTCCGCTGTTTTTTTCGAGGGGCCCCTCCTCGGGGGATGTGGGGGGCGGTGACGCGCCGCCCGGGGGAGACGCGGGCCGCCGGACGGCGGCCACGGGGAATCTGGCTCCCGCCAGGGGGGGCTTGTCCAGCGGGGATGCACCCCCCATTTTCTTTTCCGTCTTGCGGAAAAGAAAACGGGCCGTGCACGGTCCAAAAGAAAAGGCCGCTTTTGGTCGCAACTTTGCACATGCGTGCAAAGTTGCTGTACGGGGGTCGGCGTATCGGTGCCTGCTCCGATTTGGGCTCGCCTTCGGGCACGCTATGGTCTTCTGCGAGGTCGATGCTGCCGTCCCGTGGCGGATGGTGCGGAGGGCGTCGGGGTGCAAGGACGCATTTGACCAGCTTCTCTTTTACTGTCTCGCGCTGCGGCGCTCCCAGTATTTCCGTCACCAGTGTTCCACTGGTTCCTCCTTCCGCACGTTCCGCTTCGCTACGCGCTACTCGGGCGGTCGTGGAGACGAAATCAACTGAAATCGTGGCGGGGGAGCGTGGAAAGGCCTTGGGATTCTAACAAAGCGATGATGCGGTCGATGCAGTCGAAGTCTGTGGTGTCCTCCCGCAGACAAGCCGCGATGGCCGCCAGCGTTTGAGCGGCGGAGGATTCCGCCTTCCCAGCTGCGGCGGACCAAAAGGACGGGTCCTGTGCGGGTGGCCGGTCAAACGTACAGGTGATGCCCTGCTGGTCTAAAAAGCCCGCCAGGGCCTGTAAGAAGGCAAGGTTGCCTTGCGTGCACTGTTCCATAGGTGTCCCTCCCGAAAATGGCCAGCACTGCTGGTCAATGATGTTCTTATTATTGCATAGAATAACCACAATGACAAGCACAAAAGGTCAATGTGGGGATTTTATGTATAAGACACTTGCGCCGGATGGGAAACTGAATATCTGCGGGGCCAAAATCGCGCGACTGCGGGTGGCGCTGGTCCCCAAGTGCTCCCAGCGGGCCTTGGCGGATAAGCTCCAGTTGGAAGGCCTGATCGTCACCAAGAACACGGTCCAGTGCATCGAGAGCGGGAACCGCTTTGTGACAGACATCGAGCTGAAAGCCATCGCAAAAGTGTTGGGCGTCACCACCGACGAACTCCTACAAGACGAATAAAAAAGAACGGACAGCTGTCCGTTCTTTTTTATTCCCCTTCTCCCACACCCGCCCCGCCAGCGCGTAGCGAAGCGGAACGCGCGGAAGGAGGAACCAGTGGAACACTGGTGACGGAAATACTGGGAGCGCCGCAGCGCGAGACAGTAAAAGAGAAGCAGACCGAATGCGGTTTTGCACCCCGACGAGGTCGGCACCATCCGGCACGGGACGGCAGTATCGACCTCGCAGAAGACCCAAGCGTGCCCGAAGGCCAGGCAAAATCGGAGCAGGCACCGATACGCCGACCCCGTCGCGCGGAGGCACGAACGTGCCGTAGCGCAATAAAGCGATTTTTTCTCTTCCACCGGGCGCGGCGCATTCTCTTTTTGTCAAGAACAAAAAGAGAATGGGGGGCGCATCCCCCGTGAAAACGGCCCCCTGCGGGAGCAGAATCCCCCGGGCGGTTGATAACCGCCCCTACGGCGTCTCCGGAAGCCCCTCCGGTCCAGCCGCCGTCCGGCGTCCCCTCGAAGGGTATCCCTCGGGGAAAAAGAAGAAGGGAGGCTTCCGCCTCCCCCCTCTTATTTCTCCGCCGGAGTATCGGTATCAAAGATCTCCTTGGCGCTGGCGGCAAGACCCGCCAAACCCTGCAGCTCGCTGGGGATGATGATCTTGGTGGCCCTGCCGTCCGCCACCTTCTCCATGGCCTCCAGGGCTTTCAGCTTCACCACCTGGGAATTGGGCGCCGCCTCGTTCAGCAGCTTCAGGGACTCCGCCAGGGCGGTCTGCACCTGGGTGATGGCCTGGGCCTCCGCCTCGGCGGCCATGATGCGGGCTTCCTTCTCGCCCTCGGCCTTCAGGATGGCGGCCTGCTTGGCGGCGTCCGCCTTCAGGATGGCCGCCTGCTTCTCGCCCTCCGCCACCAGGATCTGGGACTGCTTCTGCCCCTCCGCCTGGAGGATGGACTCCCGGCGCTCCCGCTCCGCCTTCATCTGCTTCTCCATGGCGTTCTGGATCTCCTTGGGCGGGATGATGTTCTTCAGCTCCACCCGGTTGACCTTGATGCCCCAGGGGTCCGTGGCCTCGTCCAGGATCGCGCGCATCTTGGCGTTGATGGTGTCCCGGCTGGTCAGGGACTGGTCCAGCTCCATCTCACCGATGATGTTCCGCAGGGTGGTGGCGGTCAGGTTCTCGATGGCGTTCATGGGCCGCTCCACGCCGTAGGCGTATAGCTTCGGGTCCGTGATCTGGAAGTAGATCACTGTGTCGATCTGCATGGTGACGTTGTCCTTGGTGATGACGGGCTGGGGCGCGAAGTCTGCCACCTGCTCCTTCAGGGACACCTTTTTGGCGATTCGCTCGATAAAGGGCAGCTTCACATGGAAGCCCACGCCCCACACCGCGTGGAAGGCACCCAGCCGCTCCACCACATAGGCCTTGGACTGCTGGACAATGTGGATGTTGCTGATGATCAGCACCAAGATCAGCACCACGATGACGATCCCCACGGCCAGTCCCACGATCTCTCTCATTTTACAAATCCTCCCTCTTTCACCGGTATTACCAAGAGCTTCACGCCCTCAATGGATGTGACCTCCACCTGCTCCCCGGCGGGGATCACGTCCCCCTCGGCGCTGCGGGCGGTCCAAGTCTTGCCGTCCACATAGACGGCGCCTGTGGAATTCTCGTTATCGATGGTCTCCGTCACCTTGGCCCGACTGCCCAGCACCCGGTCCGCGTTGGTTGCCACGGTGTCCCGCCGGGTGTACCTGCGCACCAGGGGGCGGGTCGCCGCCAGGGCCACGGCGGTCACGCCCACGAACAGAAGCACCTGTACCAGGAGCTCCGCTCCCAGCACCGCTCCCGCTAGGGCCGCCAGGGAACCGGCCACGAACCAGATGCTCACCAGCCCCGCCGTGGCCAGCTCCACCACGCCGAACAGGATCACGGCTCCCAGCCAGATCCAGATCATCAGGTCTACACTCTGCAAAAACGCGATCATTCCGGGCCTCCTCTCTCTGAATCAGACGACAATTCTCTCTGTTGGTTTCAGTGTACCATACAGCGATGGGGAAAAACATTTCATTTTGGTAACAATCCCAGGGATCTCTTTCCTTCGTCTCTATCATACCTCCTCTGGCGGGCCAAGCCAACCAAAATCCTGGTAAAGGATCCCGCCGCCGTTGCGCGCCCAGAGATTTCCTGCTATACTGGATCTGAACACAACGTTTGGAAGGAGCTTCCCATATGACATTGACGGTCCCCTGCCTCTTTGGGCTGGAGAGCCTGGTGGCTGACGAATTAAAACGCTTGGACCTGCAGAACGTCCGGGCCGAAAACGGCCGGGTCCACTGCGACGGCACGGCGGCGGACATCCCCCGGCTGAACATCAGCCTGCGCTGCGGCGCCCGGGTACTGCTGGAGCTGGCCAGCTTCCCGGCCTCGGACTTCGAGGCGCTGTTCCAGGGCGTGGCCGCCATCCCCTGGGAGGACTACATTCCCCGGGACGGGGAATTCCCGGTGAAGGGCTACTCCATTTCCTCCCAGCTCCATTCCGTCCCCGCCTGCCAGGCCATCGTGAAAAAGGCCGCTGCCAAGCGTCTGGGGCAGATCTACGGCTGCGAGACCCTGCCGGAGACCGGGGACCGCTACCAGATCCAGTTCGCCATTATCAAGGACACGGCCACCGTGTACCTGGACACCTCCGGCGACGGCCTCTACAAGCGGGGCTACCGGGCCCACAACAACGGCGCCCCTCTGCGGGAGACCCTGGCCGCCGCCCTGGTGCTCCTCTCCCGCTACCGGGGGAGGGACCCCTTCTGCGACCCCTTCTGCGGCAGCGGCACCATCCCCATCGAGGCGGCGCTGATCGCCAAAAACCGGGCCCCGGGCCTGGACCGGCGCTTTGCCGCCCAGAAGTGGAAAAGCCTGCCCTCCAAGCTGTGGCTGGACGCCGCAGAGGAGGCCCAGGACAAGGAATTCCACGGCAGCTACGACATCTGGGGCGGGGACATCGACCCGGCCTGCGTGGAGCTGTCCCGCCACAACGCGGAGCTGGCGGGGGTGGAGGACTGCGTCCGCTTCGAGGTGGCGGACGCGGGGGCCTTCCACCGGGACAGCACCTACGGCCAGCTGGTGACGAACCCGCCCTACGGTGAGCGGCTGCTGGAAAAGCGGGAGGCCGAGGGACTGTACCGCGCCTTCGGCAGAGCCGCCCGGACGCTGCCGGAGGGCTGGCGGCTGGTTGTCCTGTCCTCCCACACGGAGTTCGAGCGCGCCTTCGGCCGCAGCGCGGAGAAGAAGCGCAAGCTCTACAACGGCATGATCAAGTGCGACGCTTTTTTCTATCACGGAGGCGCAAGAGGAGAGTGAAGAGTGGAGTGGGGAGATAGGAGTTATTGTGTCCGGCGGAGCCGGAGAAATGAAAATCGTTCCGCCTGCGGCGGAACACATCAATTCCTAACTCCTAATTCCTAACTCCTAACTCACGAAGGGGGTGCCGGCTTATGAAGCACGTCTTCCTCATCAACCCCCGCGCCGGGAATCGGGACCGGACCGACCGTCTCCGCCGCCTGGCGGACCATCTGGCCGCCGCCCACGGTTTGGACTGCCAATGCCTGCTGACGGACCGTCCCGGGGCCGCGGAGCCCCTGGCCCGCGCCCTGGCGGAGACCGGAGAGCCGGTGCGCATCTATGTCTGCGGCGGGGACGGCACCGTCCACGAGGCGGCAAATGGCATCGCCGGGTATGACAACGCCGCCATGACGGTGATCCCCTCCGGCACGGGCAACGACTTTCTGAAGAACTTCGGCCGGGACGCCGCGAAATTTGCCGACCCGGAAAACCTGTGGGACGGGCCGGACTTCCCCCTGGATCTCATCGACTGCAACGGCCGCCTGTGCCTCACCATCGCCTGCTCCGGCATCGACGCCCGCATCGCCGACAGCGTCCACCGGTACGGGCGCCTGCTCTCCGGCCGGGGGAGCTATCTGCTGTCGGTGGCGGTGAACTTCCTGTTCAAGCCCATCGGCCGCCGGTGGCAGGTGGAACTGGACGGCGAGACCATCGAGGACGACTTCGCCCTGGTGTCCATGTGCAACGGCCGGTACTACGGCGGCGGGTCCATGCCGGTGCCGGAGGCCCGGATGGACGACGGGGTATTGGAGACCATCCTGGTGAAGAACGTGCCCAAGAGGACCTTCGCCCGGCTGTTCCCCGCCTACTCCGCAGGGGAGTATTGGAAATTTCCCAACATTGCCCGGGTGGTGACGGCCCGGAAGGTGGTCATCCGCTCCCTGGAGGAGGATATCGTCACCTGTCTGGACGGAGAAAGCCTCCGGAGCCGGGAGGTGCGGCTGGAGCTCTCGGACAAGCAGGTGAATTTCTTTGGGTCCAAAGGGTGCAGTCCCAACGCCACGGCGCGGGAGGGGCGCTGACCGGCAGAGGTGTAGGGGCGGCGATCTGCCGACCGGCCTGGTCTTGCGGGTTCCACCGGTAAACGCCGCAGGGGCGGACCTATGTGTCCGCCCAGTTTTTGCGGGGACAGTCCCCCCCTCCTCCGGGGAAGGAATTTTTTCCGAATTCACAAATTCTTCATAGATACCCCCTTTACAAATGGAAAACATTGCGCTATGATAGCAGCGTTAGCACTCGAAGGAACTGAGTGCTAACGCTGAACTTGTTTTTTCAAATTTTATTTCTATAAGGAGGAACTCATCATGAAACTCACTCCGCTGGCAGATCGTGTCATTCTGAAAATGGTGGAGACCGAGGAGACCACCAAGGGCGGCATCATCCTCACCGGCTCCGCGAAGGAAAAGCCCTCCGTGGCCGAGGTCATCTCCGTGGGCCCCGGCGGCAATGTGGACGGCAAGGACGTGGTCATGACCGTGAAGCCCGGTGACAAGGTCATCACCAGCCAGTACGCCGGCACCAAGGTCACCCTGGATGACATTGAGTATGTTGTTGTCCGGCAGAACGACATCCTGGCGATTGTGGAGTAAATTCCCCAATCGCAATTAGGAATTAGAAATTAGGAATGAGAAATTGTGGAGCCGCCTCCGGCGGCCAATTCCAAATCGTCCGGCTCCGCCGGACACCGAAATTCCTAATTCCTAACTCCTCATTCCTAATTCATGAAGCATGAAGCTCTATTATAGGAGGTTTGATTACTATGTCTAAGCTCATTAAGCGCGGCGACGAGGCCCGGAAGGCCCTGGAAGCCGGTGTCAACTCTCTGGCCGATACCGTCAAGATCACCCTGGGCCCCAAGGGCCGCAACGTGGTTCTGGACAAGAAGTACGGCGCTCCCCTGATCACCAACGACGGCGTGACCATCGCCAAGGAGATCGAGCTGGATGATCCCTTTGAGAACATGGGCGCCCAGCTGGTGAAGGAAGTCTCCACCAAGACCAACGACGTGGCCGGCGACGGCACCACCACCGCCACCCTGCTGGCCCAGGCCATGATCCGCGAGGGTCTGAAGAACCTGGCCGCCGGTGCCAACCCCGTGGTCGTGAAGAAGGGCATGGCCAAGGCCGTGGAGGCCGCCGTTGCCGAGGTCAAGAAGCAGGCCAAGACCGTGGACGGATCCAAGGACATCGCCCGTGTCGGCGCCGTGTCCTCCGGTGACGAGGAGATCGGCAAGCTGATCGCCGACGCCATGGAGAAGGTCTCCGCTGACGGCGTCATCACCATCGAGGAGTCCAAGACCGCCGAGACCTACTCCGAGGTCGTCGAGGGCATGCAGTTCGACCGGGGCTATATCACCCCCTACATGGCCACCGACATGGAGAAGATGGAGGCCAACCTGGACGATCCTTATATCCTGATCACCGACAAGAAGATCTCCGTGATCTCCGACATCCTGCCCATCCTGGAGCAAATCGTGCAGTCCGGCAAGAAGCTGCTGATCATCGCCGAGGACGTGGAGGGCGAGGCCCTGTCCACCCTGATCGTCAACCGTCTGCGCGGCACCCTGAACGTGGTGTGCGTCAAGGCCCCCGGCTTCGGCGACCGCCGCAAGGAGATGCTGCAGGATATCGCCATCCTCACCGGCGGCACCGTCATCAGCGAGGAGGTCGGCCTGGAGCTGAAGACCGCCACCATGGATATGCTGGGCCGTGCCCGTCAGGTGAAGGTCACCAAGGAGAACACCACCATCGTGGATGGCGCCGGCGACAGCCAGG
>DWZJ01000039.1 GCA_019118245.1 Candidatus Oscillibacter excrementigallinarum
ACGCCGGAGAAAGCAGCCCATTGACCGAAGAGATTCTTGACCGATTGCCAGATCATAAAGAACCGATCGAAACACCGACAGAGGTAACCTCTGAGCAAATCCGAGAATTGACCCCAACCATGACAAGGGAGGAAGTCCTTTCACGTTTGGGGGATACGCAAGATATTGGTTCGGGTCTCTATATTTATGTTTATGAGGTGGACGGAGCATATTTATTGCGGATTCCATTTGCAGGTGACGAAGCGCAATTAGGTGTGACGGGAGAAGATCTACTAAAGGCATTGACCCCTATTTCCGGGGACCAAAGAAACCGTTGACTTTCATGGGAAGTATTTGACTGACAGTGTGGAAATACTTGATTCAGACGCAGAAGAATCACTTTGTTTAACTCCCAAAGGGCAGCCGAGCAATCGACTGCCCTTTTTACATGCTGACAGGCGGAAAGAAACGACCATCCATAATACAACCGAGAGAAAAAACCAGGAGCAACTGGCCGCCCGGATCGAGGAAAACCAGAAGAAAATCCCTGGCCCCTCCCGCCTTGCGGCCGGCGGCAGGGTATGGTATCATAAAACCATGCAAATGACGGACAGGCAGGGGAGGGAACGATATGATCCGAAGGCCGGATACCCAGGATCTGGATACCGTGTCGGCCATCTGGCTGGACGCCAACCGGGAGGCCCACGCTTTCATCCCGGCCTCCTACTGGCTGGGGCATCTGGAGGAGGTGCGGGCTGCCCTGGCCCAGGCGGAGGTCTGGGTCTTTGCGGACGAGGCCCGGCCCGAACTTTTGGGCTTCGTCGGCCTGCAGGGGGACTACATCGCCGGCATCTTCGTCCGGCGGGAGGCCCGGTCCCACGGCGTGGGGCGGCAGCTGCTGGACCATGTGAAGGCGGGCCATCCCCGGCTCAGCCTGCGGGTCTATGAGAAGAATCAACGGGCGGCGGCCTTCTACCGGCGGGAGGGCTTCCGCCTTTTGGAGACAGGCGTGGACCCGGAGACCGAGGAGGCAGAACTGCTCCTGGAGTGGCGCCGGGACGGCTCCGGGGACTGAACGGCAAAGCAAGCACGGAGGGAGGCGAGACCATGGTGGACATCCCCGCCCCGGTACGGGACATTCTGGAGACGCTGGAAGCTGCGGGCCATCGCGCCTGGTGCGTAGGCGGCTGCGTCCGGGACGCCCTGCTGGGCCGGGCCCCGGAGGACTGGGACGTGACCACCGCCGCCCGGCCGGAGGAGACCATGGCCCTGTTTGGGGACCGGGCGGTGCCCACCGGCCTCCGCCACGGCACCGTCACCGTCAGGACGGCGGCGGGGGGCGTGGAGGTCACCACCCTCCGGCGGGACGGGGCCTACCGGGACCACCGGCGGCCGGAGTCCGTGACCTTCACCGACTCCCTGGAGGAGGACCTGCGGCGGCGGGATTTTACCGTCAACGCCCTGGCAGTGGACCTGCGCGGAACGCTCCAGGACCCCCTGGGGGGCCGGGCGGACCTGGCGGCGGGCATCCTCCGGTGCGTGGGGGACCCGGACCGCCGGTTCGATGAGGACGCCCTGCGCATCCTCCGGGGAGCGCGGTTCGCCGCCCAGCTGGGGTTTGCCATCCACCCGGATACAGCGGCGGCCATCCACCGGAACCGGGCGCTGCTGGGGGACATCGCCCCGGAGCGCATCTGGACGGAGCTGAAAAAGCTGGTGACGGGAGCCCATGCGGCGGAGGTGCTGCGGGCATACCCTGATGTGATCGGCGTTTTCTGGCCGGAGGTGCTGCCCATGGTGGGTTTCGACCAGCGGAACCGCCACCACTGTCACGACGTGTGGGAGCACACGCTCCACGCCCTGGCGGCGGTACCGCCGGAGGCGGACTTGCGGCTGACCGTGTTGCTCCACGACATTGGAAAGCCAAACTGCTTTACAGTGGATGAGAAGGGCCAGGGCCATTTTTACGGCCACCCGGCGGAGAGCGCCCGGCTGGCGGGGGAGATGCTCCGCCGTCTCCGGGCGGACAACGCCACGACGGAGACGGTGGTGCGGCTGGTGACCTGGCATGACAAAAACATCCCCCGGACCCGGTCCGGCGTGGCCCGGGCCCTGGGGAAGCTGGGGGAGCGGGACCTGCGGCGGCTGCTGGACGTGAAGTGGGCGGACAACCTGGCCCAGGCCCCGGAGTACCGCGCTGTGCAGGGGGAGATCGACAAGGCGGAGGCCATCCTGGACCAGCTGCTGGCGGAGGGCGCCTGCGTGTCCCTGCGCCAGCTGGCGGTGACGGGGCGGGACCTGCTGGCCCTGGGCCTCTCCGGCCCCGCTGTGGGCAGGATCCTGCGGACCCTGCTGGACGCGGTCCTGGATGAGACGCTGCCCAACCAGCGGGCCGCCCTGCTGGCGGCGGCCCGGAACTACAAGGAGAGCGAGGAGAGAGATCCATGAGGATGAACGAGGCGCGGCGGGAAATCGCCGCATACGGCCGGCGGATGAGCGCCGACCGGGTGAGCACCGGCACCAGCGGCAATCTCAGCATCTATGACCCGGCGGAGGGCCTGATGGCCATCAGCCCCTCCGGCATGGCCTATGACGCCATCGCGCCGGAGGACGTGGTGGTGATGGACCTGGAGGCCCACGTGGTGGAGGGGGGGCGGAAGCCCTCCAGCGAGTGGGCGCTGCACACGGCATTTTACAGGGCCAAGCCCCGGGCCCGGGCGGTGGTCCACGCCCACTCCATGTACTGCACCACCTTTGCCATCCTGGGCCAGCCCCTGCGGGCGGTCCACTACATGATCGGCTCCGCCGGGACGGATGTGATCCCCTGCGCGCCCTATCAGACCTTCGGCACGCCTGAGCTGGCGCAGGCCGCCGTGGAGGCCTGCGGGGAGAGCGACGCGGTGCTGCTGGCCAACCACGGCCTGGTGGCCTGCGGCGCCGATCTGGACCGGGCCTACGCCCTGGCCTGCGACATGGAGTTTCTGGCGGAGCTCCAGTACCGTGCCATGTGCATCGGCACGCCCAACGTCCTCTCCCATGCGCAGATGGCGGAGGTCCTGGCGCGGTTCCAGACCTACGGCCAGCCCAAGGACGAGACCGCCCGCTGACGGCGGAGACGCAAAACGCCCCGGAGCAGACGCTCCGGGGCGTTTATGCGCGATCTGGCGGCGTTCAGAACAGCCGCAGCTGCTCCGCCTCCCGCTGGCGGCCGGTGGTCTCCCGGACCACCGTGTCCGGCAGCTCCCGCAGGAAGGGGGAGGGCTCTGGCGCGGCGGTGAGGATCAGCTCCTCCCGGGCCCGGGTGAGGCCCACGAAGAAGAGACGCCGCTCCTCCGCCACGTCCGCCGGGCGGTCGGGGGACTCCAGGGGCAGCGCCCCGGCGGAGAGCCCTGCCAGGAACACCGCCGGGAACTCCAGCCCCTTGGCGCCGTGGAGCGTCATCAGCCGCACCGCGCCGGAGGCCCAGCGCTTTCCGCTGGCCCGCCGCAGGTCCGCCTCCTGGCCCAGGGTCAGGGCGTTCCACAGGCTGTTGAAGTCCTCGTGGAACACCGCCGCGTCCCGCAGGTTTTCCAGGGCCGGGGAAGAACCATATTGCTCCATCCACTGCTCCGTCAGCTGCCGGGGCTTTTCCGCCCGGATTCGGGGGAGCCATTCCTCCGCCCGGTCCAGCCAGACTTCCAGGATGCCGTGGCCGCGGACGGCTTCCCGCAGGGCCGGAATGTCCAGGCCATCCGCCTTTTCGCAGAGGGCCTGGGCCTTCTGAATCAGGTCCGCCGGGCAGTCCCACAGCAGCCGGAGGGCGGACTCCAGCGCCGCGCCGTCCGACGGCACCAGCAGGGACCGGAGGAACCCCAGCATCCCCCGGACCGCCGGATCGTCCCAGAAATCCTCCCGCCCGGAGACCAGGCAGGGGATGTCGTCGTGGCGGAGGCACTTCTCCACCAGCTCCAGCTGGCGGTGGGTGCGGCAGAGGACGGCGATGTCGGAGAAGGCCCGGACGGTCCGCTCGTGGTCCAGGGCCTGGGCTTCCAGCATATCCACGCCGCCGGTCATGCGGCCGATCTCCTTGGCGATGAACACCGCCTCGGAAAAGCTGTCCGCCGCCTGCACCAGCCGCACTGGGGGACCCGCGGGCCGGTGGGGGAGCAGAGTCCGGTCCCCGCCGGGATTGTGGGCGATCACCGCCAGGGCCGCCTCCAAAATAGCGGGGGCGGAGCGGTAATTTTCTATCAAGCGGATCTCCTTCACATCGAGAAGATCCCCGCACAGCCGCTGGAAGCACCGCCCCGACGCGCCCCGGAAGCCGTAGATGGACTGATCCGGGTCGCCGATGACGAACAGGTCCCCGCCGCGGCTCCAGGCGCGGACCAGCTGGTACTGGACGTCGTTGATGTCCTGGAATTCGTCCACCAGCAGGTGGCGGAAGCACCGCAGGCCGGTGACGTCCTTTTTCAGCCCCTCCGTCAGCAGGTCATCAAAGTCCAGGGCACCCAGCTCTCCCAGGCGGGCCTGATAGGCCTGATACAGGTCGCCGTCCAGGCCCGTGTCCTCCGGAGCGGCGCCGTTCTTCACCCGGGAGATGGCTTGCAGCAGCGCTCTCCCTCCGCCCTTTTTGCCGTTCTCCCGCAGCACCTGCTCCGCGATGGTCAGCGCCTCACCGGGGCTGATGAGCCGAACATCTCCCAACAGTTTCAGGCAGATGGCGTGGAAGGTGCCGATGATCATGGCGGCCACCGCCCGCTTTCCGCCAAGCCGCTGCTCCAGCCGGGCGCGCATCTCCGCGGCGGCCTGGTTGGTGAAGGTGACAGCGGTGATCTCCCCGGGGCGGACGCCCTTTTCCTCCACCAGCCAGGCGATCCGGGCCACCAGGGTCTTCGTCTTGCCGGTGCCGGGGCCCGCAGCCACAGCCGTGACGGCCGCGCCCGAGGTGACGGCTTCCTGCTGCCGGGGATTCAGGTCCTCCGCCTGGGGCGTCTCCGGGACTGCTTCCGGCGCCGCGGCTGGCTTCTTCAACTCCCGGCGGGGCTTGGGCTTCCCAGCGGGCGCGTCCAGGCCGAACAGGGAGATCTGCTCGCTGAACCGGGCGATCTCGCCGGGGGTCAGCAGGGAGATGACGCCGTACTCCCCGTCAAAGCCCGGCCGCCGCTCCACTTCTCCAGCCCGCAGGCGGCGGATGCCCTCCGCCACGCAGGGGCCGGCCACCCGGGCGATGTCCTCCACCGGCACCTCCCGCAGGATGGAGAACTCCGGTCCCAGCTTCCGGAGCATCTGCTCATACAGGGCCTGGGTGGCCTTTCCGGCGGCGGATGCCCCGGTGGAGGCGGCGATGACCTCCGGCAGGGGCGCCAGACTCTCAAAGGGCTTAGCGCTCTCCGGCCGGAAGCCCGCGGGCCGGTCCGCCAGGGCCTCCACCCGGTGCTCCACGCCGATGGTCAGCTTCTTCCCGCACACGGGACAGACGCCGCCCAGCGATGCCGTCTCCGCCGGGGTCAGGCAGACGCCGCAGTTCCGGTGGCCGTCCAAGTGGTACTTGCCCTCCTCCGGGAAGAACTCCACCGTGCCCTGGAACCCTTCACCGGTGCGGATGGCCCGGACCAGCTCTGGATAGGTCAGGCCCGTGTCCAGCAGGTCCGCCTCCCGGCCCAGCTTGGAGGGAGAGTGGGCGTCGGAGTGGGACACCAGCGTGAGATGGTCCAGGGCGGAGACCCGCCAGTTCATGGGCGGGTCCGAGGAGAGGCCCGTCTCCACCGCGTGGATGTGGCCGGTCAGGTCGCCGAAGCACGCCTCCAGGGTGTCAAAGCCGGAGAAGGCGCCGAACAGGGCGAAGTGGGGCGTCCAGATGTGGGCGGGGATGAACTCCGCCTCCGGGCAGGTCTCCAGGGTCAGCTCCAGCAGGTCCCGGCTGTCCAGCCCCAGGATGGGCCGGCCGTCGGAGTGGATGTTGCCGATGGCCTCCAGCCGGGCGGAGAGCTCGTCCGCCGCCTCCAGAGAGGGCAGGAGGATCAGGTTGTGGACCTTCCTCGTCTGTCCGTGCCGTTTGTAGATGCAGCTGATCTCCCCGGTAACGACGAACCGGGGTGCCGGTCCGGGGGCACCGTCCGGCAGGCACAGGTCCTCCCGCAGGGTGTAGAGGCCCTCCCCGGCGGGCACCAGCTGCTCCCGCAGCTCCGCCCGCCAGGCGGGGTGGGTGAAGTCCCCGGTGCCCACCAGGCCAATGCCCTTCCGCCGGGCCCACCAGTCCAGGTGGGGCAGGTCCCCATCTTTACTGGTGGCCCGGGAGAACCGGGAGTGGATGTGGAGGTCGGCGATGTACATGGAAGTCCCCCTCTGTCGAATCAAGTCGAGCCCATTATACACCCATCCTCCCGATGGCGCAAGGCGATGAAAAAGCAGCCCGGCGGTTTCCGCCGGGCTGCTGGGAACGCTATGCGGGCCGCTGCCCGCCGGGATCCGTCATTTTCCGGGAGCGGGCCAGGTGGAAGAACACCGCCCGGAACAGGGAGGAGGCCAGGATGACGCCCACCGCCAGGGCGGCCGCCGTGCCCAGCGTGTCCAGCAGGGTGGTGAGGAACCGCTCCGTGTCCCCCTCCAGGCAGTAGCTCATGGCGTAGTAGATGCCGCCACCGGGCACCAGGGGCAGCAGGGCCACCAGCTGGTAGCCGGTGACGGGACACCGGCGGATGCGGGCCATGACCTCGGAGAACAGGCTGATGGCCGCGGCGGCGAAAAAGCCCGCCAGAATGGTCTTGCCCCCCAGCAGATACACCAGCCATCCCAAGGCTCCGCCGAAGCCGCCGATCAGCTTGCCGGGGCCGTGGATGTTGAACACCAGGGTGAAACCGATGCACCCCGCGAAGGCACACAGGCAGGGCAGAATGTATTGAGACCACAATTCCATGAAAGCCATCCTCCTTTACAGGATCTGCCCGATGCCCAGCCCCACGGCGGAGCCCAGGGCGATGCCCATGGCGATCAGGATGGCCTCCGCCGTCCGGCTGAGACCGGAGTAGGTATCTCCCGCCACCAGCTCCCGCATGGCGTTGGTCAGGGCCACGCCGGGCACCAGCAGCATCAGGACGCCGATGGTCACCAGGTCCACGTTGCTGCCCAGCCCTGCCCGCACCAGCAGCAGGGACAGCAGGGAGGCGATGCCGCTGCACACCAGGGTCCGCAGGAAGCCGTTGCTCCCCAGCCACTTCCCGCCGAAGAGCAAACAGGCCCCCACCACCAGGCCGCAGAAACAGGCGCTGAGGGCGTCCCAGAACCCGCCGCCGAACAGGGGGCAGAAAAAGGCGGGGGCTGCGGCATAGCCCAGCAGCACCGTGGCGGGACGGTGGCGGCGGCAGGCGGCGGGGAGCCGCTTCACCAGCTCCCGGGCCTCGTCCAGCGGCGGGACCGTGCGGCAGAGCCGGCGGCACAGGGCGTTGCAGGCCTCCAGCAGCTCGATGTCCGTGCCGTGGGCGCCGATGCGCCGCATCCGGGTCATGGGACGGCCGTCCGACCCCTTCAGGCTGACGATCAAACAGCTGGGGATGGCGAACACCTGGGCGTCCTCGCCCTGGTAGGCCTGCAGCAGCCGGTAGACGGACTCCTCCACCCGGGAGATCTCCGCCCCGCTCTCCGCCAGCAGGCAGCCCAGCTCCGTGGCCAAATTCAGCAGCTTGTCCGAGTCCATGAAACGCCTCCTCTCGCCCTTTTAAGATATGCGATTTTGGGAAAAAACACAAGGGATATTTTGACGAAGGTCCGCCGCTGTTTTCCGGGCCCCTATTGACAGACCGGAGATCCATCCGTATAATGGTCCGGGAATTTGTCCGAAAACGGATTAAGGAGCGAGCGAGATGGGATCTTCCGCGCTGGAGGCGTTTTGGAAAGACTTCAACCGCCTGTACAATGAGAATGGACAGCTGTATCACCGGGTGGCCCGGGCCTGCGGGCTGTCGGACTGCGCCCTCTGGCTGCTGTACACCCTGCGGGCGGAGGGCGCTCCTCTGACCCAGACCCAGCTGAGCGAGACGCTGTCCCTGCCCCGGCAGACCGTGAACTCCGCCCTGAAAAAGCTGGTGGAGGCGGAATACCTCCGGCTGGAGGCAGCAGATGGGAATCTGAAAAACAAGCAGGTCCTGATCACGGAGGCGGGGGACGCCTTCCTGCGCCGCACCGTGGACCGGGTGTTCGACCTGGAGGATGCTGCCGCCTCCCGCCTGACGGCGGAGGAGCGGGCCTCCCTTCTGGCCCTGGGCCAGAAGCTGCTGGATGCCTTCCGGGCGGAGACAGATGAATTTTTGAAAACGACTTCTACAGGAGATTGACCGATATGCAGATCAAACTATCCGACCATTTCACCTACGGGCGGTTGCTGCGGTATACGCTGCCGTCCATTATCATGATGATCTTCACCTCGCTGTACAGTGTGGTGGACGGGCTGTTCGTGTCCAACCTGGTGGGAGACATGGCGCTGTCGGCGGTGAACATCGCCTTTCCCATCACTATGATCATCGGCGCCTTCGGCTTCATGCTGGGCACCGGCGGCAGCGCCATCGTGGCCCGCACCCTGGGGGAGGGGAAGCCGGAGCTGGCCTCCCGGTACTTCACTCTCTTCATCTGGTGCGTGGCGGGGCTGGGGGTGGTGCTCTCCATCGTCACCATCGCCTTCATCGAGCCCATCATGCGCTTTGCCGGGGCCAGCGACCTGCTGCTGCCGGACTGCATCGCCTACGGCCGGATCCTGCTGGCGGGCAGCGCCGTGTTCATGCTGCAAAGCGCGTTCCAGAGCTTTTTCTCCGCCGCGGAGAAGCCCAAGCTGGGGCTGTTCCTCTCCCTGGCCGCCGGCGCCACCAACATCGTCTTCGACTACGTGTTCATCGCCCTGCTGGACATGGGCGTCACCGGCGCCGCCTGGGCCACGGTGATGGGCTACTGCGTGGGCGGCGTCATCCCGGTGGTGTACTTCCTCATGCCCCGGCGGGAGGGCCTGCGGCTGGTGAAGACGAGGTTCTACGGCCGCCAGCTGCTCCACGCCTGCACCAACGGCTCCTCGGAGCTGATGAGCAACATCTCTGCCTCTGTGGTGGGCATCCTCTACAACATCCGGCTGATGGACCTGCTGGGGGAGCCCGGCGTGGCGGCCCACTCGGTGATGATGTACGTGGACTTTGTGTTCGTGGCGGCGTTTCTGGGCTTCTCCATGGGCAGCGCCCCCATCGTCAGCTATCACTACGGGGCGGAGAACCACGATGAGCTGAAGAACATCTTCCGCCGCAGCGGCGTCATCATCGCCGTCACCTCCGTGGTGATGGTGGCGGCCTCGGAGCTCTTGAGCCGGCCCCTGTCCGCCGCCTTTGTGGGCTACTCGCCGGAGCTGCTGGAGCTGACCACCCACGGCTTCCGCATCTTCGCGTTGTGCTATCTCTTCTGCGGGCTGAACATCTACGCCTCCGCCTTCTTCACGGCATTGTGCAACGGGGCGCTCTCCGCCCTGATCGCCTTCACCCGCACGCTGCTGCTGCGGGGCGGGCTGGTGCTGGTGATGCCGCTGCTGTTCGGCGTGGACGGCGTCTGGTGGTCCGTGGCGGCGGCGGAGCTGCTGGGGGCGGTGCTGTCCGTGGCGCTGCTGGTGCTGATGCGCCGGCGGTACCACTACGCCTGAAAAAGCGGATATTTTGCAAGACAGCGCCCCCGGCGCCGTGGTATGCTGAACGGTGCTGACAGGAGGGAAGACCCATGAGACAAGCGACGCGGACCGCCCGGCATGACCCGGCTCTGGGGCTGGAGGCCTACTGCCTCCGTGGACTGGACCGGCCCTTTCCCTGCCACCTCCACGGCCACTATGTGCTGGGCGTGGTGGAGCGGGGGACCCGGACCCTCACCTGCGGCGGACGGCGGGAGACCATCGGCCCCGGGGACGTGCTGCTGTTCAACCCCGGTGACAGCCACGGCTGCGTCCAGAAGGACGGGGCGCTGGACTACCGGGGATTGAACATCCCCCGGGGCACCATGGCGTCCCTGGTGGAAGAGATCACGGGCCGCCGGGTCCTGCCGGGCTTTGACCGGCCGGTGGTCGGGGACCGGGAACTGGCCCGCCGCCTGGAGGACCTGCACCGGGCGGTGCTGGAGCATGACGTGCTCCTCCGGCGGGAGGAGACACTGGCGCTGACCCTCGGCCGCCTGCTGCCGGACCAAGCCGGACGGTCACCCGCCGCCCCTGCCTGCCGGGCGGAAGTGGAGCGGGCCTGCGTCCTCATGCGAGACTGCTTTGCCCAGCCCCTCACCCTGGCGGACATCAGCCGTCAGGCGGGACTGGGCAAGTCCGCCCTGGTCCGGGCCTTTGCCCGGGAAAAGGGGATCACGCCCTATCGCTATCTGCTGGCGGTGCGGGTGGACCGGGCCCGGCAGCTGCTGGAGCGGGGCCGCTCTCTGACGGAGACCGCCCTGGCCACAGGCTTTTCCGACCAGAGCCACTTCACCAACTGCTTCACCGCCATCACCGGCCTGACGCCGGGGGCCTACCGGGCGCTGTTCCGGGAGAAATGGGAGAGAGGATGACACATCCATGGAGAAAAATACTGCACGGGGCCATCTGGCGGCCCTGCTGACCATTGCTATCTGGGGGACCACGTTTATCTCCACCAAGGTGCTGTTGGAGGACTTCCAGCCGGTGGAGATTTTGTTCATTCGCTTTCTGATGGGCTATCTGGCGCTGTGGATCGCCTGTCCCCGCTGTCTGCGGGGCGTGACGGGGCGGCAGGAGGGATCGTTCGCCCTGGCGGGGCTGTGCGGCGTGTGCCTGTACTATCTGCTGGAGAACATCGCCCTGACATACACCATGGCGTCCAACGTGGGGGTCATCATCTCCGTGTCCCCCTGCTTCACCGCTCTGCTGACCCACTTCCTGATGCGGGGAGAGGACCGCCTGAGGCCCACCTTCTTCGCGGGCTTCGCCGTGGCCATGGCGGGCATCTGCCTTATCAGCTTCAACGGCTCCGCCCTGGCGCTGGACCTGCGGGGAGACCTGCTGGCGCTGCTGGCCGCCTTTGTGTGGGCCTGCTACGCCCTGCTGACCCGGAGGATCGGCGTCCTGGGCTGCCCCACGGTCCTCACCACCCGGCGGACCTTCTTCTACGGGCTGGTGTTCATGCTGCCAGCACTGGCGCTCTCCGACGCCCGGCCGGACCTGGCCCGCCTGCTGGACCCGGTGGATCTGGGGAACCTGCTGTTCCTGGGACTGGGGGCCTCGGCACTGTGCTTCGTCACCTGGAACGTGGCGGTGCGGGAGCTGGGGGCGGTGCGGACCAGCGTGTACATCTATTTGGTGCCGGTGATCACGGTGGCTGCCTCAGTGGCGATCCTGGACGAGCCCTTCACCTGGGCTACCGGGGCCGGGACGGCGCTGACGCTCATGGGCCTGCTTCTCTCCGAAGGCAGATTTCAACGGAAAGAGGGAACACACCATGGAACAGGAGCAGGACAAATGCGTTCTGGTGATTGAGGAGACCATGCCCCGGGGACTGGCGGCCAACACGGCGGCCATCCTGGGCATCACCCTGGGCCGGCAGGGTCCGGACCTGGTGGGGGAGAATGTAGCGGACCGCGCCGGGAACATCCATCCCGGCATCATCCGCACGCCGGTGCCGGTGCTCTCCGGCGGGCCGGAGGTCTTTCAGACCCTGCGGCGGCGTTTGGGGGAGCCGGAATTTTCGGCCGTGGCGGCCGTGGATTTCACGGACCTGGCCCAGCGCTGTCGGACCTACGGCGAATACATGGAGAAGATGTCCGCCGCGGCTCCGGAGGACCTGCGGTACTTAGGGCTGGCCCTCCGGGGCCCCCGGCACCAGGTGGACCGGCTGACTGGCAGCCTGCCGCTGCTGCGGTGAACAAGGGAGATGGGGAGAGGGCCGCGCATGGCGCGGCCCTCTCCCGGTCTGTTAACAGCCGTTGCTTGCGGCAACGGGCCGTTTCCTGTATGATCGTGCCAGCAGGAAAGGAGTGCGATTCGCATGCTGAACGAAAACCTGAAAACCATCCGAAGATCAAAGGGCCTCTCCCAGGAGGAGCTGGCCATCAAGCTGAACGTGGTGCGGCAGACCATCTCAAAATGGGAACAGGGACGGTCCGTGCCGGACGCGGAGCTGCTGCTTGCCCTGTCAGAGGTGCTGGAAACGCCCGTGAGCACCCTGCTGGGGGAGACGGTGGCAGAGCCGGAGCCCGATGCCATCAAGGCCCTCTCTGAAAAGCTGGAGGTCCTCAACCTGCAGCTTGCCCGGCGGAAGGAGCTGCGGCGGAAGATCCTCCATATTTTGTGCATCGCGCTGTGCGCAGGCGTCGTCCTCGCCTTCGGCGTCCTGTTTACAGTGGGAAGCCCCTATATGGCCTGGAACTACCAGGACCCGGAGACCGCCGTGATGGGAACGGCGCTCCACGCGCTGGAGTGGCTGTTTGTCAGAACGGCGCCGGTGCTCCTGATCGGGGGCGCCGCCGGGGCGTTCCTGACGCGGAAGCGGGCGTAAGCCGTGGAGAGTTAGGAATTAGGAATGAGGAATTAGGAATTTTTCCGAAACAGGCCGTAGGGGCTGACCTGTGTGTCGGCCCGTTCATCGACGATGGAACAGCCCCTTCCGTGCCGTAGGGGCGGCAATCTGCCGCCCGGGGAAGAGTGGTGCGAAGATGGTGGCCGGGCAGACACACAGGTCCGCCCCTACAGGGTCATTCCACCCACTCCGCCTTGTGCTGTTCCCACCACACCGGGAAGGCCGGGTCCTTGGGGGAGAGGGTGGGGGTGATCATTTTGCTGACGGTTGTTGTATCATTCTGCGTTTTGCTAAAGGGGGCAACAAATCCCAAGACACTGTTACTGCCTAAATATAACAATTCAAGAACAGCACTTCTGCCCTGCGCCCAAATCGTATTCATATATGTTTTCCTAAAATCATCCAATGATTGCCGCATTGTCTCATTAGGAGATATATGTATCGATTTTAACTGGCCGTATAAATATCGGATGTTTTTCTCATTCTTCCGCAACGCATCTTTGTCAAGGGCTATCACGATTTCTTCTTTGTCAGTATATCCAAGAAGCGTCGTGAACAGGGCCGTTCTTACGACTTCTTTCGTATCCTCCTCTTTCAAGCACCGATTGAAGATGGCCTGGACATTGGCCTCGTTGAGTTCTAAGGCAGCATATTTCTTTTCTGAATGTTGCATTTTACTTCTGCCCACAGCACGATCCCCCTGCCGCGCCAAAACGGCGCTGTATCATGATGATCTTATCCTACCATATCCTTCCACCCTTTGCAAGGCCGGCCGCTCCCCAGGTGACAAACCGGGAAACCTGTGGTAAAATAATCCGGTATGAAAATTTCTGTGATGCGGGGAGCCGTCTATGGAAAACTATTTTGAACCGAATCTCACCGCCGACCAGCTGCGCGCCATCAGCTCCATCGGCCTGGCCCACATGGGGGACGCCGTGTTCGAGGTGCTGGTGCGCACCTGGCTCTGCGCCCACGGCAAGGCCACGGGGAAGGGGCTGCACCAGGCCACCATCGCCCTGGTGCGGGCGGAATCCCAGGCGGAGAAGGCGGAGCGGATCTTACCGCTTCTGACAGAGGAGGAGGCCGCCGTGTTCCGCCGTGGGCGGAACGCCCACGTGAAGTCGGTGCCCGGCCACGCCACCCGGGCCCAGTACGGCGAGGCCACGGCCCTGGAGGCACTGCTTGGCTGGCTGTACCTGCAGGGCCGGCGGGAGCGGATCAACCAGCTCTTCTGCGTGATGATGGAGGAATGAGACCATGCCATTGGATGGAGTCTGTATGCAGGCGGTGGCAGAGGAGCTGCGGCCTGTCCTGCTGGGCCTGCGGATCGACAAGGTCCAGCAGCCCGCCCGGGACCAGGTGATCCTGCTGCTGCGGGGAAACAAGCGGCTGCTGCTGAACGCCGGGGCCAATGCCCCCCGCATCCAGCTGACGGGCCTCACCCGGGACAACCCGGCGGAGCCCCCCATGTTCTGTATGCTGCTGCGCAAGCACCTGGTTGGGGGCCGGGTGGCCGCCATCACCCAGCCGCCCCTGGAGCGGCTGGTGCGGCTGGAGCTGGACGTCACCGACGACTTCGGCCAGCCGGGCCGCCGGACGCTGGTGCTGGAGGCCATGGGCCGCCGGTCCAACCTGATTTTGCTGGATGAAGAGGGCCGGATCATCGACTGCCTCCGCCGGGTGGACGCGGATATGTCCGCCAGCCGGCAGGTGCTGCCGGGGCTGTACTACGAGCCCCCGGCCTCCGTGGGCCGTCTGCCGGTGACGGAGGAGACGGAGGAGGGCTTCCAGGAGAAGCTCTCCGCCGCAAACCCGGAGCGGGGGGTGGACGCCTTCCTGCTGGACAGCTACTTCGGCATCTCCCCCCTGATCGCCCGGGAGCTGGCCTTCCGTGCCGCCAGGGAGACGGACGCCCATATCTTCGGCCTGGGCCGGGAGGGGGAGGACCGTCTGTGGCGGGAACTCTCTGATTTGATCGAGACTATCAAGGAAAACCGCTTCACACCAATCTGCCTGAAAAAGGACGGCAGGATGGCGGACTTCACCTACTGCCCCATCGCCCAGTACGGCTCCGTCATGGAGACCGTCCGGTATGACACCTTCTCCGCCCTGATGGACGACTTCTACGCCCTCCGGGAACAGCAGGAGCGGGTGCACCAGCGGGGGGCGGACCTGCTGCGGACCGCCACCACTGCCCGGGACCGCCTGCGGCGGAAGCTGGCCATGCAGGAGAAGGACTACGCCGAGACCCAAAACCGGGAACAGCTGCGGATCTACGGCGACCTGATCACCGCCAATCTCTACCGAATGGAGCGGGGCGCCGGCAGGCTGGAGACGGAGAATTTTTACGACCCGGCGGGCGGCACCATCGCCATCCCCCTGGACCCGCTGCTGACGCCCCAGCAGAACGCCGCCAAGTACTACAAGCGCTACACCAAGGCCAAGACGGCGGAGAAGTACCTGACGGAGCAGATAGCCATTGCCCGCAGGGATCTGGACTATATCGAGAGCGTGCTGGAGGAACTGAGCCGGGCAGAGACGGAGCAGGACTTCCTGGACATCCGGGGAGAGCTGCGGGACGCGGGCTTCCTCCGCAAGCAGGGGAAGAAGGAGCTCAGCCGCCCCGCCAAGCCCCTGGAGTTCCGCACCACCTCCGGCTTCCGGGTGCTGGTGGGCCGGAACAACCGCCAGAACGACAAGCTGACGAAGTCCGCCGGCCCCAGGGACATCTGGCTCCACACCCAGAAGATCCACGGCTCCCATGTGATCCTCTGCACCGAGGGCCGGGAGGCGGACGACGACGCCATCGTGGAGGCGGCCAAGCTGGCGGCTTGGTTCTCACAGGCCCGGGACAGCGGCAACGTCCCGGTGGACTACACGGCGGTGAAGAATGTGAAGAAGCCCGCCGGCGCCCGGCCCGGCATGGTGATCTACTCCACCTGCCGCACCGTGAACGTGACGCCGGCGGGAGAGCTGGTGAAAAAGCTGGCAAAGCCGTAAAGGGATTGTGAAAATCCGATAATTTCAGCAGGACTTTTTACAGAAAAACAGGTGGAAAAAGAGAACGCTTTTGTAGGAAACGTCTCTTGCAAATCCCGGCGGAAGGACTACAATAAAGCCCCAACGAAATTCAGGGCGGCGGAAGGCCGCGGAAGAGGAGGGGCGGAAATGTCCTATCATTTTTTGCTGGATCTGGCGCTGATCCTGTTCAGCACCAAGGTGCTGGGGATCCTGACGAAGCGGATCCAGATGCCCCAGGTGGTGGGCGCGCTGGTGGCGGGCCTGATCCTGGGTCCGGCGGTGCTGAATGTACTGACGGAGACGGAGTTCCTCACCCAGCTCAGCGAGCTGGGCGTCATCGTGCTGATGTTCTCCGCCGGCATGGGCACGGACATCCAGGAGCTGAAGCACAGCGGCAAGGCGGGCTTCCTGGTGGCCCTGCTGGGCGTCATCGTGCCGCTGATCCTGGGCACGGGGCTGGCCATGCTCGCTGGACGGACCGGTATGATCGAGACCACCGGGTTCCTGGAGGATGTGTTCATCGGCACCATCCTCACCGCCACCTCCGTCAGCATCACGGTGGAGACGCTGAAGGAGATCGGCAAGCTGGACACCAAGGTGGGCAACACCATCCTGGCGGCGGCCCTCATCGACGACGTGCTGGGCCTGATCGCCCTGACCATCGTCAGCAGCGTGGCCGGCGGGCAGGAGAGCATCCTGCTGGTGCTGCTGAAGATCGTGCTGTTCTTCGTCTTCGCCGCCGTGGCTTCCTTTGTCGCCCTGAGGTTCTTCCGCTGGCTGATGGCCCTGGACCGGGGCCGGGAGCGGCGGCGCTATCCGGTGCTGGCATTTGTGCTGTGCCTGGTGATGGCATACTGCGCGGAGGAGTTCTTCGGTGTGGCGGACATCACCGGCGCCTATGTGGCGGGTCTGGTGATCTCCTGCACCCCCAAGTCCACCTATATCCAGTCCAAATTCGAGCCCCTGAGCTTCCTGCTGCTGACGCCGGTGTTCTTCGCAAGCGTGGGCATCAAGGCGGAGATCAGCGGGATGTCCGGCAGCCTGGTGCTGTTCTCCGTCCTCCTGCTGCTGGTCTCCATCATCACCAAGATCATCGGCTGCGGCCTGGGCGCCAAGCTGTGCCGCTTCACCGGCAAGGAGAGCCTGCAGGTGGGTGTGGGCATGGTGTGCCGGGGCGAGGTGGCCCTGATCGTGGCCAACCGGGGACTGGAGCTGGGCGTGCTGTCCAGCGCCATGATGGCCCCGGTCATCATCACCGTGGTGGGCGGCACGATCCTGACGCCCGTTCTGCTGAAGCTGGTGTTCCGGCATGACGACCAGGTGGTCAGCCGGACGGACGGCAATCTGGTGGACCATTATGACAAGATGGAGCAGCTGGATATCGTCTCCGAAAAGCTGCTGGCCAAGGACCAGAAGTATTTAAGGGAGGGGGAGCGGAAGGAGGACCGCCCGTCCTGACAACACTGCTCTGGAGCATACAGGGAGCCGGCCTTTTGGCCGGCTCCCTGCACTTGCAGATGATGGGTGGACGTCAGGCGGTGTGCCTGGCGTGGCCCGTCTCCTCGTCGGAGGAGCGGAACAGCAGCGTGATGCACCACAGGCCCGCCAGGCCCACCAGGGCGTAGATGATGCGGGAGATCATGGCCATCTGGCCGCCGAAGAAAAACGCCACCGCGTCAAAGCCAAACAGGCCGATGGCGCCCCAGTTCAGCGCGCCGATGATGGCCAGTGTCAGTGCGATCTTGTCAATCACCATGCGAAAAACCTCCTTTATGCCTTCCAGCAGGGATTTGGCGTTAGTGTGTCCGCCGGGGAGAAAACTATGCGGCTGGCAATGTCCGCCGGCCCCTACAAAATTTGTAAATCGGATTGCAAAGAAAAGACGGGAACGGTATAATCGAATCAGCGAACATCTGATTTCGCCCGCGGCGGAGCCGCGCAGACCGACTGACAAAAGGGGAGACGATATGAATATTGTATGCTTGGATATGGAAGGCGTCCTGGTGCCGGAGATCTGGATCGCGTTTGCGGAGGCCAGCGGCATCCCGGAGCTGCGGCGCACCACCCGGGACGAGCCGGACTACGATAAGCTGATGACCTGGCGGCTGGGCATCCTGAAGGAGCACGGTTTAGGGCTCAAGGAGATCCAGGCCACCATTGCCAAAATCGACCCGCTGCCCGGCGCCAAGGCGTTCCTGGACGAGTTGCGGGCCACCACCCAGGTCATTATTTTGAGCGATACCTTTGAGGAATTTGCCAAGCCCCTGATGGAGAAGCTGGGCTGGCCCACCATCTTCTGCAACTCCCTGGAGGTGGCGGAGAACGGCGAGATCACCGGCTACAAGATGCGGTGCGAGAAATCCAAGCTCACCACGGTGAAGGCCCTCCAGTCCATCGGGTACGACACCATCGCCAGCGGCGACAGCTTCAACGACTTGGGGATGATCCAGGCCAGCAAGGCGGGCTTTTTGTTCAAGAGCACGGAGCAGATCAAGAAGGACTACCCCCAGATCCCGGCCTATGAGGAGTTCGACGACCTGCTGGCGGCCATCAAGGCGGCACTGTAACAGACGTTCTGCAAGAAAGGGGACGCGACATGAACGAGAAATTCCAGAAGCTGGGCTTTTATCCCGCGGACATCCTGCTGCCCAAGGATGCGGACATGACGAAATGGGCTGTGGTGGCCTGTGACCAGTTCACCTCCCAGCCGGAGTACTGGCAGGCGGTGGAGGACACGGTGGGAGACGATCCTTCCACCCTCCGGCTGATCCTGCCGGAGGCCAAGCTGAACGACCCGGACGTGGACGACCACATCGCCGCCATCAACGGCGCCATGAACCGGTATCTGGATGCGGGCGTGTTCCAGACCCTGCCGGAGTCCCTGTTCTATATCGAGCGGACCCAGTCCGACGGCAAGGTCCGCCACGGCCTCATCGGCATGGTGGATCTGGACCAGTATGACTTCACTCCCGGCTCCGGCGCCCTGATCCGGGCCACGGAGGGGACGGTGCTCTCCCGCATCCCGCCCCGGGTGCGGGTCCGGCAGGACGCCCCCATCGAGCTGCCCCACGTGATGCTGCTGATCGACGACCCGGACCGGACCGTCATCGAGCCCCTGACCGCCGGGACGGACGGCATGGAGAAGCTGTACGACTTCGACCTCCAGCAGGGCGGCGGCCGCCTGAAGGGGTGGAAGCTGACGCCGGAACAGATGGACGCGGTGGCGGACGCCCTGACGGCCATGTGTACGCCGGAGGCCATGGAGAAGAAATACGGCTTGAAGGACGCGGCGCCGCTGCTGTTCGCCGTGGGCGACGGCAACCACTCCCTGGCCACCGCCAAGCAGTGCTATGAGAACCTGAAAAAGGTGACGCCGGAGGACCAGTGGGCTACGCTGCCCGCCCGGTACGCCCTGGTGGAGGTGGTGAACAACCACGACGACGCCCTCCAGTTCGAGCCCATTCACCGCTGTGTCTTCGGCGTGGAGCCGGAAAAGGTGCTGGAGGCGTTCAAGGCCTGCTATCCCGGCGCTCACGAGGGGACCGGCGAGGGCCACACCATCGCCTACACCTACGCCGGCCACACCGGCACCATCACCGTTCCCCAGCCCAAAATGCAGCTGGCGGTGGGGACCCTCCAGGCCTTCCTGGACGCGTACCTCAAGGAGCACGGCGGCGAGGTGGACTATATCCACGGCGACGCCGTCACCGACGAGCTGGGCAGCAAGCCCGGCAACATCGGCTTCAAGCTGCCGGCCATGGGCAAGGAGCAGCTGTTCAAGACCGTCATGGCTGACGGCGTCCTGCCCCGCAAGACCTTCTCCATGGGCCACGCCCAGGACAAGCGGTACTACGTGGAGGCCCGGAAGATCAAGTAACACGCACCACACAGATACGGAACGCGCCGCAGGCTTTTGCCTGCGGCGCTGTTTCTGCGCGGACAAGACAAAAGCCGCGGGACCGCCGCGGCTTTTGGGGAGAGCGCCATTAGAACAGGCCTCTCCGCCTCCGGAACTTCTGGATGGCTTCATACGCAAAATAGAGCACGGCGAGGGACAGGATCGTGATGACCGGCAGGAACAGGGCTGCATACAGCAGTGTGCTTCCGCTCAAAAACAGGATGTCCAGCATACGATGCTCCTTTCTGACGCTGTTTGGGCGGCCTGCCCAAACAATTCATTCCACCTCCTCTGTTCTGTGTATAAATTGTACCATATCTTTTCGGGAAATGGAAGAGGAATTGTGAGATTTTACATAGAATTGAGCGCGCTGTCAAAAGGCCGAATCCTGATCGATCACATTGCAGCAAAAGGCAGAGGTCGTCTGGCCGTCCACGCACTCCAGCTGCACAGCAGATGTTCCCGACTGTGTCCACCAACTTTCCGCAACCGGCCGGTTGCGGGGAAGATTCAGTTCACGCTTCTGTGCTATACTGGACCCAGACAGCGGGCCGCGGCCCGCGGGAGGTGGAAGAATGAAGACCATCACACTGGAGGCCCCGGCCAAGATCAACCTGACATTGGACATCCTGGGCCGGCGGGCCGACGGCTATCACGACCTGCGGATGGTGATGCAGTCCGTGTCCCTGGGGGACACAGTGACCGTGACAGAGACCGGGGACGGCTTCGCCCTGCTGGCGGAGGGCATCGCCCTGCCGGCGGGAAAACCCACCCTGGAACAGCGGGCGGCGGAATCGTTTTTCCGGTACCTGGGCCGCCCTATGCCGGGGCTGCGTGTGCGGCTCGTCAAGCGCGTCCCGGCCTACGCCGGGCTGGGGGGCGGCAGCGCCGACGCGGCGGCGGTGCTGCGGGGCCTCCGGGCCCTGTATGCCCCGGAGCTGCCCCGGCAGGCCCTGGAGGAGATGGGCCTGGCGGTGGGCAGCGACGTGCCCTTCTGCGTCCACGGCGGCACCTGCCTGGCGGAGGGCCGGGGCGAGGTGCTGACGGACCTGCCGCCCCTGCCGGGCTGCGCCATCGTGCTGTGCAAGCCGGACTTCGGCTTGCCCACGCCGGAGCTGTTCGCACGGGTGGACGGGGCGGAGCTGGGGCCCCGGCCGTCCACGGCGGCCATGGAGGCGGCCCTGGCCCGGGGAGATCTGCCCGCCGTGGCCGGATGCCTGGGCAACGTCTTTGAGCAGGTGCTGACGGCGGAGGAGGGGGCGGAGATCCGTGCCATCCAGGCCGCCCTGCTCCGGCACGGCGCCCTGGGGGCCGCCATGAGCGGCTCCGGCCCCACGGTGTTCGGCCTCTTTGACGATTCGGACAAGGCGGACCGGGCGGCGGAGGCCCTGCGAGGGACGTACCGGCAGACCTATCTGGCCGCGCCGGTGAAAAAATTCGGAGAAACGGAATAGAAGTCGAAATTTCCGTCCATACTGCGGAGAAACGGGCCCGAGAGGGCTACATAGCAAAGGACGGAAATGAAGATGAAAACGGCTGTAACACGTACGCGAAGGACCCTGCGGATCGTGGAACTGGCCCTGCTGCTGGGCACGGCGGTGTTCCTGCTGACCGGCGCCTGGGCCCTGAACACCCAGCGGGATCTGGCGGACCGGGTGGTGCGGCTCCACGTGCTGGCCAACTCCGATTCAGAGGAGGACCAGGCGCTGAAGCTCCTGGTCCGGGACGTGGTGCTGGAGCGGGCCACGGCACTGCTGGAGCAGACGGAGAGCCGGGCGGAGGCGGAGGCCCTCCTGCGGGAGAGCCTGCCGGAGCTGGAGACCATCGCGGAGGAGACGGTCCGGGCCAATGGATATTCCTACGCTGTGACGGCGGAGCTGGAGGACACCTCGTTCCCCACCAAGGAGTATGACGGCTTCTCCCTGCCCGCCGGGGAGTATTTGGCCCTGCGGATCCTGATCGGGGAGGGTGCCGGGCAGAACTGGTGGTGCGTGGTGTTCCCGCCCCTGTGCACCGCCGCCTCCGCGGATGTGCCCGAGACGGCTCTGGCCGCGGGCCTCACGGAGGACCAGGTGGGCCTGATGACCGAGGAGGACAGCGGCTACGTGCTGAAATTCAAGGCCGTGGAGTGGTGGGAGCAGCTGAAGGCAGCCCTCTCTTAAATGGAAGGTATAATTGCATCCCCAAACCAGCATCCTAACGGCAGAAGGATGAAGTGGAGGAGATGCCATGAAATACGACCGGAGAAGGATGGCTGCCGCCGTCATACTGCTAACTGTGTTGGCCGCCCTGTGCACCGGCTGCGGCGGGAACGCCGCGGCTCCGGAGACCCGGACGAGGGAGCTCCGGGCGGCGGAACCCCAGGTCCTGGGCCTGCTGCTGTCCCGGGAAGATGCCGCGACGGCGGAGCTGAAGGCGGCCATCGTGACAGAGGCCGACGCCCGGGGCTATCAGGTGCGGTGCTATGACGCGGGAAATGACCCGGAGACCCAGCTCCGCCAGGTCCACCAGGCCCTGGCGGAGGGGATCGGGACGCTGCTGGTGGACCTGACCGGCGGCGAGGCGTCAGACAAGATCGCCGGCATCGTGGGAGATGCCGGCGTGGTCCTGATCGGACGGGCGCCGGAGACGGCCATCCTGGATGAGCGGCTGGTGCTGGTGGGGGCCGACGAGGCCGGCAGCGGCGTGCTCCAGGGACAGGCCCTGGCGGACTACTTCTGGGAGACGGACCAGGGGACGGAGATCCGCTGCCTGCTGTTCCAGGGCGCGGGCACGGACGCCCGGTCCGACACCGCGGTCCAGATGCTGCTGTACGACGGCTTTTTCCCCATCGCGGCGGCGGACGACCAGGTCTGCGGCCCCAGCCGGGCGGCGGCCCGCAGGGACATGGCGGCGCTGCTGGCGGAGGACGTGGACTTTGACTGTGTCATCTGCGACAGCGACGAGATGGCCCTGGGAGTGATCGACGCCCTGGAAGCCGCCGGCCGGGACCCCGCCGCATCGCCCATCGTCAGCGTGGACCACACCGCCCAGGGGACCGCCGCGGTGGAGGACGGCAGCCTGTATCTGACCGTGGACCGGAACACCGGCCTCCAGGCCCGGGCGGCGGTGGCGGCGGCCGTCAACCTGGACCAGGGACGGCCCTTTGACGACGGGCTGTGGGAGCTGCTGGGGCAGGACTGCCTGGCGGACCCCAACCAGCCCTATACAGTCCGGGTGGCCGCGGAGTCCGACTGACCCGGCGTTGTCGGATTCAGAAAACGAGCCCCGGAGGGACCGGATATTCCGGCCCCTCCGGGGCTTTTGGCACGGTATGGTCCGATCGTGGGCGGCTCAGGCCTGCTCCGCCGTCTCCCGCCGGGAGCGGGCCGGCAGGGTGTAGAGCACCGTGGCGATGGCCACCGTGGCCGGCACGCTCAGGATCACGCCGAAGCTGCCGGACAGCCCCTGCATGATGGCGATGCCGATGTTGTTGGAGTTGATGATCTGCAGCCAGGGCAGGTCGTAGGCGTAGTCCAGCACCAGCATGGAGATGCTGCCCCCGGCGAAGGCCAGGATCAGCGTGTTGGAGTCGGTGCCCATCATGTCCCGGCCCACACGCATCCCGGCCCGGAACAGGTCGGCCCGGGAGATATCCGGGGACTGGCCCTGGATCTCCGCCATGGCGCTGGCGATGGACATCCCCACGTCCATCATGGCCCCTAGGGCGGAGATCAGCAGCCCGGAGAACAGCAGGCCGCCCACCTGGATGCCGGAGGTGCTCCACAGCGTCATCAGGCTCTCGATGTCGCTGACGTTCCAGCCGGTGACGCCGGTGGAGAAGGAGAACAGGGAGGCGAACACCCCTGCCATCACCACACCGGCCACAGTGCCGGCGGTGGCCACCAGGGTCTTGCGGGTGGGGCCGCCCAGCAGCCACATGGACACCACCGTGGTGACGGCGCACACCAGCACGGCGCTCCAGAAGGGAGACCAGCCCCGGTACACCATGGGCAGATACACCCAGATGATGCAGGCAAAGGTGAACACCAGGCTCAGTGCCCCCTTGGCCCCCTGCCAGCCGCCGATGGCGCACAGGGCCAGCAGGTACAGCAGCACGAAGCAGATGATCTGGAACTCCCGGTCCTGGGAGTAGACGCTGGACACCACCGTGTCCCCGGCCAGGCTCTGCATGACCACCACCCGCATCCCCACGGTGCAGGGGGCGCCGAAGAGAAAGCCGGAGCTGGAGGTGGTCTCGATCTCCTGGCCCTCCAGCTCACCGCTGGTCATGCGGACCCGGACCACCTGTTCGCCCACCCGGGTGCCGTTGGGCTGCAGGTTGTCCTGGATGATCTCCGTCACCACACCTTTTTCAAAGGTCTGCCCCTCCCGGGAGACCAGTGCCACCTTGTCCACCTGGTTCAGGCGGACCACCAGCACCAAAAACAGCGCCAGCAGCACCAGGGGCGGCACAAAGCGCTTCCAATCCAAACGTTGTGTCAAGAGCTTCAAGGGAACAGACCTCGTTTCTTTCAGATGTAGACGGCCCGGAGCGGACCGCGCAAAACACAGCGTCTCTCCGCAGGCCCGCGGCCTGCGGAGAGACTGAAGGGGATGCGGGAAAGGGCTCAGCCCAGCTTGGTCAGGGCATAGTCCGCGCTGGCGGCGGTGACAGTGCTGCCGGTCAGCAGGCCATGGCTCTCAGCATAGGCCATGCCCTGGGAGAGCGTGGCGTCCCGGGAGGCGCCGGACTTGCCCTCCACGGCGGCATAGCGGGTCAGCATGGCTGCGAACTGGGCCTGGGTGATGATCTCATCCGGGGCGAAGCTGGAGCCGGTGACGCCCTTGACGATGCCCTGGGCTCTGGCCCAGGCCACGGCGTCCAGATAGGAGTCGTCGGCGCTCACGTCGGAGAAGCCGGCGGCGGAGGACACGGCGGGACGGCCGGCATCGTCATACAGGCGCTGGACGGCCTCGGCCCGGGTCAGGGGAGCGGTCAGGCTCTCACCGTCGCCGGTCTTGCGGATGGTGAAGGTCTCGTCGATCTTCTCCGTCTGGCCGTCAGCGGTCAGCTGATAGGTGTCGATGGAGAAGGAATCGGCGCTGAGGGTGATGACGGACCAGCTGGGCAGCCAGTTCTGGCTGCGCTCGGCGATGTAGTCCTGCTGGGCGGAGATCAGCTCGTAGTACTTGGAGCCGGAGGCGGAGTTGGCGGTCATGTACAGCGTGCCGTTGGGATTCACCACGGTGTTGCCCACAGTGGTCTCAATGGTGTAGCAGTGGTTGTCCGCCTGGAAGGTGTCCAGCAGGGTCTGGCCGGCGGCGTCGTCGGGGTACAGGGGGATCTGGGTGTTCTCGTTGATGTCGTAGGCGTGATCCCAGTCGTAGTCGCTGCCGTCTGCGTTCAGCCGGAACTCATAGGCGCCGTGGGTCTGGCCGTCGCCGTACAGCAGCTTGGAGCGGCTGTAGGTGTGGTCGTGGCCCTGGAGCACCACGTCAATGTCGTACTCATCGAAGATGGGGGTCAGCTGGGTCCGGAGGATCATGCCGTCCGTGTCGGAGTGATCCAGGCCGGAGCCGTAGATGTCCTGGTGGATGGTGACGATCCGCCAGGCGGCGTCGGGATCGGAGGCGATGGCCTCCTGGATGGCCTGCTCGTGCTCCGCCACGTTGTAGTTGTTGGTGTTCAGCACGATGAACAGGCCGTTGCCGTAGGAGTAGTAATAGTCGCCGCCGGCCTCCGTGGCGCCGTACTCCGTGGCGTTGGGGTTGTTGAAGTGATACATATAGTCGGCATTCAGGGAGTCGTGGTTGCCGATGGTGGTGGCCACGGGCAGGACGGCCAGCGCGTCGGGGCTCAGATAGCCGGCGTACTCCTCCTCCTTGGCCTGGCCGGTCTTGTTGACCTGGTCACCGGCGGAGATGATGAAGCTCACGTCGGGATCCTGGGCCAGAGCGGCCTCCAGAGTCCGGTTCCAGCCGAAGGCGTCGTTCCGGGCGGCGGTGTTGGCTGCGCCGGACTCGGCGGCCAGGGTCTCGCTGCCCTGGGGCTGGCCCTTGGAGGCACCGATCTGGGGGTCGCCCACATACAGCATCTTCACGGTGTCAAAGCTCTGGGTCTCGTAGGTCTCCACCTCGGTCTGCTCGCCGTTTTTCTCCACGGTGTAGTAGTAGGTGGTGTTGGGCTCCAGACCGGTGACGGTGACGTGGTTGTAGTGATAGGCCACGCCGCCGGTGAGGCTGGTGTCCACGTCGCCGGCGGTGCCGGTGTAGGCGGTGAGGCTGTTCCGGCTGGTGCCGAAGTGCACCACGGGCGTGGCGGCGGAGCCATTGTCCAGACTGTACCAGGCAAAGTTCAGCTCGGTCTCATCCTCGCCAGGAGTCAGGGACACCTGGGTGTAGTCCGTGGCGACGGTGTTCCACTCCTCCGTCCATGCGGTCCACGCGGCGCTGCCGCCCACGGTGGCGCCGTCGTTGTAGTGGACGGTGGCGGCCAGGGCGGGGACCATGGTTCCGATCAGCAGCGCGCCGCACACGCCCCCCACCAGAAGTCTCTTCTTGATGTTCATGTCGATCCTTCCTCTTAATTTCTGATTTGGAAAAAGAGCTTCCCCTTCGAAAAGTGAGTATAGCCTTCTGAAAATCCCTCTGCAAGGGCTCTTGCAAACTCTTGCGAATTATTTAACAAACACCTTACATTTCCGGGCGGAAACGGGCGGCGGGGATGCGGAGCAGAGGGGCTGCGGCTTCAGAGGAGGATGGCAATGGATGGAGGCACATCCGGATCCTTCCGCCGGCGGCAGTCCCGGTCCCCTGCGGGCGAAGGCGGACAGCGGGCGTTCCAGATCCTTCCGGCGGAATGGAAAAACAAGGTCCTTGCAGATATGAAAGTGCCGTGCTAGGATTTGAGACGAGCTTTTTGAAAGAACTCTCCCGGATCCCAGGTGATTTTTGAAAATATGGGGCCCCTTCCACGGCCTGTACATCAGGGGCCCCTGCCGGCCCGGAGAGATGTGTTTCACAGAGACTTGCCTACAACCCACCCAGGAGGAATCACATCCATGAGAAGAGAACTTGTAACAGGCCTGCTGACCCTGAGCCTGCTGGCCTCCATGCTGCCTGCCAACGCGGCGGCGGCCCGGAGCACCACCATGCCGGAGACAGGTTTGGTCCAGACCGTGACCGACGGCGAGACGGAAGCGGACATCCCGCAGGCAGATATGGAGGACGAGGCGGAGCACGATGGAGCGGAGCAGACCAGCTCCGCCGCGGAGATCAACGGCACCCCCTATGACACTCTGGAGGCAGCCATCGCCGCGGCGGAGGAGAACGACGTTATCCAGCTGCTGCGGGACGTGGAGCTGGACGCCACCGGACTGGCAAACAGCCAGAGCGCCCTGACGATCTCCAGGAGCGTGACCCTGGACGGCGGCGGCCACCGGCTGTTTGCCAAGGAAGGCACCTTTGCTGTCTCCGGCGACAACGGCGGCGGCCCCAGCCTGGTAAACGTCCAGGACGGCGCAGCGGTGACCCTGCGGGACATCACCCTGGACGGCGGCAGCGCCGCCAAGCATGGGCTGAACGTCTATCACGCCGGAACGCTGTCTCTGGAGAACGTGACGATCTCCAACTGCCGCTGGTATGCCCTGGTGGTCAACAACACGGAGCTGTCCGTCAATGGCCTGACCACCTCCGGGAACCAGTGGGGCATCAACATCGACCAGGGCAGCCGCGTCACGCTGTCCAATGCGGAGATCGCGGAGGGCGACTCCGTGGTCTTTGAGGGCCAGGATGGCTCCGGCAGCCTGACGGTGGAGAGCGGCAGCTTCCAGAACATCAAGACCCAGGGGGCCTCCACCGGCGGCACCCTCACCATCAACGGCGGCACCATCGCCAGCGTGTCCAACGAGGCCGGGGCGGACGTGGCCATCACCGGCGGCACAGTGACGGGCCAGGTGTCCAACAGCGGCTCCGGCAGCATCTCCGTCACCGGCGGCAGCTTCACCACCGCGGATGTGGAGGCGTTCGTGGACCCGGACCAGACGGTGATCCTGACTCTGGATCCCGCCGGCGGCTCCTGTCAGGTGAAAACTCTGGCTGTGGCCAGCGGCGCGGCGGTAGGGACCCTTCCCGTGCCGGTGCGGGAGGGCCACCGCTTCACGGGCTGGTCCACCGCCGCCAGCGGCGGCACTGCGGTCACCGAGGACACCACCTTTGACGCCGCGGCCACCCTCTATGCCCAGTGGGAGCAGGAGAGCAGCTCCGGTGATTCCGACAGCGGCGATACGGACGGCGACTACCTTATCACCGTGGACCGGGTCTCCGGCGGCACCCTGCGGGTGAATCCCGGCCGGGCCGACAAGGGCGACACGGTGACCATCACCGTGACCCCCAAGTCTGGCTATGAACTGAAGAAGCTGACCGTTACCGACAGCCGGGGCGATGCGGTCGAGACCCGCAGCGCCGGCGAGGGACGCTACACCTTCGTCATGCCGGGCAGCCGGGTCAACGTGTCCGCTTCCTTTGCCCGGGTGGAGGAGCCGGAGAAGCTGCCCTTTACCGATGTGAGCAACAGCGCTTACTATTATGATGCGGTCCTCTGGGCCGCGGAAGAGGGCATCACCTCCGGCGTCACCGGCAGCACCTTCGCACCGGGCCGGGGCTGCACCAGGGCCCAGCTCGTGACCTTCCTGTGGCGGGCCAATGGCTCTCCGGAGCCCGCATCCCGGGAGAATCCCTTCACGGATGTGAGCAGCAGCGCTTACTATTATGACGCGGTCCTCTGGGCGGTGGAGAAGGGCATCACCACCGGCGTCACTGGCAGCACCTTTGCCCCTGACGCCCTCTGCACCCGGGGCCAGGCCGCCGTGCTCCTGTGGCGGGCCAACGGCGCTCCCCAGGTGTCTCAGGAGCATCCCTTCCGGGATGTGGCGGAGGATGCCTACTATGAGGACGCGGTGAGCTGGGCGGTCCACGGCGGTGTGACCCAGGGCACCACCGGCAGCACCTTCGCACCCGATGAGACCTGCACCCGGGCGCAGATCGTTACCTTCCTCTATCGGGCGCAGTCCTGATCTCTCCGCCGCTGTGCGCGGCGCTCTCCCAGGCCAGGCGGAAACGCCTGGCCTGTTTTTTGGCCCAGCGGTCAAGGACACGTGCGTGGGAGACCGGAGCGGGATAGCCGCTGCGCCTGCGCGGACAGATTCATCAAATCGACGATATGATCGCTCGTATGCGCGCGACCTTTCATATGCGATTTATGGAAAATAAAGGAAAATATCGAAAATTTCGCAAGAAAACTGTACTTTTTATACAAGGGGGGCTTCCCAAGACTGTGTTTTTTTGCTACAATCAATATGCGAAGGACAACCCAGCAGGCAGCCTGGTATACTGCCTGACGGCCTGTATGGGAGCGTGAAACGGCGGTCAGAGACGGATGCCGGAGGAAACCGCAATCTTGCGGGATGGAACAGAAGGACCCGTAGCTTTCAGGTTTTGGATTGGAGGAAAGATGCAATGAACGCATATCTTGCCAGCGTGATCGAGAACGTGAAGCACAAGCACGGCGACGAGCCGGAGTTCGTCCAGACGGTGGAGGAGGTGTTCTCCTCTCTGGAGCCGGTGATCGAGAAGCACCCGGAGTATG